>JBKGHI010000256.1:0-12168 GCA_046520405.1 Myxococcus sp. 1LA
CAGAGGAGGAGCGGCTCCGCTCGGCCTTGATGGGGCTGGCCGCGCGGAGGAGCTGCTGCACCGCGAGCTGCTGTCCGCGGCGTCCGAGGCCGGGCTCAACCTGGTGGCGACGGCGGCGGACATGGCGGCCCGGGAAGCGATGCTGGCGGATGCGCTGGAGCGGGCGGGCCGGCGTGAACAGCTCCAGCGGGAACGGGAGCAACTGCACGCCGAGCACACCGCCGCGCGGCGCGAGGAGCACCGCGCGAGCGAAGCCGTGGGCGAAGCGGAGGCACGCCAGGAGCAGTTGGGGACGGAGCTGGCGGCGCTGCTGTCCGAGCGGTGCTTCCCGACGACGCTGGCCGCCTCCGCCGCGCTGGCGTTGTGGCGGGACGCGGCGGCGCTCCGCCAGCGCCTCCTGGACGTGGGAGCGGAGGCGGCGGCGCTCACGGCGGATGCACAGGCATGCGCGCTGATAACGTCGCGGCTGTGGGCGGAGGCCGTGGTGGCGGAGCTCATCCCCAGCGCCTCCGAGGCCCGCGAGCTGGACGCCGGGGTGATGGAGCCGCTGGCGTCGCGGGTGGCGGCGGCGCTGGAAGCCGAGCGCGCGCAGAGCCTGGAGCGCAGGACGCTGGAAGAGCGGCGGCACGAGCTGCGCGCGGAGAAGGCGCGGCTGGACGGCCTGTGCCACGACGAGGAAGCAGCGCTGGCGACCTTGTTGACGGAAGGTGGCAGCGCCGACGAGGAGACCTTCCGACGCCGCGCCGCGCTGGCGCGCCGGTACGCGGAGCTGACGGGCCGGACGCGGGAGCTGTCGCACCGCATCGAGGCGCGCACGGGCATGTCGGAGACGCCAGCGCGGCAGGCGCTCATCGACGTGGGCGGCGAACAGGGCCTGCGCGTGGAGCTGGAGTCACTGCGCGCCAGACAGGCGGAGGCGCAGGAGCGGCTGAAGGCGGTGCTCACGGAGCGCGGCGCCCTCAGCCACCAACTGGAGCAGTGGGAGAACGACGACGCGCTGGCGAAGCTGCGCATCGTCGAGGAGGCCCTGCGCGCCCGGGCCGCCGAGCTGGCGATGCAGTACGCGGCGGACCGGCTGACGCTGGCGCTGCTGGCCCGGGCCCGCCGCCGCTTCGAGGAGGAGCAGCAGCCGCGCGTGGTGCAGCTCGCCTCGGAGCACTTCGCCACGCTCACCCAGGGACGCTACCAGCGCGTCTTCATCCCCACCGGAGAGGAGCGCGAGCTGCGCGTGGGCGATGGCCAGCGCGACTGGAGCGCTGCGCAGCTCTCCCGGGGGACGCGCGAGCAGCTCTACCTCGCGTTCCGGCTGGCGGTGGTGCGGGACTTCGGGGAGACGCGCGGGGCGCTGCCGCTCATCGTCGACGACGTGTTGGTGAACTTCGACCCGGAGCGGGCCCGCGGCGCCATCCACCTGCTGGCGAAGCTGTCCGAGCACCAGCAGGTCATCGCCTTCACCTGCCACCCCTGGCTGCGGGACGCCTTCGCCGCCGAGGGCGCGCGGGTGCAGACGCTGGACGCGACGCAGGGCGAATCCCCTGCACCCGTGCCCGTGTTGAAGGCGAGCTAGCCAGATTGACGCGCTTGAAACGTATCGTCGGAGGCCCTGTCAGGTTCCAGCCCTGGCAGCGGTTCTTCGCGACATGACGCCTCCCGACATCCAGGCCCCCGAGCGACAAGGAACAACCCCACTGCCCGACGGACGCGCGTTGGGCTGGAGTGAATGGGGGCCGCTCACGGGAAGGCCCGTGTTGCTCTGCCCGGGCGCGGCGACCAGCCGCTGGCTGGGCATGGGTTCGGCGGTGCTGACGAAGACCGGTGTCCGGCTCATCTCCGTCGACCGGCCAGGGCTGGGAGCTTCCACGCCCATGCCAGGGCGGAGCCTCCTGGACTGGGCCACGGACCTCCAGCACTTCAGCGCGGCCCGGGCGCTGAACGGACTCCGCGCGGTGGGCGCCTCCCAAGGCGCGCCCTTCGCCCTCGCCTTGGCGGCCGCGCGGGTGGTGGAGGGCGTCGCGATTGTTTCAGGCGGGGACGAACTGGCACACCCGGCCATGCGCGCCCTGCTTCATCCGGACGTCGCGAAGCTGGTGGAACTCACCGCCACGGACCCCGTGCAAGCCGAGGCGTTCTTCGCGGGGATGAGCGCGGAGTTGATGTGGAACATGGTCATCGGCATGAGCCATGAAGCCGACCGCGCCGTGTACACCGAGCCGCGCTTCGCCGAGGCCTACCGGCGCGCGCTGGACGAAGCCTTCTCCCAAGGCACGGCGGGCTACGCGCGCGACACCGTGCTGGCCATGTCCCGGTGGCCCTTCGAGCCCGAGTCCCTCACCGTGCCGGTGGACCTCTGGTACGGCGCGCTCGATACCAGCACGGTTCACTCACCCGACCATGGACAGACGCTCGCCGCGAGGATTCCCACGGCCCGACGCCATGTAGTTCCAGACACCGGGGGCGCGCTGCTGTGGACGCATGCCGAGCGCATCCTCGCGTCGCTGCTCGCACGTCAAGCCCCACGGCTTTCCATCCGGACGCGGGCTGAAGCAGACTCTGTCGCCATGCGACTCGAGCGCTGCGTGGAGGTCTGCCGAAGCAAGTGGGTGCCGCTGCTCGGTGTCCTCGGGCTTGGACTCGTCGCCACCGGCCATTTGCTGATGGGACACGGCTGCGAGGGCATCTCTTCCGAAGACACGTTGGTCCGGCTCAACGCCCTCTTCCAGCCACAATCCCCCGCCGAGCGCGCCGTCTACCGGCAGCTCATGTTCGCCGTGAACGCCTTCACGCCGCTCATCATCGGGCTGTCGCTGGGAATGCTCGTCGTGGGGCTCTGGGCGCGAGCGGTGAAGTCCTCACGCACCGTGGCCATGCTGGCGCTCGTCGCCGCCCTGAACACCCTCCTGCTCCTGACGCGTCAGGGCGTTGTTCACCTCGAATATGTCCGGGTGACCTGGATTCCTCCTCCCGAGCTCGCGGGCATCGTCGAGTGGGCCCTGCTTCAGCGCCGCGCCATCACGGGAATGCTGGCGCTCAGCAGCGTCGCGACAGTCGCGCTCCTGGCGCTCGGCGTCATCGCCAATGGGGTTCGCATCCTCCGCGAATTCACGATGCGTCCAAGACTTCAGACGTAGGCGCGGGCACTTCCAAGTACACCCCCACACGTCTTGAGCCTGTGGCACACTGCGCGCCATTCGACTCCTCTTCTCCATCGTCTTCTGGTCGTTCCTACTGCTCTCCAGCACCGCGCTCTTCATCGGCGCCGTGCTCGTGTGGGCCGTCACGTTGCCGTTCGACCGCAACGGGCGCGTCCTGCACCTGTATTCGTGCTTCTGGGCGCAGCTCTACTTCTACGTCAACCCGCTGTGGCACCTGAAGGTCGACGGCCGCGAACACCTGCCCTGGAGCGGCCCGGCCGTGCTCGTGTCCAACCACGAGTCGCTCGGCGACATCCTGGTCCTCTTCGGCCTCTACCGCCCCTTCAAGTGGGTCTCCAAGGCGTCGAACTTCAAGCTGCCCCTCATCGGCTGGAACATGCGGCTCAACCGCTATGTCCCCCTGGTGCGCGGCGACAAGGCGAGCATCATGAAGATGCTGGCGGACTGCGAATACTGGCTGTCTCGCGGCGTGCCCATCCTCATGTTCCCCGAAGGCACGCGCTCCTCGGATGGCGTCGTGAAGCCCTTCAAGGACGGCGCCTTCGCGCTGGCCCTGAAGCAGAACTGCCCCGTCATCCCCGTGGTCCTCACCGGCACCGCGCGCACCCTGCCCAAGCACGGTCTGGTGCTGGAGACCACCGCCCGCTGCCACGTCCAGGTCATGCCCCCCGTCGACCCCAGCGCCTTCACCGACGTGGCCGCCCTGCGTGAGCACGTGCGGAATCTCATCGTCTCGGAAAAGGCGCGCATCGAAGCGCTGACGCCCGGAGCCTAGCGCCCCTCTTCCACCCGGGCGAACCCCTGGTGGAAGATACGCACCGGCTTTGAGGCGGGAGCTTCCCGGGCCCGGGGGACACAGCAGCATGCGCAAGCAGCCCGCAGTCATGGTGGCCCTCGGTGTGCTCGCGCTCGTGGCGGCCGTGGCACTCGTCCAAGGCCAGGGCGCCTCGGACCCGCGGCCCGCCACCGCCCAACGCGGTTCGTCGCGGCGCGACCTCGGCCCCCCAACGCCCCCACCGCGTGGCAATCACTCACTCCGAGGACGCGTGCTCGACGCACAGCGCCGTCCCGCCGCGGGCATCCAGGTCACCGCCACGCGCGACATGCCCGATGAGTCCCTGTCCGCGCGCCCCTGCGACACGCGCGCGCCGGAGCGGATGCTGTCCTCCGGTGACTGCATCGGCGAGCCCGAGGAGCTGGTGCGGGAGCTCGTCGAGGCCGGCCATGGCGCGGCGCCCGTGGTGGCCCAGGCCGTCACCTCGGCGGACGGGACGTTCCTGCTCGAAGACCTCCCCGAGGGCGTGGTGGCGCTGTGGGCCATCGGCGAGCGGCATGCCACGCTGGCGCTGAACGTCAGCACGGCCGCACAGGACGTGCAGCTCGTGCTCGCAGCGGGCCGCTTCCTTCCCGGCCGCGTCATCGCCGAGTCCGCCGCGCCGCTGCCCGGCGCACGGTTGACGCTCTTCCACCAGGACCACGCCCGCTTCTTCGAAGCCCGGGCCGGCGCGGACGGCCGCTTTGCCTTCGGGCCCCTGCCACCGGGCGAATACACCGTCGTCGCCAGCCACGAGGGCCTGCTCACGGACTCGCTCCAGTCGGTGGTCGCGGAGACGCTGGACCCCATCGTCCTCCATCCACCGCGACGGCTGTCTGGCCGCGTGCTCGCGCAGGACAAGCCGGTGTCCGGGGCGGAGGTCCACGTGGAGTACACGTCGCAGGTCACCGTGACGGACGACGCGGGACGCTTCTCCTTCGATTCACTCTCGCCGGGCGACTACGAGGTGCGCGCGGAGCACCAGGGTGAACACGGCTTCGCCATGGCGACGTTGACCGAGGAAGGCAAAGACGCGGAGGCCACCATCCGGCTGGGCACGCTCGTCTACCTGGAAGGCAGCGTGCGCGACGAGTCCGGGCGCCCCATCGCCCGCGCGCAGGTGGGCGCGGCTCCGCCCCGGGGACAATCGCCCCCGGTGGACTACGTCTTCACCGCGGCGGATGGCCTGTTCCGGCTGGGCCCCCTGCGACGGGAGCCATACATCCTCAACGTCATGGCCCCAGGCTACCAGGGCCAGTTGCGTGACGCGGTCGCCGGCTCCGGCGAGCGCGTGGACTTCACCCTCATCCCCGCCCACCTCCTCCAGGGCACCATCACCGATCCCCACGGCAACCCCGTGTCCGGCGTGGACATCGACGTAGATGACGCGATTCACGTCGAGGCCGGCCTCTTCCGCGAAGAAGTCGACGCCACCACCTCGGACGAGCACGGCCACTTCGAGCTCACGTTCGCCGAGCCCGGGGACTACACGCTCGTCATCACCGACGACGAATACGTGGAGGAACGGCGGGTGGTGAAAGTGCCCGGCCCTGAAATCCGCGTGGCGCTGCGCGGGGCGGGCCGGGTGGAGGGCACCGTCACCAACACCCAGGGCGTGCCCATCCCCTACATGACGCTCACCCTGGTGGGCGACAGTGATGAACAGCCTACGCAACTGGCCGATACCGACGAGGAAGGCCGCTTCGTCATCACCCGCGTGAGCTCGGGCACCTACAACCTGATTGTTGGGCTGCACTTCAGTGTCGGCGGGCCCAAGGCGCGGCGCGCCGTCACCGTTCAGGGAACGGAGACGGTGGAGGCCTCGTTCCAAATCGAAACGGGAGCCCCGGTGTCCGGCATCGTCGTGGACGAACACGGACGGCCGGTGGCGGACGCGGTGGTGGACGCGGACGACATCCCGCGACAGTCGGACGGCGTCCCCCTCTCCACCACCACCGACACGGAAGGCCGCTTCACCCTGCACCACCTCATGGAAGGTCCGTGCTGGTTGCGCGCGTCGAAGGACCGCTACGAGTTCGAGGGCAGCAAGGCCCAGGTGCCCCACATCTCCCATCCCGTGGTCGTCGCGAGGTCCGGCGCGAAGGACGTTCGGCTGGTGCTCCGCAGCCAGGGCCACGTCCGGGGCCGGGTGGTTCGCGGGGATGGCTCGCCCATCACCCGCTTCACGGTCGACGAGCAGACCTTCCGAGCCCCCGACGGCGCCTTCCGGTTCCCCGTCGAGCGCGCGGGACTCCAGCGGCTGGCCTTCGAGGCCCCCGGACTGACGCGAGCGGTGCGGGAGGTTCAAGTCGTCGCGGGCGAGGACACGGACCTGGGCGAGGTGCGGCTGGAGGCCGGACGCCTCATCCGCGGACGGGTGGTGGACGCGGAGATGTCGCGCCCCCTGGAGGACGCCGTCGTCGAGCTCCACCTCCCCGGGGATGACGACCCGTGGGGGGAGGTCGCGCCCGTGGCCGCGGAAGTCACGGACAGGGACGGCACCTTCGCCTTCGCCCCGTTGGAAGCACGCCCGATGGACGTGCGGGTCCGGACGAATCAGGGGCACCCCTGGTTTCGCCAAAGCATTGGCCCGGGTGACGAGAACCTGGAGCTCCGGGTGTACCCGGGCGCGCGCGTGGAAGGCACCCTGACGGACCGGCATGGCCAGCCGGTGGAGGCCATGGTCCAACTCGTCCCCGACGGCATCGACATGTCCATCAGCGTCGAGGAGGCGCCAGGGACGTTCCACGCCACGAACGTCCGGGCGGGGAGCTATACGCTGTCCGCCTCCAGCGCCCAGACGCTGGACGGCCGCCTCGTCACCATCCACCCGCGGCGCGTGCAGCTCCCGCCCATGGGCACGGTGAGGCTCGCGCTCACCGAGAGCACCGGCAACGGCACGATGCGGCTCGGCATCCGGATGCCGCCGCGCGATCCGGACTTGAAGCAGAACCAGGCGCTGCTGGCGGGGACGTTGCCCCCGAACCTGTCCGCCCAGGAGTTGCGCAGCCGGCTCCGCTTCGGAGACATCCGCGCCTCCATTCGGAGCCTCGCGGACACGGTGGTGTACGAGAACCTCCCAGGCGGGGAGTACACGTACGTCGTCCTGGTGGAGGAGGAGGGAGAACCCCAGCGGTACGCCATCCACCGCACCGTCCTCCTCCTGGAGGAGGGGGGAACGCTGGAGCGAGAAATCCAGGTGGACCTCCGTCCCCTCCCCTGAAAACGGGGCCGATTATCGGCGGGCCCGGGCCACGTTTAAAGTGAAGCGGATGAGCGACAAGCCCTCCCTGGCGGACACCACCGAGCTGGAGCTGGACTGGCGCGGACGCGAGCCTCGCAAGCAGGAGGCCCCCGCCAGCGCGGCCCTGGAGCCGTTGGCGGACATCGAGGTGCCGTCCGGCGCGGGCAAGGGGCTTCCGGGGGACCCGCGCCACATGAGCACCGAGCTGAGCATGGCCCTGCGGGACATGATGCAGGCCCCCTCGCTGCGCATGCGGCAGTTTCGGGAGGGCATGGAGGTCATCTTCGGGGCCCAGACGCGCAACCGCTACGAGGTGTGCGACGACATGGGCCGCGCCGCGTTGTACGTGGAGGAGGAGGCACGGGGCTTCGGCGCCATGCTCCGGCGGACCTTCTGGCCCTTCTACAAGGCCCGGATGGAGTGCATGACGCTGGGCGGCATCGTGGCGCTCGTGGTGGAGCGCCCGTGGAGCGTCATCCTCACGAAGGCGGACATCTTCGCGTGGGACGGCCGGTTGATGGCGCGCATCCAGCAGCGCTTCACCCTGCTGGGACGCCAGTTGGACATCGTCACGCCCGGCGGCGCCGTCATCGCCACCGTGAAGGGACCGCTCTTCAGACCCTGGACCTTCCACATCTTCCAGGATGACCTGGAAGTGGCCGTCGTCCGCAAACGCTGGAGCGGCTTCTTCCAGGAGACCTTCACCGCCGCGGACACCTTCACCCTCGACTTCATGCCCCAGTGCACCGACTTCCGGCTTCGGCAGATGGTGCTGGCCGTCGCCCTGCTCATCGACCTGTCGTACTTCGAGAACAACAGCTCCAGCTCCGCCCTGGGGCCCGGGCTGGACCTGCTCGACGTGTTGATGTTCTGGAAGAGGTAGCGTGGTAAATCCCGCTCCATGTCCACGTCCACGAGCGATGCGCTGAGCGCGGCAGACCTGGAGCGGCTGGTCCGCGCCGAGTCCCCTGACCTGGCGGATGCCGTCCTCGCCCTGCTGGAGCAGCCCGAAGAGACGCCCGAGAAGCCCCTGCCGAAGGGCGCCTTCACCTTCGAGGCCCTCCTGCGGACGCTCACCCAGGCCCGGGCGCACTACGACTCGGATACGCGGCGGCAGGGCTCCTCCGAGGCGTGGCAGCGCTACCTCGCGCAGCAGGACGTGCCCCGCCCGCCCCGGCTGGCCCTGGCGGACCTCCTGGTGGCGCTCTACCAGCGCGGCACCCAGGCCTCGCGCGCGGCGCTGATGGACATCGCCCGCCGCGCGGACCTGCGCTTCGGCCTGTGGGGCGGACTCAAGCGCATCTACAAGCTGGCGGAGGCCAACCACGACGCGGAGCTGTTCGGCGTGCTCGCCTGGCGCTTCGACGTGGAGCGCCACCGCGCCAGCGCCAGCCGCGAAGTCTCCGGCGGCACCCTCACCTACCTGCGCCGCCGCGCCTGGCGCTACCTGCGTCACCTGGGCGCCGCCGTGCCGGAGCTCTACCCGCAGTTCGCGGTGGAGGTGCTGCGCCACTACGCGCCGGACACCTCCTGGTACGGCGTCTGGGTGGCCCACCACATCTGGGCGCACGGCAACGGCAAGTACTCGCAGGACTCCTTCTCCATGCCGCCGCCGGGGGACATGGTGAAGCACCGCGCCTTCCCGGACGCGTGGAAGCGCTCGCCGGACGCGCTGATGCGCCTGCTGGACGTGTGCGAGTCCGACCCCGCCGCCAGCTTCGCCATCCAGGGCCTGCGCAAGGACTTCCCGGAGGCGCTGCGCAAGGTGACGCCCGCGTGGTTGGACCGGCTCGCCCGCCGTCCGCTGGGCAGCGCGCACGACTTCCTGGTGGAGACGCTGCAGGGCTCGCCCGAGTTCCACCAGGGCCGGCTGCGCGAGCTGGGCCTGCACGAGGCGGTGCTGGCGCTGCTCTTGTCCCCCAGCACCAAGGCCCGCGCCTACGCCATCGAGTACGCCCGCGCCCAGGCGCAGGACCTGCCCGCGGAGCGCCTGGAGGAGCTGGTGGCCCAGGGCGCCCCGGACGTGAAGTCCTTCGCCGCGGCCACGCTGGAGAAGCGCAACCCGCGCGAGCTGGGCGTGGCGCTGCTGGGTCGGCTCCTCCAGTACAAGCCCACCTCGGCCTTCGCGGCGGGCGCGCTGGCGCAGTCGTTCGACCGGGCGGAGCTGCCCGGGGACTTCCTGCGCGACATGTACCTGGGCAGCGGTGAGCAGCTCAACTGGGTGAAGGGCTTCATCGCCACCAAGTACGGCGCCACCGAGCTGCCCGCGGACTTCTGGAAGGCGCTGCTGGACGACCCGCGGCTCCAGAAGAAGCCCCACCCCGTGGAGGGGCTGGCGCTGAAGGCGCTGTCGGCCTACCCGCCCGCGGCCATTGGCCCGGAGTGGCTGCTGGAGAAGAGCGCCCACCCGCGCATCGGCCCCGCGGTGGGCAACTGGCTCACGCGCGCGGACAGCCTGCCCGGCCTGGACGTGGAGCAGGTGAAGGCGCGCGTCTTCAGCGCGAAGTTCCGGCCCGTGGCGCTGGCCCTGCTGGGCAACCGCAAGCTGTTCACCGCGCGCCAGCTCACCGTGCCCTGGCTGCTGGCGCTGGCCCGCCGCGCCGACCCGGAGCTGCACGGCTTCGCGCACCGCTACCTGCTGGAGAACGTGGCCCCCGCGGACTTCAGCGACTCGGGCGACGCGGCCGCGGGCCTGGAGCGCCTCTTCGAGCTGGCCCTGGGCGCCAAGCAGCCGGTGCCGGTGCGCGCCTTCGCGCAGACGTACCTGCGCTGCCACCACCCCGTCATCGGGCCGGAGCAGCCGGAGTCCAAGTCCTACAACCTCAAGCCCCGCGCGCCGCGCAAGGCGTACACGCCGGAGCTGCTGTGGCCCGCGCTCACCGACTCGCGCGACGACGTGCGCCGCTTCGCCCTGGCCATCGCCCGCGCGGAGCTGCGCGCGTGGGGCTGGCAGACGCGCGTGTACGAGCTGGCGGACGCCGAGGCGAAGGAGGTCCGCAACCTGGCCTATGACGCGCTGCTGCGCGCGGGCGAGGAAGGCGCGGACGCCCGGCACACGCTGCTGCCGGAGGAGCTGGACCCGGTGAAGGTGTTCTCCCTCACGGAGAGCACCAGGCGCAGCACGCGCGAGGTCGCGGTGGAGCTCATCCGCCGGCACTACGCGCGGCTGGGCGGCGCCGAGCGGCTCGCGTGGCTGATGCAGAGCGCGGACCGCGAGGTGGGCCTGTTCGCGGTGCGGCTGCTCTGGGAGAAGCACCGGCCCACGCACCTGCCGGAGGGGTGGAAGCCCGCGGGCGCCACGCAGGCCCCGGCCGTGGGTGGCACGGAGCGCTTCGCCAACGTGGACGCGCTGCGCACCTTCCTGCGGAAGATGCTCTTCGGCCTGCCGCCGGGCCGCGCCAAGGAGGCCCGCGAGGGCGAGGTGCAGAAGCGCCTGTCCGCCAGCGTGGCCAAGCGCCGCGTCATCGAGCTGGTGCGGGATTTGGGCCTGGAGGACGCGGCCTTCGCGCGCGTGGTGGCGCCGGTGCTGGAGGAGTTCACCGGCTCGCTGGCCAAGGGGGAATGGCAGAGCTGCCTCGCCTCGCTGGTGCAGCTGCGGGCCGCGCACCCGGATGCGCAACTGGGAAGCGCCTGAGCAGATTGAAAGCCCATGCTGCTCGATGAACTGCTGAATGGCTTTCCGCGGGAGCGCTTCCTCCAGGAGCACTACCAGCGGCGTCCCTTCACCGGCGCTTCCGCCGCGGAGCGCCTCCAGCGCCTGGGGACGTGGGAGACCATCGACTTCCTCGTGGAGGAGACGGCCTGCGACGTGCTGCTCGCGCGCCAGGGCGTGCCCTACCCGGGAGAGAGGCCGAAGACGGCGAAGGCGGCGCGGGAGCTGTTCGCGCAGGGCTACACGCTGGCGCTGCGGCAGCCGGACCTGCACCACCCGGAGCTGGCGCAGCTCGCGCGCGCCTTCAGCGCGGAGCTGCACGGCCGCATCAACCTGCACATCTACTGCACGCCCGCGGGACACCACGGCTTCGGCTGGCACTGCGACCCGGAGGAGGTGTTCATCCTCCAGACGGCGGGCCGCAAGGAGTACCTGCTGCGGGAGAACACGCTCCACCCCGTGCCCCTGCCGGAGGCCGTGCCTGGCGGCACGCTGGCCGCGCAGGAGAAGACGCCGGTGGAGACGCACTCCCTGGGCGCCGGGGGCTTCATCTACATCCCGGGCGGGTACTGGCACATGGCGCAGGCGCCCGAGGAGGCGCTCTCCATCTCCATCGGGCTGATGCCGCCCACGCTGCTGGACCTGCTCGACGGCGTGAGGGCCACGCTGGCCAACAGCCCGGTGTGGCGGCGGCGGATGCCCTCGCTGGGGCGCGCGTCCACGCTGGATGACCCGAGCAAGCTGGAGCTGCTGCGCACGCTGCTTTCGGAGCTGAGTGGTGAACTCCAGCGCCAGCTCGCCGAGCCCGGCTACCCCCTGCGGTTTCTCGCGCAGACGGCCCGGTTCTATCTGCGCTCCACGGGAATTCGGGGCAGCGGGCGTTAACAGCGCGTGAGGCAGCGCCCCGTGTATTGCGCGCTCCGTAAACCCGCGCGCCGGTGCTAAGAAGGTCGGCCACTGAGGAGCGTGATGCCCGTACTCGCCATCGGCAACATCGAGAAGGTCCGCGCACTCGCGGCCAATGCACGCCTGCTGTTGGTGGGCGGCGCGCGCGCATCCACCGCCAGCCGTCTCACCGCGTTCGAGCCGGGCACCAACAAGGTGCTGTGGAGCACGGAGCTGCCCTCCGCGGTGAACGCGCTCGCCGTGTCCGGTGGCCAGTGGGCCGCGGCCGGCGCGGATGGCACCGTGCGCATCGGCGCGCTGGCCGACGGGCAGGTGCAGTTCCAGCTCCATGACGTGCAACCCCGGCGGCGCCACGGCGCTGGCCATCCAGCGACGGACGGCCGGCGCTCCTCTTCAGCGC
>JBKGHI010000257.1:0-12014 GCA_046520405.1 Myxococcus sp. 1LA
CTCGGCAGCGGCGCCGCCTTGCCCGCCGAGGCCGTTCTTCGCGGCAGCGGCGCCCGCCTTGCCCGCCGAGGCCTTCTTTGCGGCAGCGGTGCCCGCCGAAGCCGTCTTCGCAGCCCCAGCGCTCTGCTTGCGCGACGAAGCCTGCTTCCCAGCCGAAGCCGTCTCCTGGCGCGCCGCGTTCACCCGCGCCTCCGCCGCCTCCAGCGCCGCGTACGCCTCCTCGAACTCCTGCTCTTCACGCGTCCGCGCCGCGGAGACCTTCACCTTGCCCGCCTCCTTGGCCTTCCGCGTCCGGGCCGCCTTCGCGGGCGCCTCGACGTGGAGCTTCTCGGTGCGGCCGGTGAACAGCACCTCGGCCACGGAGTCCATCAGCGGCTGCATGCCCTCGCCGGTGGCGCAGGACACGGGGTAGACGCGGATGCCGCGCTCGCGCAGCGCCTCCGTGAAGTCCTCCAGCCGGGCCTGGGCGTCCGGCAGGTCCAACTTGTTGGCCGCCACCACCTGCGGCTTGGACGCCAGCTCCGGGCTGTACTTCTCCAGCTCCGCGTTGAGCACGTCGAAGTCGTGCAGCGGCGCGCGGCCCTCGCCCTCCGCCCCCATGTCGATGAGGTGGATCAGCACCTTGCACCGCTCCACGTGGCGCAGGAACTGGTGGCCCAGGCCCACGCCCTCGCTGGCGCCCTCGATGATGCCGGGGATGTCCGCCATCACGAAGGACAGGCCATCCTTATACTGGACCATGCCCAGGTTGGGGACCAGCGTGGTGAAGGGGTAGTCGGCGATCTTCGGCCGCGCCCGGCTCACCCTGGAGATGAAGGTGCTCTTGCCCGCGTTGGGGAAGCCCAGGAGCCCCACGTCAGCCAGCAGCTTCAGCTCCAGCCGGAGCGTGATCTCCTCGCCCTTCGTCCCGTCCTGGGCGAAGCGGGGCGTCTGGCGCGTGGACGTGGCGAAGTTCATGTTGCCCAAGCCGCCGCGCCCGCCCTTCGCCGCCACCCAGCGCTGGCCGGCCTCGCTGAGGTCCACCAGCAGCTCCTCGGTGTTGGCGTCCTTCACCAGCGTGCCCACGGGCACCTTGAGCACCATGTCGTCGGCGCCGTGACCGTTACAGTCGCTGCCCATGCCGTGCTCGCCATTCTTGGCGCGGTGGTGCTGCTGGTAGCGGTAGTCGAGCAGCGTGGTGAGCTGAGGGTCCGCCACGAAGACAACGGAGCCGCCGTTGCCGCCGTCCCCGCCATTGGGGCCACCGCGCTCGATGTACTTCTCCCGCCGGAACGAGACGGCGCCGTTGCCGCCATCCCCCGCCTTCACGAAGATGCGGACCTCGTCGACGAACTTCATCTGGGACTCCTGGATAAACGAAGAGCGGGCCGCCCTCGCATCCCGCTGCCGCTTGGGCGCGTGGACTGGAGAAGCGACCCGCTCGTGGGTGCCGCACGGTTGCCGGCCTCAAGGACCGGCCAGCCGTCAGGCGCTCGCCTGCTCAGCGGCGGCCGGGTAGACCGAGACCTTCTTCCGGTCGCGGCCCAGGCGCTCGTACTTCACGACGCCGTCCACCACCGAGTAGAGGGTGAAGTCGCGGCCGAGCTTCACGTTGGCGCCGGCGTGGATGACCGTGCCGAGCTGGCGAACGAGGATGCTGCCCGCCGACACCGTCTCACCGCCGTACACCTTCACGCCACGATACTGCGGGTTGGAATCGCGACCGTTGCGCGAAGAACCCTGTCCTTTTTTATGAGCCATGACACCTTGCTCCTGAAGTTTGAGGTGAAACCGTCCGGACTAGCCGGCGATGGAGGTGACCTTCACCTCGGTGTACGGCTGACGGTGACCGCGGCGGCGGGTCCAGCCCTCCTTCTCCTTCCGGAAGTGGAGGACGCGGCGGTGCTTGTCCTGAGCCAGGACCTTGCCCACGACCTTCGCGCCAGCGACGGTCGGCTGGCCCACCTTCGGGCTGTCCGAACCACCGACCAGCAGGATCTCCGTGAAGGTCACCTCGGCCCCGACGTCGCCCGCGATCTTCTCGATCCGGACCACATCGCCCTCGGCGACGCGGTACTGCTTCCCGCCCGTGCGAATCACTGCGTACATCGTCAAACCCCTGTCATCTGTCGGGTTGGGTCAACCCGTGGAATCGACCGCGCATTTCGGACGGGTGGACCATCCAATTGCGCCAAAGGCGGCGGGATTTACGGGAGATACCCTGGCGAGTCAAGGTGGTTGAAGGATCAGAGCGCTACTCCCCGGCCGTTTACTCGACCCCTGGGGCGATGCTAACTCGGAAACCGGGCATTCGGGCGCACTCTTGCACCCTGCGCCCCACAACCTCGTTCCGAGGGGGAACTACAATGAAGAAGCTTCTGATCGGCCTGGTGGCCACCAGCTCTCTTGTTTTTGGTACTGGCTGCGGCGGCGATGATGAGGACCTCTGCGAGGACCTCGCGGGTGCATTTGAGTCTCTCTCGGACAAGGTTGACGGCTGTCCGGAAATCAGCCCCTTCATCTCCCAGCTCCGGCTGGGCCAGGAGGAGATCAACCAGTGCAAGGAGTCGATGGACTCGTGCACGGACGCCGACAAGGACAACCTGCGCGACGCGTCGGAGTGCATCCGCGACATCTCGCAGTGCCGCAGCGCGACCATCGAGGCCTGGGCGGCCGAGCTTGAGCGCTGCATGGACTTCGAGATCAGCGCGGCCTGTGGCGGCGGCGAGGAGTAGTCACCAGGGCGTGAGGCCGCCTCACGCCGTCGTGTAGCCCTGGGCCTGGCACCTGCTTCAAGGTGACCGGGCCCTGTCATGTCCGGCTGCCGCCGCTGCCCGGCCCCCCAGCACCCGGCGGAGCCTGCGGTAGCGCTGGAGCATGTCCACCTCCAGCGGCGCGAGCTTCAATCCCCGCTCGTACTGCTCCAGCGCCTGGGAGAGGCGGCCCTCGCGCTCCAACGCGCCCCCGGTTTGGAAATGGACCCGCGCCGAGCCCATGGCCTGGGGCCTGCGCGCCAGGAACTCGCGCCGAAGGGACTCAAGCTGCTCGGCGGTCAGCCCTGCTTCCAAGCACTTCGCCACGCCGCGGTGGTTGCCACGCCAGGCATCATAGAGGGCGCGCTGCACCGTGGCGCCCAGGGCCTCGGCCGCCTCCCGGACGCGGATGCGGAGCGCATCCACCTGGGCGCGCTGCGGGTGCGTCAACGGGAGCCGCTCCAGGGACTCCAGGGAGCGCCAGGCCTCGCGGGTCCGCAGCCGCACCGTGCCCATGTCCGAGTCCTGATCCAACGCCAGCACCGCATAGGCGTCTCCGGCCGAACGCTGCCGCCAGGCCTCCAGCAGGCGCGCCACGGCCGGGTCCTCCTCGGACGGCGCGGACGGAGCCTCGCGCACCGGCTCTCCCTTGAGGAGCGCGTCCACCGCGGCCCTGAGCATGGCGGTGGCCTCCACGAACTGGACGCCGAAGCCGGTGGGCATCCCCCACACGCGGGCCTGTGCGGGAGGAACGAGCCGCACCACTTCGCACATGACGGACAAGGGCCCCGACGCCAGCTCCAGCACCACGGGCAGCCGCGCGCACAGCGGGGGCAGGAAGCGCCCGCCATGGAGGAACAAGCCGCCCCGGGACAAGCCGCTGCCACGAAGCCGTACGGGGCTCTCCCCCGGGCGCAGGACGACCTGCACCGGCACCTCCACGCCGGATGAGCGTGCCGCCGCCGTGGGCGCGGAGGAGAACGGGCGAGGCGGGGGCATGCTCGCCAGGGGGGAAGGTGGCGGCCCCGCTCGCGAGCCCGCCGGGAGCCGTGCCCAGCCCTGTGCCTGCGCGCGCGCCACAGTCGAAGCGGGCGCTTGTTCAAGCACCGCGTGTTCCCCCGGGCGCGTCTTCCGCGCCGACACGCGCTGGTGCTCGGCGAGGGCCACCTGCAGCGCGTCGCGGAAGGCCGCGATGGACGGGTACCGGTCCTCGGGCTTCTTGGCCAGCGCGCGCAGGATGACGTGCTCCAGCGCGGCGGACACCGCCGGATACACCGAGCTGGGAGGCGGCGGCGGCCGGAGCTGGTGGGCCACGAGCTGCGCCGTCAGGCCCTCGTCGGTGAACGGCAGCCTGCCGGTGAGGAGCTGATAGGCGATGACGCCCAGCGCGTACAGGTCCGCGCGGCCATCCACGCCCCGCCCCAGGGACTGCTCGGGCGCCATGTATTCGGGCGTCCCCACGATGATGCCCGCATGCGTCTGGGGCATCTGCGCGTCCGCCAGCTTGGCGATGCCGAAGTCCAACACCTTCACGAAGGGAGCGCCCCGCTTGCGGCGGACCAGGAAGATGTTGTCCGGCTTCAGGTCGCGGTGGACGATGCCTCGCGCGTGCGCGGCCTGGAGCGCGTCGCACACCTGCGACAGCACGGTGACCACCGCGCCCGCGGCCAGGGGCGTGCCCACCCACGCGGACAGCGGGGAGCCATCCAGCAGCTCCATGATGAGGTAGGGACGCGGCGGCGCGGCATCCATGTCGAAGATGCTGACGATGTTCTCGTGGCCGATGAGGTTCACCGCCCGCGCCTCCGCGTGGAAGCGCTGCACCAGCTCCGGGTACATCGTCAGGTGCGCGTGCAGAACCTTCACCGCGACGCGGCTGCCAATCGAAACGTGCTCGCCCAGGTAGACAGACCCCATGCCGCCGCGGCCCAGGCGTCGCACCAACCGGAAGCTGCCGCACCGGGTTCCCACCAGGGGATCCTGCGCCTCCACCACCGGAGCGCACCGGGGGCGCGTTGCCCCACCTGGCCCCACGTCCGCGCGGACCAGCGTCGAGCACGAGGCATCCGTCCCATGCCGCCGGCCACACATCGCACACCCGCCACCGCTGCTCACTTCGGGCATCCGCCTCCCCCCAACCTGCCCGCCCAACATGGAATGTGGGAGCACTGACTTCCACTGGGGATGAGGGCGGATGTCCGCTGGTGCCGCACCCCCGACGCCACGGTCGCAGAACAGGGTCCTCTGGCGGACGCTGTGCGTGCCGACAATCCATCAGGGTGGGTAGAGTGCGGCGCCATGTCGCCAGCCCCGCGCCGCATCCCCATCGTCAACCTGTCTCACTACCGCACGGGTACGCCCCAGGAGCGTGCTCGTTTCGTCCAGGTCTTCGGCGACGGCATCAAGGAGTTCGGCTTCGTCACGGTGGAGGGCCACGGCATCGACGACGGCCTCATCCGCCGCACGTACACGGACGTGGAGCGCTTCTTCGCCATGCCAGAGGCCACCAAGGCCCAGTACGCCCAGGCCGCCCACGGCGGTCAGCGCGGCTACATCGGCTACGGCCAGGAGCACGCGAAGAACCGCCAGGTGGGCGACTTGAAGGAGTTCTGGCACGTGGGCCGCGAGCTGCCCCCCGAGCACAAGTACCGCGAGCTCTACGGCGCCAACGTCTGGCCCGCCGAGGTGCCCACCTTCCGCGAGCACACGCTGTCGCTCTTCAACGTGCTGGATGGCGCGGCGGGCGTCATGCTCCAGGCGCTCGCCGAGTACTTCGGCGTGGCGCGCGACACCTTCAGCGGCATGGCCACCGACGGAAACTCCGTGCTGCGGCTCATCCACTATCCGCCGCTGAAGGAGCGCTTCATCCCCGGGGGCGTGCGCGCCGCCGAGCACGAGGACATCAACCTCATCACCCTGCTCTGCGAGGGCACCGCGGGCGGCCTGGAGCTGCTCACCCGCGACGGCGAATGGCTCCCGGTGGACACGCTGCGTGGGCAGATTGTCGTCGACTCGGGCGACATGCTCAGCCGCGTGACGAACGAAATCATCCCCGCCACCACGCACCGGGTGGTGAACCCGCGAAGCAAGGAAGAGGACACGGTGCGCTACTCGATGCCCTTCTTCGTCCACCCGTATGCCGACTGCGTGCTCCAGGCCCTGCCCTGCACCCAGACGGCGGACACCCCAGCGCGGCACGCCCCCATCACCGCGGATGCCTTCCTCAAGCAGCGCCTGCGTGAGAATGGCCTGCTGAAGTAACGCGCCGTGGCCCCGTCCGCTGACACCGTCGAGCTGTTCGCCCTCCAGCCCCGCGTCTCGCTGGAGGACTACGCCTCACCGAGCACCTTCGCCGCGCGCCACCGGGCCCTGGCCGCGAAGGTGGATGCCCTGCGCGGCCGGGACGCGGCGGGCCGGCCGCGCCATCCCGCGCTCGTCGTATGGCCGGAGTGGGTGGGGGCTCCCCTGCTCTTCACAGGCCACGTGGCGCGCGTGCGCCGCGCCACGTCTTTCAGGGGGCGCTGAAGCGAGTGGCCCTCGCCGAGCCCTGGGGCGCGTGGAACGCCTGGCGCGCGTTCCATCCGCCGTCGCTGCTGGAGTGCGTCTACGCCGCGCGTGCGCCCCGCGTGCACCGGACCCTGTGGGAGACCTTCTCGGGCATCGCCCGGGACTTCGGCCTGTGGGTCGTGGCCGGCAGCGCGCTGCTCCCCGCCAGTCAACGAGGTCAGGACACGCCCGACTTCCAGCCCTACGGCGCGCGCACCTACAACACCAGCTACACCTTCTCCCCCGAGGGCCGGTGCGTGGCGGCGGCACGCAAGGCCAACCTGGTGCCCACGCAAGAGGACGCGCTGCACCTCAGCCCGGGCCGCCCCGAGGATTTGACGCTCCTGCCGACGCCCTTCGGAAGGCTGGGGACGCTCATCGGCTATGACGGCTTCCTCAAGCCCCACACGCCCCAGGAGCCCTGGTTCGTCCCCTGCGCGCAGTACCTCGACGCGCTGGGCGCGGACATCCTCGCGCAGCCCTCCGCCAATCCCTGGCCCTGGGAGGCGCCCTCGGCCTTCAACACGTCCCAACACCGCAGCGAGCAGTGGCGCGACGAGGGCCTTCAAGGCCAGCTCGGCACGCTCAAGCACGTGCGCTACGTGGTGAGCGCCCAATTGGTGGGCAGCCTGCTCGGAACCACCTTCGAGGCCCCCTCCAGCATCCTGGAGCGCACGGCCTCGGGCGAGGTGCGGGTGCTCGCCCAGGCGCAAACCATGCGGGAGGAAGACGTGGTGCACGCCACCGTTCCCACGGCGGCGCGCGGCACGCTCTAGTCGCCGAGCTTCTTCTTCAGCAGCTCGTTGACCAGGGCGGGGTTGCCCTTGCCCTTCATGGCCCGCATCACCTGGCCCACGAAGAAGCCGAACACCTGCTTCTTGCCGGCGCGGTACTTCTCAATCTCCCCCGCGTTCTTCGCGAGGATGTCGTCCACCACCGCCTCGATGGCGCCGGTGTCGCTCACCTGGGCCAGGCCCTTCTCCGCGATGATGTCCGCGGGCGCCTTGCCCGTGCGGAACATCTCCCCGAGCACGTCCTTGCCCGCGTTCGCGGACACCGTGCCCTGGTCCACGGCGCCCAGGAGCTCCCCCAACTGCGCCGGCGTGAAGCGCAGCGCGGACAGCGGCGTGCCCGCTTCCTTCAAGAGGCGCATCAGCTCGCCGAGGAACCAGTTGGAGAGCTTCTTGTAGTCCTTGTAGTGCCCCGCGCAGGCCTCGAAGGAGTCGGCCAGCGGGCGCTCGGCGGTGAGGATGCGGGCGTCATACGCCGGCAGCCCGTACTGGCTGGTGAAGCGCTGGAGCTTCGCGCGAGGCAGCTCCGGCAGCGCCTGGGCCGCGGCGTCGATGGCCTCCGCGCTCACGTGCAGCGGCGGCAGGTCCGGCTCCGGGAAGTACCGGTAGTCGTGCGCCTCCTCCTTGCTGCGCATGGAGCGGGTGACGCCCTTGTTCACGTCCCACAGGCGCGTCTCCTGCACCACCTTGCCGCCCGACTCGATGACGTCCACCTGCCGGGCAATCTCGTACTCGATGGCCTGCTTGAGGAAGCGGAACGAGTTGAGGTTCTTCAGCTCGCAGCGCTGGCCGAACGTGGTGGAGCCCTTGGGCATCACCGACACGTTGGCATCGCAGCGGAAGCTGCCCTCCTCCAGGTTGCCGTCGTTGACGCCCAGGTAGACGAGCACGTCCCGCATCGCCTTGAGGTACTCCACCGCCTCGTCCGCGTCGCGCAGGTCCGGCTGGCTGACGATTTCCAGCAGCGGCACGCCCGCGCGGTTGAGGTCCACGAGGCTCTGGCCGCCTCCGGCGTCATGCACGCTCTTGCCCGCGTCCTCCTCCATGTGGATGCGGAGGATGCGGATGGTCTTCTCGCCCTGCGGCGTGTCGATGACCAGCCGCCCGTGCTCGCAGATGGGCTGGTCGTACTGCGTAATCTGGTAGCCCTTGGGCAGGTCCGGATAGAAGTAGTTCTTCCGGCTCCACACGCTCGTGGGGCGGATGGTGCACTCCAGCGCCAGGCCCGTGCGCACGGCGAACTCCGCCACGCGCTGGTTCAGCACCGGCAGCACGCCGGGCATGCCCAGGCACACCGGGCAGGTGTTGCGGTTGGGCTCGGCGCCGAACGCGGTGGAGCAGCCACAGAAAATCTTGGACTGCGTGAGGAGCTGCGCGTGGACCTCGAGGCCGATGACGGGCTGGAAATCGCTCACGGGCATGGCGGTGTCACCAGGGCGTGCGCTCGCGGGCCCTACAGGGGCGCGAAGCGGCGGAAGAAGTCGTGCTCGCGCTCGTAGGCGCGGGCGATGCGCAGCAGGCCAGCCTCGTCGAAAGGCCGTCCCAGAATCTGCAGGCCCACCGGCAGGCCCGCCTTCGTGAAGCCGGAGGGCACCGACAGGCCAGGCAGGCCCGCCAGGTTGCAGGTCAAGGTGTAGATGTCCATGAGGTACATGGACAGCGGGTCCTCCACCTTTTCCCCCAGCTTGAAGGCCGGCACCGGCGAGGTGGGCGACAGCAGCGCGTCCACCTGCTGGAAGGCGCGCGTGAAGTCCTCGCGGATGAGCGTGCGGACCTTCTGCGCGCGCAGGTAGTAGGCGTCGTAGTAGCCGGAGGACAGCGCGTAGGTGCCCAGCATGATGCGGCGCTTCACCTCCGCGCCGAAGCCCTGCTCCCGCGTCAGCGCGTACACGTCCCGCAGGTTGCGCGCGTCCTTCGCGCGCAGACCGAAGCGCACGCCGTCGTACCGGGCCAGGTTGCTGGACGCCTCCGCCGGCGCGATGAGGTAGTACGTGGCCAGCGCGTACTTCGTGTGGGGCAGCGACACGTCCACCAACGTCGCGCCCAGCCGCTCGTACTCGCGCAGCGCCTCTCGCACCGCGGCCTCCACCTCCGGGTCCATGCCCTCGGTGAAGTACTCGCGCGGCACGCCCAGCTTCAGGCCCCGCACGCCGGCTTCCAGGTCCGCCGAATAGTCCGGCACCGGCGCGTCCGCAGACGTCGCGTCCTGCGCATCCGGCCGCGCAATCACCTGCAGCAGCGCCGCCGCGTCCGCCACCGTGCGCGTCATGGGTCCCGGCTGGTCCAGCGACGAGGCGAAGGCGATGACGCCAAAGCGCGACACGCGGCCGTAGGTGGGCTTCAGCCCCACGGTGTTGGTGAGCGCGGCGGGCTGGCGGATGGAGCCGCCCGTGTCCGTGCCCAGCGCGCCGAACACCTCGCGCGCGGCCACCGCCGCCGCCGAGCCACCGGATGAGCCGCCCGGCGTGCGCGACACGTCCCACGGGTTGTGGCTGGGGAAGAAGGCGCTGGACTCGTTGGACGAGCCCATCGCGAACTCGTCCATGTTCAGCTTGCCCACCAGCGGCAGGCCCGCCTCCTTCAGCAGGCGCACCACCGTGGCGTCATAGGGCGGAACGAAGCCCTCCAGGATGCGCGAGCCGGCGGTGGTCTCCAGGCCCTCGGTCAGGAAGAGGTCCTTGAGCCCCAGCGGCACGCCATCCAGGGCGCTGGCGGGGCTGCCCGCCTTGCGGCGCGCGTCACTGGCGCGGGCGGCGGCCAGGGCCCCCGCTTCATCCACGCGCAGGAAGGCGCGCACCTTCGGGTCCACTTGCTGGATGCGCGCCAGGCTCGCGCGGGTGGCCTCCTCGGAGGAGATCTCTCCCGTGGCCAGCTTCGCGGCCAGCTCCAGCATCGTGAGGTCCGTGAGCTGCATGGCGTGGCGTCTCCGGGACTACTCGATGATTTTCGGCACGGCGAAGGACGTGTCGGACTTCGCCGGCGCGTTGGCCAGGGACTTCTCTGGCGGCAGGGACGGCCGCGTCACGTCCTCACGCAACCGCGAGGACGTGAGCGTGGCGTGGGAAGTGGGCTCCACGGCCTCCACGTCGAGCGCCTGGAGCTGCTCCACCGCGTCCAGCACCGCGGACAGTTGGGTGGTGAAGCGCTGCTCCTCCTCCGGAGTCAGCGACAGCCGCGCCAGCGTGGCCACATGGCGCACCTGCTCGAGCGTAAGCGCCACGGCGGCCTACTTCTTCTTGAAGAGGTTGAGGATGGCGCCCATCACCTTGCCGCTGCCCTCATGGCCGTGCTGCTGGACCAGTTGGTCCAGCTCGCCAGCGTCCAGGAAGATGCCGTGGCAGTTGAAGCAGGTCTCGATTTCAACCTTGCCCTGCTTCAGCGTCTGCAGGTCCAGGCCGCACTTGGGGCACTTCATCCAGTGCAGCTTCTTGAGCTCCTCGCGCTGCTGCGCCGCGTTCGCAGCGGCCTGCTCCAGGGCCAGCTTGCGCTTCTTCTCAATCTCCTCCCGGGCGAAGTACTCCTCCTCGGTGGATGACGGCTTGTCGGTACGAGCGTCGGCCATGTGATGTTCCTCCACGAAGTCCCGCCGCCGCGCGGCATGCGCGTCCGGGCGGCGCTGTTGGGCGGCACCATACCCCCTCTTGGGAGGGGCGCAGCCGAAATGTAGGTCTCCCGTCCGGGGCTGGAAAATTGACCGTTCCCCCGCTCTCCCTACACTCGCTGCGGGCATTGCTACAGCCCGCTACGCGGCTGAGACGCGCAGAGGGAAGACGGACATGACGGCGAAGAAGGGTCGGGCGGAGAAGGCGGTCCTGTCCCGGCAGGAAATCGCGACGCGCCGCAGGGCGCTGGCGGACAAGCGGATGAAGGCCGGCAAGGGCGGGGATGTCACCACCCGCGCCATCACCGGCGTATTCCTCCTGGCCGCATCGTTGATTTCACTGCTGGCGGTCGCCACCTTCGATGCGAAGGACCGGGTGGGACCGGGCTTCAACAACGCGGTGGGCCCCATGGGGCACCTCATCGCCGAGTCGCTGCGCGGACTGTTGGGCATCTGCGCCTACCTCGTCCCCGTGGGCGGCATCTACACGGCCATGGTGCTCTTCGTGGGCAGCCGGGACCGGAAGCGGGGCCCGCAAATCATCAGCCTCGCGCTGCTGACGGTCAGTGTGTCCGTGCTGGCGCAGCTCATGTTCGCCGGTGACAAGGGCTGGGCCCATCCGCCGGGTGGCGCACTGGGCGCCAGCCTGGGCGGCATCATGTCCGGCCTGTTCTCCACCGTGGGCACCGTCATCCTGGTGACGGCCATCAGCGCTGCCGCCCTCATCGTGGGCACCCAGTACACCTTCATCAAGCTGTGCTCGCTGGCCTGGGACGGCCTGTGCGTCCTGGGCCGCCGCTTCCAGGAGTCCTTCCACACGTTCTGGGAGGCCCAGAAGGTCGCCTACAAGGAGCGCCAGGAGCGCGCCGCCGAGGAGAAGCTGGAGGAGGCCGCCTTCCTCGCGCAGCTCGAGGCCGACGAGGAAGAGCTCGCCGAGGCGGAGCGTCTGGCCGAGGAGGCCGAGGCCGCCGAAGCGGAGGCCATGGCCGAGGAGGCCTTCCGACTGGCCAAGCAGCAGGAGAAGGAGCAGGCCGTCGTCGCGAAGCTGGCGCTCAAGGAGTCCCGCGAGCGCGAGAAGGCGGAGAAGCTGGAGAAGAAGCTGCTGCCGCCGGCCCGCGAGGCCGACTCGCTGCCGCCCGCGCCCGCCCCCGTGCTGGCCCTTCCGGAGAAGGCTCCGACGAAGGTGGAGAAGCGCCCGGCCATCAGCGCCGACCCGGCCTGGGCCGCGTCCTTCCTGCCCCCCTCCCCCAACCTCGTGCCCGCCGAGGGCGCCGAGTCCTCCGAGTCGCCGCGCTCGCGCCGCAAGCCCAACATCGTCACCGGCCCGGCGCCCGTGCCCGTGGC
>JBKGHI010000258.1:0-11990 GCA_046520405.1 Myxococcus sp. 1LA
TGGGGCCGAAGGCGGTGGCTTGGGCAGGGGCTTGGAAGCCACGGGGGCGACGGCGGCGGGGGCCACCGAGGCGCCGGTGTCTTCCAGGTCCAGGCTTTCGCGCAGGTCCGCGAGCGGATCCACCTCTTCCGGAGGTGACGGCATGGGCGGGCGCAGGTTACCCCTCGGACGGGCTCACCACCAGAGACGCGTGGGCAGGTGCGCGTCCGAAGTCCATCCATCCGGCCAGACGGCAGCCGTACAGTCTCCTCGACGCCGAGGCTCCCGGGCGTTAGCCAGTGAGGGAAAACATCACACCTCGCCTTGCCCTCTCGGTGGGCCGGTGACAGCTTCGGACGTTTCTATGGCCATCCGCTACGCGCTGCCCAACGGGCTTACTGTCGTCTTCGAGGAACAGCACGCCGCCAAGGTCGCGGCCTTCCAGGTCTGGGTCAAGGCCGGGAGCGCCGATGAGCGGCCGGACCAGGCGGGGCTGGCCCACCTTCACGAGCACATGCTCTTCAAGGGTACCGAGCGCCGAGGCCCCGGTGAGGTCGCCCGGGACGTGGAGTCCCACGGCGGCGAAATCAATGCCTGGACCTCCTACGACCAGACCGTCTACCACATCGTCATCGCCAGCCAGTTCGCCCGGATGGGCCTGGACATCCTGGGGGACGCGGTGCGCCGGTCGGCCTTCGACGCGGGCGAGCTGTCGCGCGAAATCGAGGTGGTCTGCGAGGAAATCAAGCGCAGCCAGGACACGCCGTCCCGGCGCGCCTCCAGGGACCTCTTCTCCACGGCCTACCAGGTGCACCCCTACCGGCTGCCCGTCATCGGCACCGACGCGAGCGTGCGCAGCTTCACGCGGGAGAAGGTGCTGGAGTTCTACCACCGGCACTACACGCCGAAGAACCTGGTGCTGTCGGTGGCCGGCGACCTGCGCGAGGCGGACCTGCGCGCGTGGGTGGACGACATCTTCGGCGGGGACTGGGGCCGGCCGTATGAGGGCCGGGTCGCGCGTGCCCCGGAACCCGAGGCGACGGGCCGGCGCATCCTGCTGCGTCCGGACGAGGTGAAGGAGGCCTACCTGCACTTGGCCTTCGGGATTCCGCAGGCGGACCATGCGGACGTGCCGGCGCTGGACGTGCTGGCGATGATTGCAGGCCAGGGGGACGCGTCCCGGCTGGCGCGCGAGGTGAAGCGCCGTCACAACCTGGTCAACGACATCCACACCTTCGCCTATACGCCCACGGACCCGGGCATCTTCTCCGCGTCGCTGACGCTCCAGCCCGCCAACGCCGTGCGCGCGCTGGAGGAGACGGCGCGGGGGCTGGCCACGCTGCGCGCCACGCCGGTGACGGCGGAGGAGCTGGCCACGGCCAAGGCGCTGGTGGAGGCGGAGGCCGTGTACCAGCGCGAGACGGTGCAGGGCGTGGCCCGGAAGATGGGCTTCTACCAGTCCGGCATGGGCAGCCTGGAGGCGGAGGCCCGCTACTACGAGGCCGTGCGCAACCTCACGCCGGAGCACCTGCGCGCCGCCGCCGAGCGCTACCTGCGCTTCGACCGCGCCGTCGTCACCGGCCTGCTGCCGGAGGGCACGCCGCTGACGGAGGCGCAGGTCCACGAGGTGCTGGACGCCGCGGAGCGCGGGCCCGCCGCTGCGCCGCCGGAGCGCAAGCCGCGCAAGGTGGCCGTGAGCGACTCGCCGGTGCGCATCCTGAAGGGCGCGAGCACGGGGCCCAGCGACATCATCACGGAGAAGCTGCCGTCGGGCGCGACGATTGTCGTGCGCGTGGAGCCGGCGGTGCCGCTGTTCGCCATCCGCGCCGCCTTCGCGGGCGGACTGCGCTACGAGACGCCGGAGGACAACGGCATCTCCACGCTGCTCACCCGCACCCTCACGCGCGGGACGCCCACGCACGACGCGGAGGAGATTTCCGACCTCATCGACGCGTACGCGGGCAGCCTGGGCGGCCAGGGCGGACGCAATTCCGTGGGCCTGCGCGGGGAGTTCCTGTCGCGCCACTTCGAGCCGGCCTTCCGCCTCTTCGCGGACTGCCTGCTCAACCCCTCGTTCCCGGAGGCCGAGGTCGCCCGCGAGCGCACGCTGCTGCTCCAGGACATCCTCACGCGCGAGGACAAGCCGTCCAGCGTGGCCTTCGACCTGTTCAGCAAGACCATCTACCAGACGCACCCGTACCGCCTGCCCACCACCGGTGAGCACGCGTCCGTGGAGAAGCTGACGCCGGAGAAGCTGCGCGCGTGGCACGCGGCGTACATGGACCCGTCGCAGCTCACGCTCAGCGTGGTGGGCGACGTGAAGGTGGACGAGGTCATGGCCCTGGCGCGCGAGTACTTCGGCACGTCGCGTGGCAAGGCGGCCCCGCCGCCCACCGTCCCGGTGGAGGCGCCGCTGGACGGGCCGCGCGAGGCGAAGAAGGTGCTGGCGCGGGCCCAGGCGCACCTGGTGCTGGGCTTCCCGGGTGGCCGGGTGAGCGACCCGTGGCAGTACGCGCTGGAGGTGCTCTCCACGGTGCTGTCCGGCCAGGGCGGGCGGCTCTTCGTGGAGCTGCGTGACAAGCGCTCCATGGCCTACAGCGTCAGCTCGTTCGCCATCGAGGGCGTGGATCCGGGCTACTTCGCCACGTACATGGGCACCAGCCCGGAGAAGGTGGACGCGGCGCTGGCCGGCATCCGCGCGGAGCTGGCGCGCGTGCGCGACGAGCCCATCCCCGCCGAGGAGCTGGCGCGCGCCAAGCAGCACCTCATCGGCACGCACGAGATTGGCCTCCAGCGCAACGGCGCGCGGGCGGCGCTGCTGGCGCTGGACACCTGCTACGGCCTGGGCATGGAGAACTTCCTCCACTACGCGGACCGCGTCGCGGCGGTGACGGCGGAGGACGTGCGCGAGGTGGCGCGCAAGGTCATCAACTTCGACCGCAGCGCGCTGGCCATCGTCGGCCCGTAGCGAGCCGGTGTCCCTCGGGAGGACCCACCGACCCTAGAGGGCGGTGCTCCCGAGGGCGCCTTCGATGGCGTCGAGCAGGGGCTGCGCGGGCGCGCCCGGCAGCCGGGTGCAACCGCGCGCCAGCTCGCGCTTCACGCGCAGCCGGTCCGGGTTCGAGCGCGCCTCTCCGGCCAGCGCTTGCGGGTCCACCGGCGTGGCCAGGAGCGTCGCGCAGGTGCGGAAGGTCTCCAGCCGGTCCAGGTCCTCCTCCTCCAGCGTGACGGGCGTGCCATCCAGCGCCAGGCCGCTGAAGGACAGCTCCCGAACTTCATCCGCCGTCAGCACCAGTGCCCCATTGAGGGTGAGCCGGGGCGGCGGCTGCGGATCCGGCCCGCCCGCCAGCTCCACCACGCCGTCCACCGGCTTGGGCTGGCAGGGCACCTCCCGCAGGGAGAGCAGTTCATCCGTCTTGCGCGTCTCCCGCGTCTCACCGCCGCGGTTGAGCTGGACGATGCCCGCCACCACCGCGGGCACGCCGACGATGAGCAGCCCCAGCCCCCAGCCCGTGGCGACGTCGCGGCTGGAGGCGCCGTAGCGGCCCTTCTCGTCGATGGCGGAGCGATTGGGCGAATCCGAGAACATCGTGCGGCCCACCAGCAGGACTCCGCCCAGCACCGTGAGGATGCCGCCCGTGCTCACGGCCGCCGCGGCGCCCGTGTCGTAGCGTCTGGAGATGATGTCCTCGGCGTACTCGCCGTGCTGTTCGGTGCGACAGATGTCCGACGAGGAGAAGGCCAGGGTGAGCTGCGGCCACTGCACCTGCGTGGTGGCGAAGGGGATGCGCTCGTTCAGCGCCTTCTCCTGAGAGTAGGTCCGCAACAGCGGCCCGCGCTCCGTCCGGCGCTCCACGTCCAGCGGCGTGCACCCCACCGCCAACACCAACCCCACCGCCCCCAGACGCTTCATGGCTGGCCCTCCCGGAAGAAGCCCACGACGTCCGGGCACTCGGCGAGAAACCGCGTCGCGTCCGCGCAGGCAGGGGGACGGTCCGTGGACGTGCCCCGGCTCAGCAGCGGCTCGCGGCACTCCAGGACGCGCTCTCGCGTGGGGGACGCGAAGGCGAAGGCCTCGTCCTCGCAGCCCGTCCTCTGGAGGAGGCTGGCATCGCAGCTCAGTCCCAGGTCCAACTGCACCGCCACGCCAGGGCAGACGGCCGCCGACTGGCAGAGCCGGACGACGACATCCCGACAGACCGCGGCGTCCGGCGCGTCCGGGCCAGAGCAGGCGGTCAGGCAGACCAGGGGCCACCAGCGAATGAGGCGTCTCACAGCGCTTCCACGCTAGCCACGCTGGGATTAAAGGGCCCGCATGTCCCAGACCTATCTGTCACTCACAGTGGAGTTGCCCGAGGAAGCGTCCGAGGCCGTACAGGACCTCCTCCACGAGTCGGGCGCGCTGGGTCTCGAGGTGCGAGACCGCGAAGGGCCCACCATGCCGGGCGTGCGCGGACCGAACCCTGGCGAGACCATCCTCATTGGCTACTACGACGACCGCGACACGGCCGAGTCCGCCCGTGACGAGGTGACGGCCGCCTTCCCCGATGCGCGGCTCACGCTGGATGAGCAGCCCCAGCAGGACTGGAGCAATGAGTGGAAGTCGCTCATCAAGTCCGTGCACGTGGGCCGGTTGTGGGTGGGCCCGCCCTGGGACAAGGCGAATGCCCCCGCGGGCACCGTGCAGTTGGTGATTGAGCCGAAGATGGCCTTTGGTACCGGTGACCACCCGACGACGTCCCTGTGCCTGGCGGCCGTGGACGCGTACATGGCGGAGCACCCGGGCGCCACCGTCCTGGACGTGGGCACCGGCACGGGCGTGCTGGCCATCGCCGCGAAGAAGCTGGGCGCGGGCCGGACCGTGGCCACCGACAACGACCCGGTCTCCGTGGAGCTGGCGCAAGAGAACCAGACGGAGAACGGCACGCCGGACATCGAGGTCTCCGGCAAGGAGCTGCCCCAGGTGGAGGGCACCTTCGACCTGGTGCTCGCCAACATCCTGGCCAACACGCTCATCGAGCTGGCCCCGTTGATTGTGGCGAAGACGAAGGACCGGCTCGTGCTGGCGGGCGTGCTCGCGCATCAGCGCGCGGATGTGGAGGCCGCCTACCGCAACCTGGGCCTCACCGTGTTGGAAGGCGCCACCCAGGGAGAGTGGGTTCGCATCGACTTGAAGCGCTGAAGGCGCGCGGCGCCGTCCCCGTCTGACTCGAGCGGGGACGGCGACTGATAGCGGCGTGCGGATGAAGCGAACAGGCGGAGGCTGTTGAGTGAAGGTACCGCCGCTTCCTTGAGCCTGGCCAGCGGGTCGTCTGAGCGGCGCTGGCCGCCCACACGTGCCGAGCGCGCATCGACGTCAGCGAATCACGGGCGCCATGAGGCGAGACGCCAGGCGGGCCTGGGGTGCACTTGAGGAGCTCGCTGTTCGGAAATGTCGGGAGATTTCGCGGCGCAAAACCCCCGACATTCCCGAACAGCGAGCGCCGGGACCGGCTCCGCCCCCCCGGCGCGAGGGCTCCGTTGGGGCGACACCGCGGAGGGGTCGCCCACTGCGACGGCTCCTTCGCGCAGCGCACCTGAGCCGCGCGATGAGGCCCTAACGCTGCTCGACCCGAACCGGGCGCAGCGCGCGGTCCAGCACCACCACCGCCGTGCCCAGGCCGCCACTCCGCATCCGTGAGTAACGCACGTCGCGGATGGTGACGCGCCATCCGTCGGTGCCTTCCTCCACCTGATACGTGGGCAGGCGCAGCCAGTTGGCCAGCCCCCGAATCTGCGGCGCCGACAACGCGGCCTGGATGACGGGCCCGGGCTGGACGTCGCGAGGCGCGCTGGCGTCACTGATGCGGAAGCGGTCCGCGCCGTCCGCCAGGAAGTCGGCGCGGACGAAGTGATAGCGGTCCGGCCCCAGGGCGATGATGTCGCGCACGAAGGGGTTGGCCGGCAGCGGCCCCGCGATGGCGCGCTCCACGGGGAGCCCCTGGGAGCGCAGCCATTCCTGCGCACGCGGCGCGGCCACCTGCGAGCCCACGAAGATGGCGCTCAAGTAGAGCAAGAGCCCCGCGCCACACACCTGGGCCACGCGCTGCGCGGAGAGGACGTGAGCTCCCCGCAGCCGCAACCAGACGATGGCGGCCACACCCACCGCCCACATCACCTTGGCGGGCCACGGGACGAACGCGGGCACCATGATGAGCGCGGTGGACGCCACGCCCAACACCACCCACGCCGCGGCGGATTTGCGCGTGCGCGCGTCCGCCATGATGACGGCGGCGCCCGCGAGCAGCCACACCCACGGGTCGATGATGAAGAGCGCGTCTCCGTAGAACCACGTCCCGTCAAAGGGCATCAGCAACCGGACGCCGTACGTGTTGAGCCAGTCCAGCGCGGGGTGGCTCAGCACGGACAGCGTGGACAACACCAGCAGCGGCCCGACGCGCGCTGGCGGGAGGTCCGGCTGCCTGCGCCGGCGCACGTACCGGTCCCACAGCAGCATCAACCCCGTGAGCACGAAGGGCCACAGCGTCAGGGCGAGCACGCCGTGCGTCCAGCCTCGGCGCCAGTAGAGCGACGCATCCGAGCCCGCGACGGTGACGATGGCATCCACATCCGGCAGGTTGGCGCCGATGACGAGCGTCGCGGTGGCCAGCGGCGTGGTGCGCTTCAGGCCCGCCTCCGCCATCCATGCCCCCACGAGCGAGTGAGCCAGGTTGTCCATGGCCTCACTCTAGACATGCCCGCACCGACGGGCGCCCTCCAGGGAGGTGGGCCCCGCGCCCCAGACACGGTAGCGTCACGCCCGCGTGGAGACGCCGCCCCCTTCCCGGCCACCAACCGACGTCCGCTCCCAGCTCGTGGGGCCGATGCTCGCCTACCTGCGCGCGACGGGGCATGACCCGTCCGGGCTGGTGGAGCGCTTCGGGCTGCCGGGCAACGTGGGCGCGCTGCCCGAAGTCACCCTCCCGCTGACCACCCTGCACGCCTTCCTCGACGCGGCCGAGGCGCTGTCTGGAGATGCCTTCCTCGGCCTGCACGTGGCGCAGCGCGTCCCTCGTGGGAACTACGGGCTGGTGGAGTACATCGCTCGGGCCTCCCCCACCGTCCGGGACACCTTCCGCGCGCTGGCCCGGTACATGGCGCTGCTGGAGCCCGCCTGGCGCGCCTCCTTCCAGGACGCGCCGGACGGCAGCGGCACCTTCGTCTACGGCATCCCCGGCGAGCCCCTGGCCTATGGCCGTCACGCCAGCGAGTTCGGCCTGGCCCTCTTCGTCCATGTCGGTCGCCAGCTCACCGAGCACCCGTGGAATCCGCGCCATGTCTCCTTCGCGCACCCCGCCCCCGCGGACCTCCGCCCGCTCGAGGAGCACTTCGGCGTCACCCCGGCCTTCGACGCCGGCCGCAACGCGCTGACGCTGGACGCGGCCACGCTGGCGCTGCGCCTGGTGGACGCGGACCCCGTGCTCCTCTCCGTCCTGGAGCGCGCCGCCGGTACACCCGCCGCCGAGCCACCCTCCGCGCCTCCCACGCCCCCCTTCCTGCAACAGGTCCGCGACGCCCTCCGCGCCGCCCTGCGGGAAGGGGCGCCGCAGATGGCGGACGTGGCGAAACCGCTGCACGTCAGCCCCCGCACCCTCCAGCGCCGCCTGGCCGAGCGCGCCACGTCCTTCCAGGACGAGGTCGACGCGGTGCGCCGTGAGCTGGCCTTCGACTACCTGAGAGACCCACACCTGGGGGTCAGCGAGGTGGCCTTCCTCCTGGGTTACTCGGAGCTGAGCACCTTCGACCGCGCCTTCAAGCGGTGGACGGGCATGACGCCCCGCGTCTGGCGCGAGCGCACCGAGACGGCCTGAGCCCGGCGCACGCCGCCACGCTGGCGTCCCCGGCCAGGAGATTGGCGTCCGCGGCCAGGAAACCCGGCGGTACTTCCCCTACGCTACGGAGCATCCACACCCCTTCGCTTCCGGAGGACGCATGCTCAAGCCTCATGTGGTCGCCCTGTTCGACGAGTACTACTCCTCGCATCAGCACCCGACGAACCGGCTCACGCACAAAATCGCCATCCCGCTCATCGTGCTCCACATCGTGGCCATGCTGGACTGGGTGCACCTGCTGGCGGTGCCCGCGCTGCCCGGTGGCTCGCTGACGCTGGGCATGGTGGTGTTGGCGCTGGCCGCCGTCTGGTACCTGCGGGCCGACGTGAAGCTGGGCCTCATCGTGTTGCTCTTCATGGCCGCGTGCTTCCCGGTGGGCCGGATGATGCCCACGTGGAGCGTGGTGGTCATTGCCGCGTTCGCGTGGCTGGTGCAGCTGGCCGGGCACAGCGTCTGGGAGAAGAAGTCGCCCTCCTTCCTCACCAACCTGGTGCACGCGCTGGTGGGCCCGCTCTTCTTCGTCGCGGTGCTCCTGGGCGACTACGTCCTCAAGCCCCAGCAGGCCACCGCCACCACGCCGGTGCGCGCGTAGTCCCCGCCATGACGAGCTTCGCCGACAAACTGCGCGTCTGGTTGCCCCTGCATGAGAACGGCGTCAGCCGCGCCGTGCACTTCGTGGGGGCCTACCTCTTCATCTTCGCGTTGCTCGTTCCGCTCAGCCTCGTCCGGCTGCCGGTGGGCTCCGTGGCGCTCACGGCGGCCCATGTGCTGCTGCTGGCCGTGGCGCTGTACGCCGTCTCCCTGGAGTGGACGGCGGGCCTGTTGATGGCACTGCCCCTGGCGCCCACGCTGCTCGCCGCGGAGGCCGTCGTCGCCCGCTTCCCCGCGAGCACCGCCATCGGGGTGGCCGTGGCGGTCATGGCCGTACGCTTCGCGCTCGTCGTCGGCGCGCACGTCGTCTTCGAGAAGAAGACCCATGGCCTGTCCCTGGGCGGGCCCCTGCTCTTCTTCATCGAGCCCGTCTACCTGCTCACGGTGGCCCTGTTCTCCCTGGGGATGAAGCAGTCACTGCGGGCCCGGGTGGAAGCGGGCAACGGCGTCTCGCTCCCTGCTTGAAAGCTCAGTGCCCTCCGCCCGCGCGCCTGCCTTGGAAGGCCGCGGCGGATGGGCGCTAGGTTCCTGCAGCGGCCCTGAGCACGGGCGGCGCGTCCTCCGCGGAGCGCGGACCGTGCAGGGCGTAGACGACCACGGCCTCCCTCCGGCCCTTCACATGCGCTTCGCCCAGGCGCTCGCCCATGAAGTGCTCGCCGGCCATCTGCCACGTCCGCTCGCTCACCAGGATGTCCACGCCGTGTGACTTGGTGAGGCCCTCCACGCGAGAGGCCAGGTTCACCGCGTCACCGATGACGGTGTACTCGTGCTGCTCGGCGCCGCCGAGCATGCCCGCCGCCACCATGCCGGTATGCAGGCCAATCCCGATGCGCAGCGGGGGCTGCCCGCGCTGGATGCGCTGGGCGTTGATGTCCTCCAGCTTGGCGCGCATGTCGAGCGCCGCGCGCATGGCCAGCTCCGCGTGGTCCTCGCGCGCATCCGGCACGCCCCAGCACGCGAGCATCCCGTCCCCCAGGAACTTGTTCACGATGCCTTGGCGCGCCATGACGATGTGGGCCATGTGCCCGAAGTAGTCGTCCAGCAGCTCCAGCACCTGGCTCGGGTCCAGCGTCTCGCTCAGCATGGTGAAGTCGCGGATGTCGCTGAAGAGGATGGTGACGTCGCGCTGCACCGGCTGGAGGGAGTCGTCGCCCAACTGCATCACCCGCTCCACCACCTGCCGTGGCAGGAAGCGGGACAGGCCATCCCGGCGCCGCAGGTTGAGGAACATGCCGCCCACGTCCGAGTTCGTCAGCGCGATGAGCGCGCCCAGGGCGGCGTAACAGATGAGCACGAAGCTGGTGCGCGCCACCGAGCCATGGCCCGTCATCCACGCGAGCAGCGCGTAGCCACCGCTGGACAGCACCGTGGACAGCAGCACGTGCCACCACGAGTAGCGCACCACGGAGAAGGCCAGCACCATGCCCAGGCTGGCGCACAGCATGCCGGCATCGAAGACGCCGGAGATGCGCCAGGTGTGCCACGCCATGAAGGAGAAGAAGCTGGTGTCGGCCAGCGTCGTGGGCACGGGCAGCCACCGGGCCCGGTTGGGGTGCGGCTTCTGGAGGAGCAGCACGACGATGGCGACGATGGCGAACAGCACATAGGCGCCCATCACCTGCAGGCGCACGCCATCCACTGGCGCTGAGTACGTCTCACCACCGCCCCAGGCGATGCCGACCTGGCTGAGCGCCATCAACAGCACCACCACCACGCGGACAATCGCCACGCGGCGCTCGCCCTGAAGCGAGCTGGTTGCCAGCACCACCTCTTCGTTGGAGTGTGATGTGGCTTTGTCGCTGCGGCGCATGGTGAAGGGCACTGCCCGCTATCGTGCCTCAACTCCCCCACCGACAGCGAGCACCCCCGGCTTCCGCAGTCAGCACATCTTTTGCGCGTGCCAGGACGCCTTGAAGGCGATAGCCCCTGGGTCCAGAGTCCAGCCCTCCTCGCAGTGGAGAATGCCTTGGTCCGCCTCTTCGCCCCGTTGCCCGAGCCCGCTCCCGCCGAAGTGGAGCTGACTGGCGAGCGCCGTCACTACTTGCTGCATGTCCTCCGGTTGGAGGCAGGCGACGCGCTGGAGGTCTTCGACGGCCAGGGCCGCGCATTCGAGGCCCGGGTGGCCCACGTCACCCCGGAGTCGGTGCGCGTAACGTTGGGTACTGCACGCGTGGCGCCGCCGCGCCGCGAGGTCGGCATCCTTCAAGGACTGCCCAAGGGCGACAAGCTGGAGCTGGTGCTCCAGAAAGGCACCGAGCTGGGCGCCACGGCCTTCCACCCCGTGGCCACCGCGCGGAGTGTCGTGAAGCTCGAGCCCAAGCGCGCGGAGGAGCGCACCGCCCGGTGGACGAAGATTGTCGAGGAGGCGGCGCGCCAGTGCCGCCGGGACGACGTGCCACGCGTGGCCACGCCCGCCCCGCTGGTGGATGCGGCGCGCTCGCTGCCCGCTGGTACCCTCCTGCTGGTGCTCGACGAGGAGGAGTCCGCCGTGCCCCTGGGCGAAGCGTTCAGGGCAGCGGGCGCGGGCACGCCGGTGGCGCTGGTGATTGGCCCCGAAGGGGGGCTTGCGCGTGAAGAAGTGGATGCCTTGAAGGCCCTGGGGGCACGGCCTGTCACCCTGGGCAAGCGCATCCTCCGCACGGAGACGGCCGCGCTCGCGGCGCTGGCGGTGATGATGCACCTGGACGGCGAACTCGGGTAGCAGGGGGGCAGCCGACCGCACGGAGCGGGCAGTTCACACTGTCCGAAGATGATTCCTACGTTTCTGCCGTAGGGGACCTCAGGGGTCCCTCAACACAGGAGAGACACTCATGGGGATCATCGCATTCATCGTCATCGGCCTCATCGCGGGTCTCATCGCCCGCGCCATCCTCCCCGGGAAGCAGAGCATGGGGCTGATCGCAACGACCTTGCTCGGTATGGTCGGCTCGCTCGTGGGCGGCCTCGTCGGCTCGCTGTTCACTCGCGATGGCCGGCTCTTCGACCTGAGGCCTTCAGGCATCATCATGTCGGTGATTGGCGCAATCGTCGTGCTCCTGCTCGTGGGCGCAGCCGGACGGCGCCGCGTACATGCCTGAGAGTGAAGGACTCTCCACGAGACGTCCCCCAGGGACACTCGCATGACACAGGTGATGAGCCCCTGACGGTCCTTCGAGCGAGGGACCTCGGGGGCTCGCCACTTTTCTTGCCCCCGGCTCATGGCTGTTTTTTCATGTAGCAGTCGTCCAGCCGGGAGGAGTCCGTTGTCCAAGTGCTTGAAGTGCGGTGCCATGCTTCCACCCGTGGGTGAGTGCGCGGCCTGCGACACCGTCACGGTCCGCTCACCCGGAGTGCCCAGCCTCCTGGATCGCGACATCCGCATCGACCGCCGCACGGAGCAGCGCGCCGAGGAGCTGTCGACGCTGCCTGGCGCCCCCGCCTTCGCCGACCTGGCGCAGCATGCGCCACCGCCGCCGCCTTCCGTCGCCCCGCTGTCCACGCCCCTGCCGG
>JBKGHI010000259.1:0-11979 GCA_046520405.1 Myxococcus sp. 1LA
GCCGCGGCGGCGGAGGGCTCGCCCGTGTCACGGGCCAGGTCGAAGAGCGCGCTGGACTCACGCAGGCGCGCGGTGGGCAGCGTCTCGCCGGCCAGGGCCCGCTGGTGCAACTCGCCGGTGGAGGCATGGGAGGCCGCGCTCAGCCGAGCGGCCATGTCACCCAGGTCCGTGCCCAGGTAGCCCTCCGTTACCAGCATGCGCAGCGTCTCGCCCGCGCCGCCGGGGCCCACCAACCGGGCTTCCTCCAGCGCGGTGAAGAAGCCGGCCTTCAGCTCCACGTGCCGCGCCGTCATGTCGGGCGGCACCTTGTTGCGCTTCTTGCGGCGCGCGGCCTTCAGCTTGCGTTCGCACAGGGCCAGCTCGCGCTGCGCCTTGGTGCGGTCCTGGATGTCCGGCGCGCTGCGCACATAGGCCCGGTAGGCCATGCAGGAACCAAAGACATCCTTCGCCCTCATGCGCGCGCGGGCCAGGCCCAGGTACGCGGGCAGCAGGGACGGGTTGGCGCGCGTGGCCTGGAGCAGCACCTCCGCCGCGTCCTTGTGCTTGCGCTTGTTGTAGAGGCGGGTGCCCTCGGCCAGCAGGGCGTCACCGCGGCCAACGGAGGGGCCCACCAGGGGCTCGGCCAGGGCCACGCCGCACGTCAGCAGCACACACGCCCACGTCAGGCGCCGCAGGTCAGAACGCATAGCCCAGCCCTCCGCGAATGTTGCTCGTTCCGGCAATCTTCTTCAGCAGCGTGAAGCTGTGCTGGTACGCGACGGAGGCGTACAGGCCTTCGTAGACGAAGACGCGCGCGGTGGCCTGTCCGGACGCGTGCAAATCCAACGCGTAGAGGCCGTCCTTGAAGATGGCCGCGTCACCCGCGCGCTCCTTCACCAGCAGCCCGCGTCCCTCCAGCCCCGCCTGGATGGCGAATGACACGGGGCCAAGCACATAGCGAAGCTGCGGCTGGAGCGCGCGCAGCGACACCGCTTGCACCTGCGTGTCCAGCGATGACACGCCATCCGGCCCCACGCCGCCCACGCCTGGAGGGACGTCGATGCCCAGCGTCCACGTGTCCCCGGTGGAGGCGTAGGTGGCGCCCACCAGCATGACGCCGAAGAACTGGCCATAGCGGCCGTATTCGACGCCCACGCCGCGCAGGTTTCGCGAGCCGGGCGCGCGCACGCCCTGGGTGCGCAGGTCCTCCAGCTCCACCGAGGTGCTCAGCGGCTGGGACGTCAGCGCCGTCCCGGTGAGGCGCTGCATCTCAAAGGAGGCCTCCAGGTAGCTCTGCCGCGCCATGGTGGCCTCCTTGCGGCGGCGCATGGCGAGCTTGAAGGACTGCATCGACGTCGGCGTCAGCGCGTGCTCCAGCGTGTACGTCCCGCCGGGCGCAATCTCCGCTGTCACCTCGTGGGGCTCGTAGCCTTCCAGCGTCAGCGACAGCACGCGGGTGCCGGGCTGGATGCCCTGGTCCACCGCGGTGGTCCCCACTGGCTTGCCGTCCACGCGAATCTCCGCGCCCTCCGGCTGGGCCTTCACCACCAGCCGCGCGGGCACCTTCTCCAGCGCGGCGTCCAGCTTCACGTGCTCGCGCGAGGCGACCACCCGCGTCTCTTCCTTCGGCAGGTGCGAGGCCAGCTCGAAGCGGAAGCTGTGCTCGCCCGGAAGCACCTCCGTGGAGAAGGGCGTGGTGCCCACCTTCACGCCGTCGATGAAGACGGTGGCGCCCGCGGGCGTCGTCTCCGCGTCCACCGTGGCGTTGAGCGACAGGAACTTCACCAGCACGCCGGCCAGGGCCTTCTCGAAGGCGGGGTTCGCCGTCTCCGCCTGTCCCCGGGCGCCGGTGCCGGGCCGCACGCTGTCGGCGCGGAAGCGGTAGCCGGCGTCGTCCTGGCCCACCTGCACCAGCACCACGCGCTCCAGCCCCAGCGAGTCCAGGTACGCCTCCAGCGGCTCACGGCAGCGTGACTCGCCTGTGACACAGCGCAAGTCGCCCGAGCGGCCCTTCAGGTGCGTCGCCAGGGCGGCCCGCCCGATGAGCTGCTGGGCCTGGACCTCCCGCGGTATCAGCGCGGCGATGCCTTCCTCGGTGCGGCGCAGCAACGCGTCCTGTCCGGGATACAGGGCCTGGACGAGCCACAGCGTGTGCGAGGGAGCGGGTGCCTGGGGGCCCGGGGGCATTCCGGGTGCGGCGCCGGCGCTCAGCGCCAGGCTGACACTCAGGAGACAGGAGACAAACATGGCGTCCTCGGGGGAGGAGGCCGCGGCGGAACCGACCGGCAGCCCCCTTCCACGGTGTACGCCAATGAACGCTCTCCTGCCTAGGGGGGAGGGCTGAGAACGGCGGGTTTTCTGGAAATGCGCCTTCCGCGCCCCACCTGCCTGCCTGCTCCTCGGCCGCGTGCGAGGAAGCTGGGGGCTGGAGGTCGCCTGGGGTGTGGGGAATGCGCATCGTTCCCCCGGTCGCAATACCTCCGAGGAGGCGGAATGGTTCTCCCTGGCAAGGGAATGAGCTGGAAGACGTTCTTCGTGTCGTTGAAGGACGAGTGGACGCGCGACGAGGTAGGGGATGTCGCGGGCGCGCTGACCTTCCGGGTGATTCTGGCGCTGTTCCCGTTCCTGCTGTTCCTGGTGTCGCTGGCGGGCATCCTCATCGACCCGGCGCAGGCCCAGGTGCTCATCCAGGAGCTGGCCCGGGTCGCGCCCAAGGAGGTGACGAGCATCCTCAGCGACCGCATCCAGTCGCTGGCGTCCAGCAATCCGGTGGGCCTGCTGACGGTGGGTGGTGTCGGTGCCATCTGGGCCGCGTCCGCGGGCGTCGTGGCGTTGATGACCGCGCTCAACAAGGTCTATGGCGTGACGGAATCCCGCCCCCTCTGGAAGCTGCGCGGCATCGCGTTGCTGGTGACGCTGGGCGGCGCGGTGGTGGCCATCCTCGCGGCGTTCGCGGTCATCGTCACACCGGCCATCGCCGGCAAGTTGCCGGGAGGCCTGGGCACCGTGCTCATGTGGCTGCGGCTCCCGGTGGCGGGCCTGATGATGATGTTCCTGTGGGCGGTGCTGTACTACGTGCTGCCGGACGTGAAGCAGAGGTTCCGGTTCATCACCCCGGGTTCGGTGGTGGGCGTGCTCATCTGGGTGCTGGCGTCGTGGGGCTTCTCCCAGTACGTGGCCAACTTCGGCAGCTACGACGTCAACTACGGCGCCATCGGCGGTGTCATCGTCATGCTGCTGTGGATGTGGATCTCCGCGCAGGTCATCCTGCTGGGCGCCGAAATCAACGCCATCCTCGAGCACCGCTCCCCGGACGGGAAGGCGCCGGGCCAGAAGGTTCCGGAGCAGGGCAAGGCGTTGACGGCCACCAAGACGGAGCTGGAAGAAGGTGGCGCGGCCCTCCCGGGGGCTCCGGGCTTCCGGCCCACGGTGGACCCGGTGACGGGCGGCCCGTGGATGGCCGCCGCCGCCCGGGCCGCCCAGGCTGCGGGACACGCCGCTCGCGGCGGCCTTCAAGTGGGCCGCCGGCCTGGGACTGGGATTGTTCCTGCTGCGCAGGTCGACGCCCCGGTAGCTCGTCTCTCTTGTCACACCAAGGAATGGGCGGACACGCCCCGCTCCCTCGCGCCGTCGTCGCGGGTGGGGACGGGGCGTTTCCATGTGACAGCGGGTGGTTTCTGACTCGCAGCTCCGGCCGAGGGTGACGGGACGGGGGAGGGGCCTTGCGGAGTGCCCGCGCCCGGTGCGAGCGTGCGCCCGCTGTTTGCCAGGCGACATCGGCTGTCGTCGTCCACTCGCGGTCCCCCGCGGACATTTCCCCGCGGCCTCTCTGCCCCGGCGCATGGCCGACGTGTGCCCTGGAGTTTCGATGTCGTTGACACCCTTCTGGCCACTTCGCTGCGGCGTGGTGATTCTCGCGGCCCAATTCGCCATGGCATGTGGTGGCGGTGAACCGAAGCCTCCGCCCGCCACCGACCTCACGCCGCCCACGACGCGCCCCACGCCCGCGGGTGGGGACTTCACCACGTCGGTGGTGGTGACGCTGACCTGCGATGACGGCGGTGGCAGCGGCTGCGCGGCCACGTACTACACGCTGGACGGCACCACGCCCGGCACGGGCTCCGCGCAGTACCGCGAGCCCTTCACGCTGGGCAGCACCACCACGGTGCGCTTCTATTCGCTGGACGCGGCGGGGAACGCGGAGGCGCCGGGCTCCGTGACGTACACACTGGTGGGCGCGGCGGACTCGCAGCCGCCCAGCACGGTGGTGACTCCGGCGGGCGGCGCGTTCAACAGCCCCCGGAGCGTGGCGCTGACCTGCGATGACGGCGGTGGCAGCGGCTGCGCGGCCACGCATTACTCGCTGGATGGCAGCGTCCCCACGCAGGCCTCGCCGCGCTACACGGCACCCCTGGCCATCTCCACGTCCGCCACGCTGCGCTTCTTCTCCGTGGACCGGGTGGGCAACCTGGAGGCGGTGCAGCAGGCCCGCTACGTCGTGGACACGGAGGCGCCCCAGGTGGCCGCATCGCCGCGAGGCGGCACCTTCACCGGAACGCGCGCCGTCACGCTGGCGTGTGATGACGGCGAAGGCAGCGGCTGCGCGGCCATCCACTACACCACCAACGGCAGCCTCCCGTCCCTGGAGTCGCCCGCCTACCAGGAGCCGCTGCTGCTGACGGCCACCACCCGCGTGCGGTTCCTCGCCGTGGACTGGGTGGGCAACGTCTCCGACGTGGTGTCTGAGCAGTACACGCGAGACACCTCCGTGGAGGACCGCACCGCGCCCACGACGACGGCCTCGCCGGCGGGCGGCGTCTACTGGAGTGCCCAGTCCGTCGTCCTGACCTGCACGGACGACGCCGGGGGCAGTGGCTGCGCGGGCACGTACTACACGGTCAACGGCAGCGCGCCGACGACGTCCAGCACGCGCTACACGGGGCCCATCGCCGTGGCGGCCGCCACCACGCTGCGCTTCTTCTCCATGGACCTCGCGGGCAACGTCGAGCCGGCGAAGACCGAACAGTACACCCTGGACACGACGCCGCCCGTGACGACCGCCACGCCCGTGGGCGGCGTCTACCAGGAGGCCGTCTCCGTGACGCTGGTGTGCAGTGACAGCGGCTCGGGCTGCGCCGAGACGCGCTACACGCTGGATGGCTCCGCGCCGGGCGCGGGCTCGCCGCTGTACGCGGGCCCCATCGCGCTCACGCGCAGCTTGATGTTGCGCTTCGCCTCGTCGGACGTCGCGGGCAACGTGGAGCAGGTGAGGCAGGAGTCCTACGTGCTGCCCGACCTGGACCGGCAGACGTCCGAGCAGATTCAGGCCGTGCGCAACGCGTCGAATGGCCCGGTGAACCTCACCATCAACGGTGCTCGCATCACCTACATCAAGGAAGGCGTGGGCAACCTGGCGAACGACTCGGCGGGCTTCTTCCTCCAGGCGGAGCGGACCGGTCCGGCCCTCTTCGTGCCGGTGGACCCGTCGACGCTGTCTCCCGTGCCACAAGTGGGAGACCGGGTGCGTGTCACGGTGAACGCGAAGAGCGTCGTCAATGGCCAGACGCGCGCGACCCTCTCCAGCTTCAGCGTGCTCTCCCGTGGGGCTCCGGTGGCGGAGCTCCTGCAGGACGTCAGCGAGGTGGACGTCACCACCGGCGGGACGCTGCCTGACTACGAGTCCGAGTACATCTCCATCACCGGCACCATCGGCACGCCCGGATTCTCCGCCGCCGGCCAGGGGCACCTTCAGGCGCCGTTCACGACGGTGGGAGTGCCCGCGGGTTCGACGTCCGCGTCCGCGCTGCGGCTGCGCGTGGTGGAGCCCCTCCGTGACAGCCTGGCGCTCACGTCGGGCTGCACGCTGACGGTGACGTCGCCGCTCTGGGTGTTCCTGTCTGGGGTGCAGACGCGGCCCACCATCCAGCCTTCCGTGTGGACGGCGAGCGATGTCTCGGGGCTCGTGTGCCCCGCGCCCCGCGTCATCAACGCGTGGACCACGGGCCGTAACACGGTGATGGTGCGGTTTGGCCGGCCGCTCGACCCAACCTCGCTTGTGGCCAATGGCAGCCAGTTCTCCATCCCGGGGCTGAACGTCACGCAGGCTCGGATGGAGGACGACACGGTGGTCGCGCTGACCACCAGCGACCAGACGCCCCGCCAGCAGTACACAATCACGGTGGCGACCACGATTCGGGACATGCGCGGCCTCTACCTCGAGCCAACGGCCACCCAGACGAGCTTTCCTGGCTACTTCCGGGCGGCCCGGCTGCGCCTGAGCGAGGTGGCGCCCAACGTCCCCAACGGCAGGGACCTGGTGGAGCTCATCGTCCGGGAGAGTGGCTCCACATATGGCGCCACGCTGATGGATGGCAACGCGACGCTGGCGACGTTGCCGGACGTCGAGGTGGCGGCGGGGGACATCATCGTGGTCCACCTCAATCCGGACCGGGTGACGCCAGGGACGGACGCGCCGGCCTCCGAGACGCTCCGCAAGTCGGAGTATCCCGCGTCCAGCTACAACGCGAACTTCGACAACGCCTGGGACTTCCATGGCACGACGTTGGGCGTGGGAACCGGCAACCGGACCCTTCGCATCCGGGATGCCCTCGAGGTCACCCAGGATGGCGTGGCCGTCATCGTGACGGGCAACACCTTCGCGGGCTACCCGGCGCTGCTCCAGGCGCTTCAGAACGAAGGACAGTGGTCCCCGGCGGACTGTGCCGGCGTGCCGTGTACGTATGAATCCATCCCCTCGGCCCTGGATGTCTCGGTCGACTGGGCGGCGGCGTTCTATTCCCCGGGCCGCGATTACACGCTTCAGCGCCTTGGCACCATGGATAACGGCACGCGAGGGGACTGGAGGGTCGATTTCGCCACGCTTGGCGCGCCCAATCCCGATTAAGCGCCGCGAAGCGGACTGAAACGCCAATCGCCGCCTCGTCCCGGGAGCGTCTCCCCGGGGCGGGCGGCGATTCGTGTTTCAGCGGTCTGCCTTGAGACTACCGGCGGCGCGCGGCGACGTCGGAGTGCTTCTCCACGAACTCGGAGTAGGGCCCGTTGAAGTCGAGCACCTCCTGGCCCGCCTGGAGCGACCAGATGCGGGTGGCCACCTCGGAGATGAGCTCCTGGTCGTGCGTGACGACGATGACGGTGCCCTCGTACTTCTGGAGGCCCTCCGCCAGCGCGGCGATGGACTCGAGGTCCAGGTGGTTGGTGGGCTCGTCGAGCACCAGCACGTTGTCCTGCATGATCATCAGCTTGGACAGGAGCAGCCGCACCGTCTCACCACCGGAGAGGGTGTCGGTGTTCTTCATCCGCTCCTCACCGGAGAAGAGCATCCGCCCCAGCACGCCGGAGATCTCCTCGTTGGTGAGCTTGTCGTGCAAGTCTCGCAGCCAGCCGAAGCAGGTGGTGCCCTTGCGCACGACGCCGTGGTGGTCCTGCGGCAGGTAGCCCACGGAGGCCTGGTGGCCCCAGCCAATCTTCCCGCCGTCCGGCTCCAACTGGCCGGCGATCATCTTCACCAGCGTGGACTTGCCCACGCCGTTGCGGCCGATGACGCAGACCTTCTCGCCCTTGCAGACCAGGGCGTTGAAGGGCTTGATGACCTCCTGGCCCTCGAAGGACTTGTGGATGCCTTCGACCATCAGCGTCTGCCTGCCGCTGACCACCTTCTGGTCGAAGCGGATGAACGGACGCGCGATGTTGGAGCGCTTGAGGTCGTCCGACTTCAGCTTGTCGATCTGCTTGATGCGGCTCTGCACCTGCGAGGCGCGCGTGCCGGCGTGGAAGCGCGCGACGAAGTCCTGGAGCTGGGCAATCTTCTTCTTCTTCTCCGCCGTCTCGGACTCGACGCGGCTGCGCACCTGCGCCTTCTGCCGGACCATGTCGTCATATCCACCGGGGTAGTGGATGATGGTCTCGTAGTCGATGTCCGCGATGTGCGTGCAGATGGCGTTGAGGAAGTGCCGGTCGTGGCTGATGGTGATGAGCACGCCCTCGTACTCGTGGAGGAAGCTCTCCAGCCAGCGGATGGAGTCGATGTCCAGGTTGTTCGTGGGCTCGTCGAGCAGCAGCCCTTCCGGCTTGCCGAACAGCGCCTGCGCGAGCAGCACGCGGAGCTTGAGGCCGCCGGTGAGCTGCTTCATCGGCTCTTCGTGGAAGGCCTGGTCGATGCCGAGGCCCGCCAGCAGCGTGGACGCGTCGCTCTCCGCCGAATAGCCATCCTCCTCGGCGATGACGCCCTCCAGCTCACCCAGCCGGTTGCCGTCCTCCTCGGTGATGTCCGACTTGGCCAGCAGGTCGTTCTTCTCCGACATGGCCGCCCAGAGGGGCGCGTTGCCCATGAGCACCACGTCCAGGACGCGGTTGTCCTCGTAGCGGAAGTGGTCCTGGCGGAGGATGCCCAGCTTGCGGGGCCGGACGATGTTGCCCATGTCCGCTTCCTCGTCCCCAGCGAGGATCTTCATGAACGTGGACTTTCCGGCCCCGTTCGGACCGGTCAGGCCGTAGCGGCGGCCTGGGGAGAACGTGACGTTGACGTCCTCGAAGAGCTTCTTGGGCCCGTAGGCCTTGGAGACGTTGATGACGTTGAACATGGCGGCGGCGTTGTAGCGGAAATGGTGCGGTGGGCCAAAGCGGCGAGGTGTTTCGCGTTCTGCAGGTGACCGCGAGGACTCGATGTAACCGCTGGGAGGGCCGAAGAATGCCGCCCCGGTGCCGGCTTCAGGCCCCGGAACGGCGGCGGAGAACGTCAGATGCCTGGAGGCCGTGGGCGTTCCGCCTGGGACGGAATGCCTCGGATGCCTGTACGGCTGTCCAGGAGGGAAGGGGGCCCGGACGGAGGGTGGGGGAGCGGGCGGGGCAGATGGATGCGGTGCCTGCCGGGCGTGACGGGTATAAGGGCCGGCCCATGGCCGTTCGTTTCGAGCTCCTCACCACCGACCTCACGGGCGCACGTGCAGGCATCCTGCACACACGCCGGGGTTCCTTCAAAACCCCCATGTTCATGCCGGTGGCCACCCACGCGGGCTTCCGGCACCTGGCCATGGAGGAGGTGAAGGAGGCCGGCGCCAGCATCCTGCTGGCCAACACCTACCACCTGATGCTCCGGCCGGGCGCCGAGGTCTTCAATCGCTTCGGAGGCATCCACCCCTTCATGCAGTGGGACGGCGGGGTGCTGACCGATTCAGGCGGCTTCCAGATTTTCTCCCTGCCGGAGGACCGGCTCATCACGGAGAAGGGCGCCCACTTCCGCAGCTTCTACGACAACAGCCGGCAGCTCCTCAGCCCCGAGTCGAGCATCGCCATGCAGCAGGCCATCAACTCGGAAATCATGATGGTGCTGGACGTGTGCATCGACTCGCGCACGGACGAGGCGGGCACCCGCGAGGCCATGGAGCGCACCCACCGCTGGGCGGTGCGCAGCCTGGAGGCGAAGGCCGCTAGGGATACCGGACAGGCGATGTTCGGCATCGTCCAGGGCGGCGTCTTCCCGAACCTGCGTGACGAGAGCGCGGAGTTCCTGACGAAGCTGCCCTTCGACGGCTTCGCCATCGGCGGCCTGGCCGTGGGCGAGACGAAGGTGGAGCGCGAGTCCATGACGTCGCGGACCACCGCGTCGCTGCCGCAGGACAAGCCCCGCTACCTGATGGGCGTGGGCACGCCCACGGACCTGGTGGAGGCCGTGCTGCGCGGCGTGGACATGTTCGACTGCATCATCCCCACCAAGATGGCGCAGCAGGGCTACGCGTACACGTTCAGCGGGCTCGTCCGCATCTCCCGCAGCGTGTTCCGCCTGTCCGACGAACCGCTGGACGCGGAGTGCGACTGCTACGTGTGCAAGCGCTACACGCGCGGCTACCTGCAGCACCTGATGCGCGGCAAGCACCACCTGGGCTCGCGCTTCCTGTCCGTGCACAACGTGCGGCACTACCAGAAGCTGATGGGCCGCATCCGCGACGGCATCCTGAATGGGACGTATGCGCAGGTGTACCGTGAGCTGAAGGCGGCCATCGCCACGCCCAAGGACTTGAAGGACGAGGCCAACGCGCGTGAGGTGACGCTGAAGGAGGTCGGGTGAGCACCGCCCCCGGCGCCAACCCGCGCGACGGCGACTTCGAGCTCATCACCCTGCGCAATGGCTCGCGCGCCGTGCGGCACCTGGGACACGGCGAGGTGATGCACCCCTCCGTGGGGCCGTGGCAGGAGGCGCTGCGCCTCTATGTGGAGCAGGCGCGGCTGGCGGACCGGCTGCGACAGCCCGGGCCTCCGCTGGTGATTCATGACGTGGGGCTGGGGGCCGCCACCAACGCGGTGGCCGCGCTCACCTGCGCCCGCGGCCTGGGCGCGGAGCAGCGCCGGGGGCTGGAGGTGGTCAGCTTCGAGGTGGACCTGGCGCCCTTGCGGCTGGCGCTGGCGGACGCCGACGGCTTCCCCTTCCTCCAACCCTTCCGTGACGCGGCGGAGACGCTGATGCGCGACGGGGTGTGGGAGGCGGAGGGCATCCGCTGGCGGCTGCTGCTGGGCGACGCGGTGCCGCACCTGGCTGGCGCGCTGCCCGTGGCGGACCTCGTCTACTTCGACCCGTTCTCCCCGGCGTCCAACCCGGACATGTGGACCGAGGCCGTGCTGGCCCGGGTGCGCCGGCACTGCCGCGAGGACGGGGTGGGGACGCTGCTGCTCACGTACAGCGCGGCCACGCCCACGCGGGTGACGCTGCTGCTGGCCGGGTTCTTCGTTGGCGCGGGCGTGTCCACGGGGACGAAGGGCGAGACGACGGTGGGCGCCACTCGGCGGGAGTCGCTGGAGGCGCCGCTCGGTGAGCGGTGGCTGGAGCGGTGGACGCGCTCGTCGTCCCGGGCGCCGCATGGTGGGCAACTCACGCCCGAAATCGAGTCCCGCGTGCTGTCGCATCCGCAGTGGCGGTGACGGGATAGGCCGCGTGGCGGAAGACATCCGTACCGGTCCGGGGTAATCGACGGGACATGCGCGACGCCCTTCAGATGGAGGACTGGGGCGGCACCGGTCCGGTGCTGCACCTGGCTCACGCCAACGGCTTTCCTCCCGGGTGCTACCGGAAGCTCATCGAGCACCTGAAGCCGCGCTACCACGTCTTCACGCTTCGCACGCGGTGTCTCGTGCCGGGCTCCGACCCTCTGGCGATGCGGACCTGGGATGACATGGCGGATGACCTGATTCACGCGCTGCGCGCCCAGGGCGTCCAAGGCATCGTGGGCGTGGGCCACAGCATGGGCGGCGTGGCGACGTTGCTCGCCGCCGCGAAGGCGCCCGCGCTCTTCCGCGCCGTCGTGGCGTTGGACCCGGTGCTGTTCACGGGAGCCCGAGCCTTGGCGCTCCGCGCACTGACGCTGCTCGGGCTGCGCAGCCGGGTGCCTCCGGCGAGCCTGGCGCGGCGGCGGCGGGAGTCATGGGGCGCTCGCGAAGAGGCCGCGCGGAGCTACGGCAAGAAGCCGTTGTTCTCTCGCTTCGACCCGGAGTGCTTCCAGGACTACATCACCCATGGCCTGACCGAGGCCCCGGGCGGCGGCTTCCGCCTGACCATCCCCAAGGCGTGGGAGGCGCGCGTCTTCGAGACCTCTCCGCGCGATGTCTGGCGGGAGCTGGGCACGGTGAACGTCCCGTCCCTGGTGATTCGCGGCGGTGACTCCGACACGCTGACGGCCGACGCGCTGGAGCGGGCCCGCCTCACGCTGTCAGACAGCCAGACGGAGGAACTCGCCGGCACGGGACATCTCTTTCCACTGGAGCAGCCGGAGCGCAGCGCGCAGCGCATCTTCGCGTTCCTGGACGGCCTGGAGTCCGCCCGCGCCGCGGCCCTGTCCGTCCGGTGAACCTCCGTTTCGGGCACCGATATCGGGTCACAGCCGCCGGCCCTGTCTGGCTTTGCGTGAGCTGACGGGGCCCCTCCGGAGCGACCTTGAGAGGTCGCTAGAGAGAAACCAGGCGTTGGGGTTGGCAGAAGAGGTGGTCAGGCCT
>JBKGHI010000025.1:0-58202 GCA_046520405.1 Myxococcus sp. 1LA
GGCGAGCGCCACGGGCCGCGGCGAGCTCGGCCCCGTGCAGGGCTCCGTGACGGGCTCCGTCATCGCCGGCGTGGGCACCTCGGTGGACGCGAAGGTGGCACTGGAGGATGGAAAGCTCACCATCGGCGGCAAGGCCAAGGGCGCGCTGGGTGTCGGGCTGGGCGTGGGCACCAGCTACACCATCGACTTCAACAAGCTGAAGAACACCGTCGACAACGTCACCGGCGGCAAGCTCACCGAGGGCGCCAAGGAAGTGAAGGACAAGGTCAAGGAGGGCACGGAGAAGGTCGCCGAGGGTGCCAAGGACGTGGGCGAAAACATCAAGGACGGCGTCTCCAGCCTCTTCAAGTTCTGAGCTCGCGCTGCCTGTCGCGCCGCTGCTTCGCCTGGGCCCGGGATGACACCGGGTCCAGGGCGTCCTTGCTTCAGGGGCTCGGCGCCGCGGTCGTGGGCTCGGCTGGGGCGTGGGGCTTCACCGCGGGAGCCCACCGCGCCGGACCCAAGGGCGCGCCTCCATCCGGTGGCACGGCCTGGGCGGGCCGTAGCACCCGGCCCCTCGAGTCCAACAACGCATCGTCTTCATCCACCTGGCCAAGGACCTTGCCCGTGCCCAGGTCGACGAGCCAGCCCCTGTAGAGGACCAGCGCGCCGACGCTGCTCCTGGCATAGGTGCTTGCCATGCCCACTTCGCGTTTTTCGCCGGTGGCCACGTTCCACAGCCACAATCGCTCGTCCCGGCGCTCTTCCGCCGAGTCGCTCCGCGGGACGTCTTCCGACAACAGGACGTTCATGCCCACGGCTTGCACCCACTTCGCGCCAGCCATCGGCAGGGGCACCACTGCCCGCCGTTGCAGGTCCACGACGATGTTCGCCTGCGCTTTCGTCGGGAGCGAGACGGCGGGCACCGACCGCAGTTGGCCTTCGCCGCTGATGCGCCACATCGCCGCGTCCGCGTCGAGCACCGACCAGCCCAGGGGCTGGTGGATGGAGGGCCCATGGAGCGCGAGCGGCAAAGGCGCGTCTTTGTCAGGTGCCTTGCAGGCGACCAGGAGCTGGCGGCGCGGTGCGTCCGCGCCGAGGACCTGCCCAGCGCAGCTCGCGGGGACCCACTCCTCGCGTTTGCCACGCGCATCCTGGGCGATGATGGCTCCGTCCGGCCGCTTTCGCAGCAGGTGGTCGCCCACCGGATAGAGGATGTCCTCGCCCTCGAAGGCGGGCGCACCCTCCAGATGGAGGAAGCGGCGCACGGGCCGGTCGCCCGTCCATCCACGCTGGGAGCTGACCATGACGGGGCCTCGGCACAAGGCGGGTGCCAGCGTCGTACGAGGCTCGGGCCACGTCAGCTTGCCGTCGCCGTCCGTGTCGCCGGTCACCACGTCGAAGGCGGCCCAGTGCCCCGCCTCATCAAGGACGACCTGCCCAATCCACCCCTCGCCCGCGTCGACGAGGCGCTCATCGCCATCCGTCATGTCACGCAGCACCACCACGGTGGCGTTTTCTCCTGTCGGCCGAAGGTAGAGCAGCCGGGAGCCGTCACGGGAGAAGCTGGCCCGCAGGGGAGGACGGGGCGACTGGCTGGGAGAGACCGGCCCGGCGCTCAAGACGGTGTCCTGGCCGGTGGTGGTGTCGAGCAGGCGCAGCGCTCCCTCTCGTATCAGCACGAGGTATCGCCCGGCGGGGTCTGACGCGAGCAGCTCATCGATGGCAAGGCCCGGCCCCGGCTCCAGGAAGAGATAGGGGCGCAGGACGTCGCTTCGACGTTCGCCACCGTGCCCGCTCCCACCGTGATAGTCGAACCTGACTTCGATGCGACCGTCCTGGTTGGTGTCCTCGCGGGCCTGGCATGCCACGAACCAGCGGCCATCTGGGGCGATTTGCTGGGCAACGAAGGGGTGCGCCGTTCCGTACTCCGCGTCGGGCGGTGGTTCCGGCCGGGCGAGTGGCGCTTGCGATGCGCAGGCGGTTCCGAGCAAGGACAGCAGCGACAGGGCTTGAAGGCGCATGACGTCAGCCTGTCTGAATCATCCAGGGCCTGTAAATCCCGGTTGTGAAGGAGGCCCTCGTGACGCTCTTGCCTTGGTCCGCGAAGCCGCCGCTGTCGGCGTGGAGCGCCTCACGGGCGTGGCCGTGAGGACGCTCTCGACGTCGCCCCGGATTAGATGCAATCGTTGCGGGCGAAGGTGCAGAAGTCGCCGCAGATCAGCTCACAGCGGTGCCGTGCGGCGTAGTCGGAGATTCCGCCGTAGGTTCTGCCGGTCCGCGGGCAGGTATAGAAGAAGCACTCGGGGGCTGCGTCAGACGCCGGCTCGCCAGCCTTTGCGGCTGACTCATCCGGCAGCGCCTCTGCCCGAAGGGGGCAGATGATGGGGCCGCGGTGCGCGGCGCAGACATTGGCCTCGATGTAGTAGCCGTAGTCAGCGCTCTGGTACGCGAACATCGTGACCCCGCTGTTACACCTCACGTGTGCGGACGGGACGATGCAGTGGATGCTCGAATCGTACTCCGGGTAGAGCGCCGCCTGACGCTCCTGGGTCGGAGCCTCGGGGAGCGCCTCGGCGTCAACACCGCCACAGGCCGCGAGCAGGAGGCTCGCGCTCAACATCGACAGAGAACGACGCACGACGAGATGTAGGGACATGGCACGTCTCCTTGAGACAACACTCCAATCGATGGCGTGTTGAATCTACCAGGATACGTCTGCGTGCGACAGTCATTGCGGGCAAGGTGTGTCTACTATTCCCGGAGAGTGTGCCGGTTGTAATTTTCAGCCCAGGCGCGGCGAGGCGCTCACCTCGCCGCACCCAGGCTCACGGTGTATCGCCGTGGATTACTCGAACGTCGCCTTCAAATCGTAGACGCCGTGGGTGGACGTCGTCTGGATGAACCAGGTCCCCGCCACCGGGTCGGTGATGGTGCAGGCGTTGGAGATGCTCGCCCGCGTCGACGCGCAACTGCACGACGAGGAGGACACGGGCCACAGGTTGCGGACGTAGAGGAAGGCCTGCCCCTCATCGCTCGACGTGCCGGTGGGTCCCTGGGTGCTGACGGTCAGCTTCTTCGTGCCCGCCGGTACATGGATGCGGAAGCCGTTGGAGGAGGTCAGCCCCGTGACGGCGGCGCCGTTCAGCAGCGCTGGGTGTGAATGGCGGTTGCTGAGGTTCAATCCCATGGTTGGGATTTTCTTGTCTCGGAAATGGAGAGGCGTTGCTGGTGTGGGTGTAAATCTCAGTTGTACATGAATTGCTGATGTGTTTCTGGCGCACCCATTAGAGTGGACGTGCACCACATCCCTTCGAGAGGTGTTCCATGAGACGCGTTGTTCTCTGCCTTGCCTGTGTGGCCCTGGCGGCGTGTGGCCCGGGCTCCGAGGAGTCGCAGTTCCCAGCGGAGGAGACCCAGCGCTCCGCGCTCAGCATCACCGTGGAGAATCAGATTGTCGCGCGCCTTCCCGCCAGCTCGGGCGCGAACCTCGGCTACGCGGAGTACCTGCCCCCTGGCTACCTGACGTCGACGACGACGCGGTATCCGGCCATCATCCAGCTCAACGGCGCGCTCGAGCTGGGACGGGCCAACACCGAAACAGAGCTCTACAATCTCGTCACGCGCAACGGCGCGCTCAAGAACATCCGTAACAGCACCACGTGGAAGACGTACTTCGGGCAGAAGCAGGCGATGGTCTTCGCGCCGCAGGGCAATGACAACTACTCACCGGCCGAGCTGCGCCCTTTCATCCAGTTCATCGTCGCCAACTACCGGGTGGACCCCCGCCGCATCTACCTGACGGGCCTGAGCATGGGCGGGTGGGGGACGTGGCGGTATGCCGCCCTCTACGGAAACGAGCTGGCGGCGGTGGCGCCCATGGCGGCCAACATCGGGGCCCCGGGCGATACGCTGACCCTGCTGCGTGACGTGCCCATCTGGACCGCGAGCAGCCTGGGGGAGATTGGCGTCCAGCAGTCCTGGCTGCTCAGCTACACCAAGGTGTACGACGGCTACCAGGTGGTGAACGTCGCCAGCAGCAGCTCGACGGTGACGTACCTGTACAACAAGACGACGAACACCTGGACGTCGCAGGCGGGCACGGTGGCCACGGGCACTTCCGCGGCGCGCTTCGTCGTGCTCCCGGGCTCCTCTCACATCGGCTGGAACGAGTCCTACAACCTCCAGTCCTTCTGGGACTGGATGCTGGCGCAGCAGCGGGCCACCACGCCTTGATTCTGCGTCAGGCGTGAGCCGCCCCGTGGCGCCAGCAGGGGGCCACGGGGCTTTCCGCCGCTCACGCCTGGGCGCGCAGCACGCCGCCGAAGCCGCGCTCGCGGCCCAGGGCCGGAGACACACCGGCCTCGTTCACGGCTTCACGCCCGGAGATGAGCACCGCCTTCACCGCGGCGTCGTTGCGGTTGACCAGTCGCACGAAGCCCCCGAAGTTCTCCATGGGGGCCTCGGTTATCTTGTCGAGCTTCGCGTCCAGGCCCTCGGGCTGGATGACGACCAGGTCCGCGCGGCGGCCCTCGGCGAGCACGCCCGCGTCCAGGCCGAACCACCCGGCCAGCTCCCCGGTGAGCCGGTGGACGGCGCGCTCCACGCTCATGAAGGACTCGCCGCGCTTCTGGGCCTCGCGGACCAGCCGCAGCATCCGGAGCGGGAAGTTGTAGTGCGCCATGTTTCGCAGGTGGGCCCCCGCATCCGAGAAGCCCATGAGGATGTCCGGGTGCCGGACGATGCGCTCCAGCTCCTCGCGCCGGTCATTGGCCATCACCGTGTACCAGCGCAGGGCGTCTCCATGCATGGAGACGAGGTCGAGGAAGACGTCCACCGCGTCACGCCCCTGCTCCTTCGCCACCTGGGCGAAGGACTTGCCCACCACGCTGGCGTCGGGGCACTGGAGGATGCGCGACTCGTTGAAGTCCCGGTGGAAGGCCTTGGGCAGGAAGCGGTTGGTCCACTCGCGGCGGAAGCGGTCCCGGTACTCCGGCGTTCGCAGCAGCCCCGCGCGTGAGGCGGCATCCTGGAGGTGGAGGGCGGCGGCGCCCGCGCCGAACTCCTCGAAGACGACCAGGTCGATGCCGTCCGCCCAGAGGTCGAAGATTTCGGGCAGGGCCTGCCACCGGAAGTCCGCCCCCAGCAGCCGGTTGGCCACCTGGGACAGCGCGCCGATGATGCGGTGGATGCCCCGGCTGGCGCGCGGGTCCATCATCGAGATGACGGTCGTCTTGAGGCTCGGGCGGAACAGCCCGATGCTCTCCAGGAAGAACAGCACCACGTTCACCTTGGTGCTGATGTTGGGCACGCCCTGGAAGACGCGGCCCCGCTCACGCAGCAGCCGCGTCAGGCGGCGGTACTCGCTCCAGCGGGCATAGGTGGACGGCAGCGGGCGGCTGCGGATGTCGCGGGTGCCGCCCATCTTGTCCCACTTGAGCGTCATGATGGACAGGCCCAGGTAGCCGAGCTCGAGCCCCTCGCGCACCAGGGACTCCATGGCGCGCAGCTCGTCCTCCCGGGGGCGGACGCCGGACTCCAGGCTGCGGTGCAGGCCCATGGTGTGGGCCCGCAGCGCGGAGTGCCCCAGGAACGACGCCACGTTGGGCCCCAGCGGCAGTTGCTCCAGGTGCTCCAGATAGCCGCCGAGCGTGTTCCACGTCTTTCGCTCCTCCAGCAGCGACCGGACGGTGTCGTAGGGGATGGCCTCCACGCGGCAGAACATGTCCGCCAGGTCCTCGGGCGAGCCCAGGGCGAGGCTGAGCGAGCAGCTCCCCATCATCACCGTGGTGACGCCGTGGCGCACGGACTCCGACAAGGAAGGCGCCAGCTCCACCTCCGCGTCGTAGTGCGTGTGGCAGTCGATGAAGCCCGGTGTCACCCAGTGTCCGGTGGCATCGATGATGCGCGTATGCGGGGCGCGCGGAATCGGTGCTTCCGAGAGCGTGGTGAGGGTCTTCCCCTGGATGCCCACGTGGAGCTTGCGCGGGGGATTTCCCAGACCATCGAACACGAGGCCGTTCTCGACGATGAGGTCCATGGCCAGAGCCTAGACACCGTCGATTGTCCGCTTCCAGCCAGAAGACGCTCCAACCGTTCTCTCCTACACAGGCCGACGTGGATGCCATTGTCTGGCCGCGTCAGGGGCGTGCGCCCCAAGGGCAGCCGGGCCGCGGGGGCATGACTACCTTGGCGTGCGGAAGGCGCGAAGACACCAGGCGCCAGGGAGGCGTGTCATGCAAGGCAAGGGTTGGCGGTGGCTCACGCTGGTGGGGTTGGGGGCGTCGCTCGCGGCGTTCACCGGTTGTGAGGAGAGGGACTCGCGGCAGGTGGGGCGTGAAATTGGAGAGGCGACGAAGGACGTTGAGGAGGGGGCGCGGAAGGCGGCGAAGGAAGCCCAGGAGGCCGCCCGGGAGGCGACCGAGGGGTTCAAGGAGGGCCGGGGCGGCTCGGGGAATCCCGACGCAGGTGTCGACGTCGACTGAGACGCGCGCCTGCGCAACTGGCCCCGCCGCTATGGTACAGGTACGGCTTGGTCATCTGGTACGTCACGGCGAAACCGAGCGCCTGGTAGAACGCCAATGTCTCGTCAGCCGAGATGCAGGGGAGCAATGGAACAGTTGTTTCCCGACCGCTGATGGCGGTGGCCTGCGTCGCATGGGTGGGCATGGCGCGAGGATAGTCGAGCGCCAGCGACTGATGCATGGCTTTGTTTGATGCGTTGAGGTGTCTACTCCTGCGTATGGCGGCGCCATGATACGCACATGCGTGTGTCTTCAGCGTCAGGGCTGTGTGGTCATCCAGGCGGCGAAGCCTCGAAGCCCGGGAATCTGATAGCTCCAGAATCCCTCGATGGCCTCGCGTAGGGACCGCTTACGCTCGTGCTCCGCCAGGATGGCGGCCAACATGCGCCGGGTGTTCTCGAAGCTGCGCGTGAGCACGAAGCGCGCCGTCGGGCTGACGCGCAGGCCGGGGTTGGCGGAGCGGAGCTGGGCGAGCGTGGTGGAGACCAGCAGTTCGACGAAGCGCTCGCCGTAGTGGGCGTAGGCCGTTCCGGTGGCGCGGTCGAGCAGCACCACCACCGCGAGCCGGTTCTCCACCCAGAACCGGAGCATCTCCTCGCCGCGCGCGTCGACCTGACCGGGCGGCTCGCTCAGCGCCATGTGCGCGAGCGCGCGCACGCGCTCCTCGAGCAGCGTTTCGAACCGCTCGGCCAAGGCGGGCGTCACGACGGCGGCGAACAGCTCGTCCTTGCTCGCGTAGTAGCGGTACCTGCTCGCGGTGCCCAAGCCGGCGCGCGAGGCGATGTCGCTCATGGTCGCCACGGCGTAGCCATGCGTCGCGAAGACTTCCAGCGCGGCGGTGAGGATGCGCTCGCGGACCGCTTCTTTGAGAACCTGGGGCATCAGGCGTCGAACAACCGGGGATACGAGTAGGGGGCCCACCGATTGTGCCAGGGGCGCGCCGCTTCCAACTGGTACGCGAGCCCGAGCAGCAGGGCTTCCGCTCCCGGCGCGGCGGCGAAGTGCGTGCCAATGGGGAGGCCGTCGTCCGACACGTGCAACGGGACGGACATCGCTGGACACCCCACGACGTTCTGGATGGGGGGGAGCCCACGGCGCGGGCCATGCGGCGCATCAGTCCTCACGCGGGAGGACAGGGGAGAGGTGCCCGATGCGCCAGGGGACGACCGCGAGCGTGGGCGTGAGGACGACGTCATGGGACCGCACGGCGGCGAGGTAGCGCTCCGCGCTGTCCGCGAGCACCCGGCGGGCTTCGGTGATGACCGTGGGACCTCCTCGTCGGAACACTTCCGCCAGGGCCTGGCTGAAAGGCTCGAGCTCGTTCGGCGCCACGGGCTTGCCTCGCAGATGTTCGACCAGTTGGGCCGCTCCCGCGACAGCGGCGCCGCCGAACAGGAAGAACGCCTCCCCCAGCGTCATGCCGTCGACGTCAGGCGGCGGAATCGGCTCGACGTCGTGTCCGAGCGCCAGGCAGAGCGCCACGGCTTCATCATACGCGCGCCGCACTGCGGGCTCCGGTTCCTCGCCCGTCATCGTGCGAGTCCAGGTCCCAATGCGCAGGCGGCGCGACAGGGGCTCGCGGATGTAGCCCAGGGGCGGGAGCCCTGCGTCCCGGTCCTCGGTGAGGGACAGGAACGGACGCGCCTGGTGTGCTCAGGGCCGGACGACGTCCCGGATGAACGCGGTCAGGGCGTCCGCCATCTTCTGGTGCGTGGCCGCGGACGGGTGCCAGTCTTCGCCAACGCCGTCCACGTCGGGGTTCTGCACGGCCATCACGTGCCGGTAGACGCGGGCATCGCCTTGTTGCTGCCGCTCCGCGACGAGCTCGGTGAGCCAGTCGCCGACATGGACGGACGTCACCGAGCCGTTCTGTTCGAGCTGCTTGTAGCCGTCCGTCATGCTCCCCATCGTGCAGACGATGTGGGCGCGCGGGTGGAGCGTGCGCAGTCGGGCCAGGAACGTCCGGTAGGCGGATTTGAAGGCCGCCTCGTCCGGGAGGTAGGCGTCGGTGCCGCTGCCGGCGAACGTGTCGTTGGTGCCCGCGTTGATGACAATCACGTCGGGCGACGCGCCGGAGAAGTCCCAGGCGGCGCTGTGGTCTGGGACCGCGAGCTCGTAGATGGCGGGCACCAGGCCGGACGTGGACATGTCCAGGTTGCGGTACACCCCATGGCCCGAATAGCAGATGAGCACCGGCTCCGCGCCCAGGTTCGTCGCCGTGAGCCAGGCATAGGTGCGCCGGGGATTCTGGTTCTTCGACGTGAAGGTGGGGGCCGTCCAGGAAGGCGAGTCCGGGATGAGGGCGACCTCGGTTCCGTAGCCGCAGGTGATGGAGTCTCCGACGAACTCCATCCGGAGCCCCGCGCGGACGGGCGGCTCCCGAAGCTCGCCGTGGACCTCCAGCGACACGAGCTCGCTGTGGCCGACCAGGGATTCAGTGCGCTTGATGAGCTCCACCGTGTGGAGCCCCGCGTCCAGGCCCGTGGCGAGCAGGTGAGTGGACGGACCTGGGCTCACCGCGAGCTGCCGGGCGGGTGCCCCATCCACCACGACATCGAAGTAGGTGGTCCCCGTCTCGCCACCCTGGCCCGCGTCGTGGAGTTGCACCCGCACGGCGTCGCCCCAGAAACGGACCCTCACCGTCACCCCGGGGTGGGAGAAGACGACGCCGGTGTCCGAGCGATACGTCCGGCCGAGGTACTGCACGCGTGCATCGGCGGCGGGAATGCGCACCCACGCTGGCGCGCCCGCGTCTGGCGTGAGCGGCGGGGTGCCACTGTCGCCCGTGGGGTCCGGCGGGTTGGGGGACGCGGACTTGCACCCACTCATCATCAGTCCGACGCCAACGCTGGCGACCAGCAGCCCCCGCGCCAGGGCCGCGCTGATGCCTCGCACCGCATGAAGGGTGTTCCTCATGCGCTCAGTGGATATCGCAAGACGGACGCGCATGCGCCTGGGAAGCAGCGCACCCACACCCAGACGTCCAGGGGACGGCGGTGGGTGTGGGAAAGTGGCATCGTGCCGACACGCGGCCCGGCACGGTGCCTCACGGCGATGCTCAGGGGCCGGTCAGTTGCTGGAGCGTGAAGGAGGGACGGCTCCACGTCCCTCCGAGGAAGCTCACGTTCAGTGAGGAGTGGGCGCGCCGCCGTAAGGGGTTCTCTCCATTCCCCGGCACCTGTTGCCTTCAGTAAGGCTCTGGCGTTTCAACGACACCAACGAAGGAGAACGCCATGAAGAGACTGTTCGCAGCGATGAGCCTTGCCCTGGGCGTGCTGGCCTGTGGCCCCGCCACCACGGAGGACATGGAGGCTCCGGTTGAGAGCACGGAGCAGGCCCTGTGTCCGACGGCATGCCCGCCAGGCACCACGTCCATGGGGTATCAGTGGGTCTGCATCGGCAATCCGACGAGCGCGTGCCGGTCGGGCTACGAGGAGGAGACGCTCTACTGCTACGACAGCTCGACGGGAATGGTCGTGTCGGGTGGCACGACGTGCCGCAGGCGCTGCGGCTGTCTGGTCATCGAGGCGTAGTCGCGCAGGGCCGCCCGGGTGGGCGGCCCCTCGTCTCCGCGAGGACGCGCGGCGTGTCTACATGTCCTTGACGGTGTCGAAGAGGCTGCCCGCCGTGTCGTAGCTGAAGTACGGGCCCTGCCACTTGTAGACCTGGGTGGGGTCCGGGTCCCAGAACATCCAGCTGTTCACCGTGTAGAGGTACGCCCAGAACGTCTGGCCATAGCTCTCCAGCCACGGGCCTCCGCTGGCGCCGCCCGTCATGTTGCAACTGATGGTGGGGAAGCCGCCCTCGTCCCACGTGCCGCCGGCGCAGTAGTAGAGGCTGGAGCCGTTGTACGGCGGGTCCGCGGGGTAGCCGAACTGGTAGATGTACTGGCCATAGCCGTGGCCCCACTTGATGCCCTGGCCACCCACCGCGTCGACGATGCGCACGCCGTTGAGCGGATTCATCACCACGGCCCCCACGTCATAGGCGCGGTCCGCGTTGTTGATCCATCCGTTCTTCGTCCAGAGCTGGTACGACGTCCACACGCCATACGGCGAGCCCGCGTGGTAGGCGGGCACGAAGACCCAGTTGGTGAACCACGACCGGCCGGAGCCACCGCCGTGCACGCAGTGGCCCGCGGTGAAGACCACCCGCTTGCCGTTGCTGTTCACGGTGCTGCCAGAACAGCTCCGGTTGCTTCCGCGGTCATCCGTGTAGAAGACGCGCCCGCTCATGGAGTGGATGTCGGCCGCCAGCGTGGGCGCGCCGCCCCGGGGCTCCGCGCCGTCCTCCTGGCGGACCTCGTCCCTGGGGTCCACGCGCTTGAGGCTCAGGGGCGCGGTGCCAGAGGTGGTTGGCACCTCCGCGGGGAGCGCCGCCGCCATGCGCTCGGGCGTCCAGTAGGCGAGGACGCGCTGGATGTCCTGCTGGACGGCGAACGTCTGAGAGCTTCCATTGTCCGCGGGGTCGGCGGACGGCGCCGCCGCCGAGGAAGCAGTCCCGAAGACAGCGAACACCAAGACAAGAGAAAACATCGGCCAGCCTTTCTGGTGACGACCGCGGGAAAAGGCCGGCATCGTCACGGCAGGCTGGAGCGCGACTCAATACGAGGAAGCTCGTAAGCCGCGCGAGGTCACGCGTCAGCCATGTTTCGCCTGCGCGTGAGCCTGTTTCGCGGCCTGGAGTGTGTTCGCCAGCAACATGGTGATGGTCATCGGGCCAACACCTCCGGGCACCGGGGTGATGGCGCTGGCGATGGGCTGGATGGCATCGAAGTCCACGTCGCCCACCATCCGGTAGCCGCGCGGCGAGCTTTCGTCGGAGACGCGGTTCTGTCCCACGTCGATGACGACGACGCCCGGCTTCACCATGTCGGCGGTGATGAGGTTCTGCTTGCCCACCGCGACGATGAGGATGTCCGCCTGCCGGGTGAAGGACGCCAGGTCCGGCGTGTGGCGGTGGGTGAGGGTGACGGTGGCGTCCGGGCCGGGCGCCATCAGCAGCGACGCCAGCGGCTTGCTGACGATGAGGCTGCGCCCCACGATGACCACGTGCTTGCCCCGCGTGGGGATGTCCTCGCGGCGGAGCATCTCCATGATGCCCGCGGGGGTGCAGGGCACGAAGGCCCGCGGGTCTCCGACGAAGGCCAGCCCCGCGTTCACCGGGTGGAACCCATCCACGTCCTTCGCCGGGTGGATGTGCTCCAGCACGGCCTTGTAGGGCAGGTGGGCGGGCAGCGGCAGTTGCACCAGGATGCCGTGGACCGCGGGGTCGGCGTTCAGCCGGTCGATGACCGCGAACAGCTCCTCCTTGGACACGTCCTCGGGCAGCGTCAGCGTCTGCCCGCGCATGCCCAGGGCCTCGCACGCCCGCGTCTTGCTCGCGACATAGGCCTGGCTCGCCGGATTGTTGCCCACCAGCACCACGGAGAGCCCGGGTGTCACGCCCGCGGCCTGGAGCGCCGCCACGTCCTGGGCCATCTCCGCCCGCATCACCCGGCTGAGTTCAGTTCCATCAAGGGTCCGCGCCATGCGCGGCTTCTTACGTCAGATTCTCCAGGTTGGCGCAGCGCTTCTTCGGGGGAACCACCCGGGACGGTGTCCTGGGACACTCTCCCCGTCGTACTCGGCGGGCCCTGGATTCGCGGAGAGCGAAAAGAAGAAAGCACGCGCGCACTCGGGGCCTCGGCGGCGAATGAAGGTGCGAGGACGGCGCAACGCCGGACCGACTTCGCTACCGGGGAGAAACCCATGACGTCCATGCACTGTCGTGTTGCCACCACCCAGCGCGAGCTCGACGACGCGGTCCGCGTCCGCTGGGCCGTCTTCGGCGGAGAGCTGGGGTTGATGACGGGGTGGATGCCGCCGTCGCGTCGCGAGGTGAGCTGTTTCGACACGCTCGACACCACCGTGCACCTGATTGTCTACGCGGACGCGACGCCGGTGGCCACGTTGCGGCTGCTGCTGCCCAACCCGGAGGTGGCGGATGCCATCGGCGGGCGGTTGGGGCTGGAGCTGGAGCAGAAGCTGGACCTGTCGGACGTGGTCCGCCCGGGCATGGTGCTGGCGGAGACCTCGCGCTTCTGCGTGCTCGACGGCTGGCGGCACACCGAGGCCGTCACGCGGCTGCACGCGGGCATCCACGAGGAGAGCCTGCGCCGCGGCGTGACGCACTGGATTGCCTCCGCGAACCTGGACACGGATTCACGCGAGGACGCGCTCCTGTCCTGCCAGGTGGCGGCCTACCGGGGCTGGATGAGCACGCGGTGGCGCGTGGACGTGCCGGAGCCGGTGGAGGCGCCCGTCATCCCCAGCAACCCCTACTACACGCCCCTGGAGCGGCTGCGCGCGGAGCAGGGGCTGCTGGACGGGCTGCGCGTGCCGCGGGCGCCCACGCTCTTCGCCCGGAAGATGGGCGCGCGTTTCATCTCCGAGCCCCTCTACGACGCCAGCTTCCGCCGCTTCACCCTGCCGCTCATCGCCGCGCTGGATGAGATTCCCAGGAGCACCCTGGCGCGCTTCAACGCGCTGGAGCAGCAGCAGCCCTTTCGGCGCGCCGCCTAGGCCGCCCGCAGTCCCTTCCTTCCCTTCACCTTCAACACGCAGCAGCCGGGGACCGAGAACGGCCCGGACACAGGAGACGTCCGTGAACACGCAAGTGCAGACTTCGACGCAGGTGGACTGGGTGGCGGTGCTCCAGGAGGAGGCCCGGGGGCTGGTGGCCGCGCTGGACGCGCAGCCCGACGCCCGCCGCCTCTTCGACGGCACCATCGACCTGGAGGGCTACATCCACTATCTGATTCAGACCTACCACTACGCGCGCTGGAGCACGCCGATGCTGGCGGAGGCAGGCCACCGGCTCAAGCGCCAGGGACGGCACCCGCACCTGGCGGAGCTGCTGGTCCAGAAGGCCGGCGAGGAGCGGGGCCATGAGAAGTGGCTGCTGACGGACCTGAAGAACCTGGGGTGCCCGGAAGCGTTCGTGGAGGCCGCGGCGCGCACGCCCGCGGTGGACGCCTACACGGGCTGGAACTTCTTCACCGCCCGCTCCGGCGTGCCGACGGCGATGCTGGGCACGGCGTACGTCCTGGAGTACCTGTCGCAGACGCGCGCGACGGGCGTCGTGGAGCGCCTGATGGAGGCCGACCGGATTCCCAACATCCGCAAGGCCGTCACCTTCCTGCGCAGCCACGGCGCGTTGGATGGGGACCACGTGGCGGAGATGGAGTCGGTGCTGCGGACGCTGACGGACCCGGAGGACCAGGCGGCGGTGATTTTCTCCGCGCGCACCACGCGCTGCATCTATCCGGGCATCTTCCGCGAGGACTGAAGGCCGCATACCTCCCCGGTGGTAGAGACAGTCCCGCGCGTGAAGGCGATCCTCCCCTTCGAATCGTCGTCAGCGAAGTGGGAGGCGTCTTCATGCGCTACATCACCCAGATCCGGCTCGAGGGAGGCGCGCTTCACGAGCACATCGCCCGCCTCCGGTGGAAGGAGAAGGAGGGCAATCAGGTGGGCGAAGCCAGCCGCGCGGAGCTGGTGCAATGGGTCAAGGCGGGCGGGGATGCCCGCGTGCAGACCTGGCCCCGGGACGTGAAGGTGGAGGTCATCGAGGCCAGGCCTCCGTACCTGCGCACGAAGGCGAATGGCGTGCTCACGGACAACCTGCTCGAGCTGCCCCGCTTCTGAAGCCAGCGGGGCGGCCTGAAGCGCCATCAGACAGGCTTGTTGAGATGGGCCGCCTGGTAGAGGAAGTCGGCCCGGTTGTCGAGCTTGAGCCGGCTGAAGATGTCCCGGACGTGGGTCTTCACCGTGTCCTCGGACAGCCGGAGCTCGCTGGCGATGTCCTTGTTGGACCAGTTCCGGAGCATGCCCTTGGCGATTTCAATCTGCCGCGGGGTGAGCTCCTTGCGCATGGCCTCGGGGAGCGGAATCGACAAGGGAATCTCGTGCAGAATCAGGGCCCACTGACGCGGCCCTTCGGCTTCGGGGAGCTCGATGAAACGCACCACCCGGTAGGCATCCCCGTGGAGGGAGACCCAGCGGTTGGCGGACTGGCGCGCGTCCGGCGTCATGCGCGTCAGGGCCTCCAGCCGCTCCATGAGGACCCGCGGAATCCCCGAGGAGTGCAGGTCCGAGGGGCTGAACCACCGCTCCAGCAGCGTGGCGGCCCGGTCCGAACGCAGCACCTCGTGCGAGGGCGGCGCCACCACGACGAAGGCGGCATCGTGCCGGCGGTAGATTTCCTCCAGGAGCCGCGCGCCCGTCGACACGGTCTGCATGTCGCGGCAGTTGCGCACCGCGTTCAGCAGGTGGGGCGTGAGGCTCGTCAGGAAGGAGACGTCCCGCTCCGAGAATGCCAGACGGCGGTCCCGGTAGAGCGTGAAGGCCCCGAAGAGCCGCGGGTACACCGGCAGGAGCACCGCCATGACGTGCTCCAGACTCAAATCCAACTCCTTGCTGCGCTGGTAGAGCGCGCTGCCCTCCAACTCCTTGCGGGAAATCATCTCCGAGTCCCGGAGGACCACGTTGGGCCGGGCGAAGATGGGGGCCCGCACGAAGTCGGAATCCACCCACCTGGAATACTCATCCAGGAGGGCCAGCCGGTGGCCGGGCACCAGCCATTCGAAGCCCATGACGGGACCCAGGTTGACCAGGCACAGGCCCACGTAGTCCGCGGGCGTCAGCTCGAGCAGCGGCTCCCGGGCGGCTTCAAGCGCCTTTGGGAGGGACAAGGTGCTGTTGAGGGCGGTGATGACTTTGTCCCGAAGCGCGAATTCGTGCGAGGTGAGGTTCATGCGCGAGAATGTCCTTCCTGCCGGGGCAGGCAACCCTGCGGGTCCGTTTCCGTGTCAGGCCATTGAATAGGCGCGGGCTGAATGACTGTCCCTCACCCCCCAGTGGTAGACGGCGAGCTTGACAGCAGGCTCGCTCGCCTGCCGGCTGTCATGCAAGGGGTTGTCGGTGGCTTGACAGGAATGGGACGCCGCAGGGCGTCAGACGCGGTAGGTGCCCGCCGCCACTTCCATGCGCTGCGCCACGTCGCGCAAGGCCTGGGTGGTCTGCTGGGTGCCTTTCATTCCCTGGAGCGTCTCTTCCATCATCCGGGACAGGTCCGTCACGGCGGTGAAGATTTGCGCGACGCCCGCGTTCTGCTGACTCACCGCCGTGGCAATCTGCTGCGCGGCGCTGGCGTTGTCCTGGATGATGCCCGCAAGCTCGCGGAGGCTCTCCCCGCTGGCGCGCACCTGGGCCAGGCCGACCTCGGTGCGGCGCTGGCCTTCCTCGGACAGCAAGGCCGTGTCCCGGATGGCGCGCTGGACGTCGTCCAGGATTTCGCGCACGCGGCCCGTGGAGCTGATGGACTGGTCCGCCAGGCTGCGAATCTCCCGGGCCACCACGCCAAAGCCCTTGCCGTGCTCGCCCGACCGCACCGCTTCGATGGCCGCGTTGAGCGCCAGCATGTTGGACTGGTCCGCCAGGTCCTTCACCGTCTGGGTGATGCCGCCAATCTGCCGCGTGCGCTCCTCCAGGGCGGTGATGCTGCCCGCCATCCGCCCCACCTGCTCACGGAGCTGTTCGAAGCCCTGGAGGCTGGCGCCGAGGGTGGCCTCGCCAGCGGTGCCCACGTCGCGAGCGCGCGCGGTGACGCCGAGCACCTCCTGGGAGCGCTCCGCGGCCATCAACGACGTCTGCTTGATTTCCTGCGCCGTCGTCTGCGTCTCCTGGAGGGCGGCGGCCTGGAGGGACAGGTTGCGCTCCTGCTGGGCGGCGGCGCTGGTCAGCTCGGCCACCGTCTGTCCCAGCACGCGCGTGCCCTGCTGGAGGCTGGTGGTGGACTCGCGCAGGTGGCTCATCATCCGGGAAAAGGACGCGGCCAGCTCGCCGACCTCGTCCCTGCGCGAGGGCACCTCCACCTGCTGCGTCAAATCCCCTTCGCGCACGATGCGTCCGACGACGTCGCTCAGCGTGGTGATGGGCCGCGTCACGCTCCGGGCCAGCCACCAGGAGCCCACCAGGCTCAGGAGCAGCGAAATCGCGGTCAGCGAGAAGGCGATGAGGGTGCCCCGGTTGAGTGAGGTGTAGGCCTCGTCGGGCGAAACGGTGGCCACGAAGCGCCAGCCGTCGCCCACGTCCACCTCCGTCCGGTCGTCCAGGGCCTCGAACCGGAGCGCGTTGGCGTCGCGCGGTGCTCCGTCCTCGCGGGAGTCGAACAGCGACGTCCCGTCCGCGGACAGCACCTCCAGCGCGAAGCTTCGCTGGCCCCGCGCGTGGGCGCGCGACAGCGCCTCCGCGACCTCCGTGCCCACGTGGCCCCAGTCATAGGCCGCCAGCAGGATGCCGATGCGCGAGTTGCTGATGGGGCTGAGCACCGGCACCGCGAAGGGCAGCACCCGCTTCTGGAAGAAAGGGTCCACCTGCGCCAGGGAGTGGCCGTCCAGCCTGTTCTCCATCGCGCCGCGGAACCAGGTCGTCTGCCGCACCTCGTGCTCGCGCCGGGCGAAGGCCTCCAGCAGGGCGGGGTCGCTGGCGGAGAGCGCCCGGCCGTCCTCGGAGAACAGCACCAGGCCGGCGAAGGACGCGTGGCGGTTCTGGAGCGAGGCCAGCACCGCGTCGCTCTTCTCGAAGGTGTCGAAGAGCAGGGCGCCGCGCACGATGGAGTCCTCGGCCCAACTGCGCGCGTTGCCCTCGCGTTCGGTGAGCGCCGCTTCCACCAGCTCCCGCAGCCCCTCCGCTTCGGACTGGAGGGTGGCGTGAATCTGCTCCCGGAGCGCGTCTTCGGTGAAGGCCTTTCCGAAGAGGCTCAAGGGGGCGATGGCACCGACGACCAGCAGGAACACGGCCATCATGAGGCGGGTGCGAAGCTTCAGTCCGTCAAGGAAGCGCATGGAAGGTCGAGACAGCAGGAGAGTCAGAGGTCCAGCAGGGAGATGCCGACGGAGAGCGCGCCAATGGTCCTCCCGCCGTCGCGGACGGGGAAGGACACCTGGATGACGAAGGACTGCGAGGATTCGTCGAAGAAGGGCTTCTCACGCAGCTGCGCCCCCTGCGTGAAGGGCACCTGGAACTTTTCCTCGTCACCCTGCCAGTAGTCGGACGTGCGCCGCGTGGCGCCCACGAGCGCGCCCTGGTTGTCCATGGCGAAGGCCTCGGCGATGACGCGCCCCAGCTTCGCCCGGTGGCGGTTCAGCACGCGTGAGCAGGCGCTGCTCAGCACCCGTTCCTTGAAGGGGGTCAGCGCGGGCGTCGCCATCCAACCGGCGTCCTGCTCGCGGATGGCGACCAGGGAGACGCGGCGGGCGTTCTGCGCTCGCACCGCCTGGATGACTTCAGGGGCGGTGGCCATCTGCCGGAGCGCCGGTACCAGCTGGTCCACCTTCTTCACCTGCGCCGCGCCGTCAGCGGGCATCTGCGCCAGCACAGCGACTGCGATACCGAACCACGACATCCGCACCTCATCCCCGAAGCAGGCTCACCGGGCCGGGTGAGGCGCTGCCTGTGCCATGCTTGCGGCGCCAGTGTGACACAAGCATTTGCCTGAAAACAAAACCGGGCGTGCATGCCGGATGACCGTTTGGGTTGCCTGGTCATACACGGGGAGGGAGTCGCCGTTGACTCGCACTTGTGTCTCGCTGTTTTAGCTCAGATTGCTGGTTTTCAATCCAGCAAGTCACGAGGGCCATGCCCCCTCAGGTTTCTGAGCGGGGGAGGATGGAAACGTCGGGATTTTCGGACACTTTCCTGGGACCCCAGGAGTGGCGGGGGTTGGCATCTCCATTGCTGAAGTGCGGTCCATGGATTCGAACCGCTTGCGTCTGCTCTTCTCCCGGGCCCTTCGTGCCTCGCTCGTCTCGCCCCTGGTGCTCACCGGATGTGACAGTGAGGTGGACCTGACAGGCTATGTCGAGCCTGCTTGTGAGAATGGAAAGCTGGCTGTGACAGGTTTGTCACCTGTGACGACGCCTGAGTTCATGGCGCTGCGCGCCTTTGCGCCGTTGGACGAGTCCCCCGAGTCGAGGTGGCTGGTCTCCTCGACAGGAACGCCTTGTGCCACGGCGACCCAGCCCAGCGTCTGTCTGTCAGAGCTGGAGTCGTTGGCGCCCACCCCGGGGTTCCGCAATGCCTGTGGAATCCTCTGCACGGACTATTTCCTCGCGACCACTCGCGGCGACACGGTGTCTGCCATCGCCTCACTGGATGCCCTGAAGGCGTTCCTGGGGCCCATCGACACGACGCAGGAGGCCGCGCTGACGGCCTTTGCCGCGGGCTACGACCTCCAATGTGGCGTGCTCAATCGTGGGGCGGTGAAGGATTTGGGCGGCGGCGAGTTCGGCGTCGTCGGCACCAAGGGCATGGCGTGTGGCAAGGGGACGGAGCTGACGCAGCATGTGCTGCGGGTGACCTCGACGGGGGAGGTGGTGGAGGAGGAGCGCAAGGTCCTGGAGCGGGGCTCGGACAACTGTGCCGTGGGGCGCCGGCCCGAGGGCTTGCAATCAACTGGCGCGGTGGCTTGTGACGACGTGCTGGGCCAGCACTTCGCCGCCATTGCCCACCTGGAGGCCGCGTCCATCCAGGCCTTCCTGCGGCTGCGGGAGGAGCTGGCCATGCATGGGGCGGACGTCGCGCTTCAGGACGCGGCGCTGATGAGCGCGCTGGAGGAGGTCATGCACACGGAGGTCAGCGCCCGGCTGGCGGGGCGCCATGGCGCGACGGCGCCGGCACCCCGGGTGGATGCCGCGGCGCCGCGCTCCTTGTTCGCGGTGGCGCTGGACAACGCGGTGGAGGGCTGCGTGCGCGAGACGTACGGCGCGCTGGTGGCGCGGCATCAGGCGCTGCACGCCCGGGATTCCGAAGTGCGCGCCTCCATGGCTCGTATCGCCGAGGACGAGACGCGGCACGCGGAGCTGTCCTGGAAGATTGACCAATGGGCCCAGGAGCGGCTCTCCGATGCCGAGCGGGACGTGCTCCGGCTGGCGAAGCAGCGGGCGGCGGCGGCCTTGCGGGAGGAGGCCGCGGCGCCGGTGAATCCGGTGCTCGAGTCCGCGGCCGGCCTGCCTTCGCCCGAGGTCGCGGTGGCCATGGTGGACACGCTCGCTCGGGCGCTGTGGGCCTGAGCCCAGGCGTCCGGACGGCCAGCCCAGCAGGGCAAGCGACGGAGGATGCGCGCTGTTACTCTTCCTGGAGGGAGCCCTGCCCAGCGGAATCTTCACGGGGCTCCAGAAGGGAAGAGGCGCAGCAGATGAGTCAGCAGCCAGAAGCCGTCCTTCGTGTGGAGCCGCTCGGGATGCCGTGGCGGACCCCGGACCCGTTCCTCTTCTGTGTCCACCACGACGACAAGTACCCCGTGGGGAACGAGCGGCTTGGGCCGTCCGCCTCGCTCGCGGCCGCAACATCGGCCAGGACTTCGACGGGCGTGACGGTTGGAACATGTATCACGGCACCGTGGTGCCCGGCTTTCCCCAGCACCCGCACCGGGGTTTCGAGACAGTCACCGTGGTTCGCAGCGGGTTGCTCGACCACTCGGACTCCCTGGGGGCGGCCGCGCGCTTCGGCGGCGGCGACGTGCAGTGGCTCACCGCGGGCGCGGGCATCAACCATTCGGAGATGTTCCCGCTGCTGTCGCGTGACAAGCCGAACCCGGTGGAGTTGTTTCAAATCTGGCTCAACCTGCCGCGCGTGAACAAGCTCGTGGCGCCGCACTTCTCCATGCTGTGGAACCACGTCATTCCCCGGCACGTCGCCCGGGACGCGGAGGGGCGCACCACGGAAGTCACGGTGGTGGCCGGCACGCTGGGGGACGTGAAGGCGCCACCGCCGCCGCCCAAATCCTGGGCCGCGCAGGCGGATGCGGACGTGGCCATCTGGACGCTGAAGCTGGGCCCGGGCGCACGCTGGACGCTCCCCGCGGCGGCCCGTGGCAGCAACCGGATGCTGTACTTCTTCCTCGGCTCCGGCTTGCGCGTGGCGGGCCGCGCCATTGCGCCGTCGCACAGCATCGAGCTGCGCGCGGACGTGGCGGTGGAGCTGGAGAACAGCGGCGCGAACGAGGCGGAGTTGTTGATGCTCCAGGGCCGCCCCATTGGGGAGCCCGTCGTGCAGTACGGCCCGTTCGTGATGAACTCGCGGCAGGAAATCCAGCAGGCCTTCGCGGACTACCAGCGCACGGAGTTTGGCGGCTGGCCGTGGCCGGCGAATGACCCCGTCCATGCCCGGGAAGAGGGCCGCTTCGCGCGGCACGCGGACGGCCGCATCGAACGTCCCGCCTGAGCGGAGGACCTGGCGCGTCCTCGCGGCGTCCCGCTGTCAGCGCGAGGCGCCGTCATCCACCGGGACGCTGCCGGAACGTGCGCGGCGAGGTGCCGTACCAGCGCTTGAAGGCCCGGCTGAAGGCGCTGACCTCGGAGAAGCCCAGGAGGAAGGCCAGGTCGGACACGCTGGTCCTGGGGTCCATGAGGTGGTTTCGCGCGGCGGTCTTCCGGACGTCGTCAATCAGCTCGCTGAAGGACACCTGCTCTTCGTCGAGCCGCCGCCGCAGGGTGCGCTCCGTCGTCCCCAGCCGCTGGGCGACGGCGGCCATGCGGGGCGCACCTTCGCTGAGCAGCTCCAGGATGGAGGCGCGCACGCGGTCGGTGAACGTCTGGCTCGCGCGAAGGGTGCGCAGTTGGGTGGTCGCGTAGCGCTCGAAGAAGGAGCCCATGGGCGTCTTCGTCCCGACGGGCGCGCGGCCGAGCACGTCGGTGGGAACGATGAGTCCTTCCCAATCCGCGCCGAAGCGGACCATGCGGAAGAACCGCCGGTGCGCCGCGGCGGGGGTGGGCGCGGCATGCCGGAAGGCCACCTCCACGGGGGCGAAGTCGATGCCACTCGCCAGCCGAATCACGTGGAGGATGCTGGCAATCGAGTTCTCGTTCATGACGCGCATGCCGAGCCCGGGGGCGCTGGCGCGGATGAATTCGAGCCGCAGTCCTTCCTCCACCTCCGTCAGTTGGATGCGCGCGGTGTCCGCCAGCAACGCGTAGTAGCGCACGGCGCGGTGGATGCCCTCGCGGACGCTGGTGGAGGTGATGGCCGCGAAGCCGACGACGCCCAGGTTGTCTGGGGAAATCATCTCCGCGAACTGGATGGGCACGGAGCTGTCGCCGAGCGTGCGCACCACGTGCTCCCAGAACTGGAGGGCGGGCCCGAATGACAGCCGGGCATCCGGGTCCGACAGGGTGCGGCGGTCGGTCTGCATGATGCGCAGCACGTCGCCCTCCCCGAAGCCGCGGGAGCGCGCGAAGCCCAGCATCTGATGGCCCAGTGCCGTCCCGTACGTGCCGTGGAGGAGGGAGTCGTTCATCGCGCGAGCGAAAAAGACTCCCAGAGGCCTCCATGAGCGTCAAGGCACGGGCACGCGCGCGATGCCCTGGCCGGAGAGGGTGCCCAGGTAGAGCCACGACGCGTGAGGCACGGCCGTGCTGAGCGCGAACAGGCCTCCGGTGGCGTCGTGGAAGCTGCGGACCAGCGTGCCCTGCGCGTCATGCACCGTCACGAGCGCGTGGGGCGCCACGGGGAAGCCTGCGACGAGCTGCTCATAGGTGAAGTTCTGGAGGAGGCCCAGCCGCTGCTCGGCGCTGCCGGAGATCGCGTCGAGTTCGTTGGTGCGCAGGTAGCCCGTCGTCCAGACCTGGCCCTGCGCGTCGAGCGTGATGTTGTCGGGCGTGACGGGGAGGTTTTCGATGAAGGGCTCGGTCGTCCCCGCGCGCTCGCCGGAGACCCAGTGGCGGAGCACCCGCCCGCGGAAGGTCTCCGCGATGAGCACCGCGCTCTCGTCGGCCGTCACCGCGATGCCGTTGGCGAAGTAGACGCCGTCCATCACCGAGCGGACCGCGCCCGTCTCCGGTTCGTACGCAATCACCCGGCCGTTGGGCTTGCCTTCGAGGAAGTCATAGGGCCAGGCGCTGTCGTACCGGGTGCTGGCGTCGGTGAGGTAGACGGTGCCATCCGCGGCGACGGCCAGCTCGTCCGCGTACTCAATCAGCGTCCCGTCGACCCGGTCCGCCAGGGTGCGCACGACGCCGTCGGGACTGATGCCGATGAGCCCGCGCTCGCCCGCGGCGACCAGCAGGTTGCCGCAAGCGTCGAAGGCCAGGCCCAGCGGCCGGGCATCCGGCAGCGTCGCCAGCGCGGTGAACGACGTCGGGCGGCCTTCGGCGTCGACATCGGCGCGCCAGACGGTTCCATCCGCGGTGCCGGTGTACAGCCGGCCCTGCGCGTCGAACGCGATGTCCTCCGCGCCGCGCAGCTCCGTGACGCCGAAGCGCTCGGCGTTCTTCAGGGCGCTGTTGATGGCGAGCGGGCCCTCGTAGGCGGGGGCGACCGGGGTCGTCCACGCGGTGACCGTCGTGGGGGGCCCCTCCGCGCGGAGCGAGCGCGCCGGCGAGGTGTCACGCGCGGCGTGGGGATGGCACCGCGTCAGGGAAGGGGCGGTGTCCTCAACGGCGTCGGGCTCCGTGTCGTTGCAGCCCACGGCGAGCAGGGTCGTCACGGCGATACGGCTCAGCAGGTCGAACGTCTTCATGTCGTGCAGCCTCCTGCCGACATAGGTAGAGGCTCCGACGTTCGCCGACTTGACTTCAGCGGCCACCGACTTGACCGCCGCGGGCACGCGCCAGCGCGCGCACCCGGAGCGTTTCGTGGGGGCTACGGACTTCGAGGTGTGGGCAGATACGGCCGGGTGATGAGTTCGAGCCCGTGTCCGGCGGGGTCCATCACATAGAGCCCGCGGCCTTCGTGCTCGTGGTTGATTTCACCGGGGCGCTTGCGCCGTGGGTCGGCCCAGTAGGTGATGCCTTGCGCGTTGAGCCGCGCGCGGGCCCGGTCGAAGCGTTCGTCGTCGACGAGGAACGCGTAGTGCTGCATCTGGATTTCGACGGGGGGCTCCGCGAACTGCAGCAGCACGCCTTCGTCGAGTTGGAGGTTGGTGAAGGGGCCCCAGGACGGGGCTTCGTGGGCTTCGAGCAAGTCTCGGTAGAACTGTGCGGACTCCTGGCGGTTCTTCGCGGCGATGATGGTGTGATTGAAAGTGACGGGCATGAGGCCTTCTTGGGTTGAGCGCCCCCGCGCCGCGCAAGCTGCGTGAGCGGCACGTGGCGCGGCGCGGATGCAAGCATGCCCGCCGGGTGCGCACCACTGTCTGGCGATGGCATCCGGTTGACTGAAAGAAGTTCCATCTCCCATGCGGCACGGAGCGCCACGCGGAGGCCGCCAGGGCGTGGCAGTGGAACATCATCCGCGCGCGGTTGTCCCTTGGATGAGCGTCAGCACCAGAGGCGTGGCTCCCGGATGACTCCGAGGTGGGCACGTTGGCCAGCCGCTTGACGAGCACGGCTCTGCAGGCTGAGCCCTCAGCCTCCGGGGGCGGCAGTACGAGCACGGGCGGCGGACAGCACTCCGGAGAGCAGCACCACGATGGTGCCCGCGAGCGGCACCACGAGCAGTCCGATGCGCAGGCCCACGGCGTCGGCCACGAGCCGACGAGCGGAGGCGACGCGAGGAACCCCAGGCGCATCAGCCAGCTCACGACGGTGAGTCCCGTCCCCGCGCGCAAGCCGGGAAGCTCGTCGGCGCCGTGCATGGCGGCGGGGACCAACGTGGCGACGCCGAAGCCGGCCAGCGCGAAGCCCGCGATGGTGCCCGGCACCGAGGGAAACAGCAGCGCGGTGCTCATGCCCAGCGCGGTGGTGGCGCCGCCGGCCCGGGCGACCGCGCGCTGTCCGAAGCGGTCGACCATTCCATCACCCAGCAGCCGGCCCACGAACTGCGCGCCCACGAGGGCCACGAAGCCGAATGAGGCGATGGTGGCGGCCGCGCCCATCGTTCCGGAGAGGTAGACGGCCGCCCACGTCATTCCCGAGTCCTCGACGAGGATGCCGCCGATGGCAATCACGGTCAGCGCGGCGAACATCAGCCAGATGCGTCCGCGTCCCATTCGCTGAGGTGAGGGGGCATGCGCCTCCGCGTGCGTCGCCGTGGGTTCGGGCTCCACGGAGACGATGGGCTCGGGCCCGGGGAGCGTGTAGCGCAGCGCCGTCAGGGACACCCCGGCGAAGAGCAGGGCGGAGAAGCCCAGGTGCACGCCCCGATGCAGGTTGAGGCCCGCGGCGAACCCACCCATGAGGCCACCGATGACCGCGCCGATGCTCCAGACGGCGTGCAACGAGTTGAGGATGGAGCGGCCATAGAGCCGCTGCACCCGAAGCCCGTGGGAGTTCTGCGCCACGTCGGTGATGGCGTCCATGCAGCCGGCGAAGAAGAGCGAACCGGCGAGCACCCACGGCGACGGCGCGAGGCCCGCGACCAAGACGCCCAGGCTGGTCAGCACCGTGCCGGCGACCGCGACGCGCGAGGAGCGGAAACGGCGGATGAGCGCGCCAGCGGCGAGCCCCGCCACCATCGCCCCCGAGGGAAACGAGGCGACCGCGAGGCCGTACTCGGCGTTGCTGAGGCCCAGGTCCGCCTTGATTTGCGGATAGCGCGGCAGGAGGTTGGCGAAGATGGCGCCGTTGGTGAGGAACAGCGCGGCGACGGCCGCGCGGGCCGCCCGGTACTCGCGGAGCACCAGGGGAGGAGAGGAGGTCGTCATTGCAGGTCAGGGGCGAAGCGAGAGAAGGCGGCGCACGGCGTCCCGGGTGAGGTCGCGGCTCCGGGGCGCGGGGTCGAGGCTGACGTGGATGAACAGCCCCTCAATCAAGGCGTCGAGCTCGTGCGCCATCCTGGCGTCGACAAACCGCTCCAGCACGGCGCGGCTGCGGCGCATCCAGCCGTCGGTGATTTGCCGGAAGGCGCGTTGGCGCGCCGCCAGCGTGTAGAGCTCCAACGTGAGCACGAGCTCGTCCTGCCCCGCCGCGAGGTCGTCGTGCACGATGTGGACGATGGCGGAGGCCAGCGCGTCGAGGTCGGTGGCCGCCGCGAGCCGCTCGGCGAACCGCTCGCTGATGCGCTGGGCGAAGCGGCTGAACGCTTCGTGGAGCAGGGCGTCCATGCTCGTGAAGTGGTAGGTCATCGAGCCCAGGGGCACGCCCGCCCGCTCGGCGACGCGGCGGTGCGAAGTGCCGGCCACGCCCCCCTCCGCGATGACCTCCAGCGTGGCATCGATGATGCGGTCCCGTCGCTCGGGGTCATGTCTACGGGGGGCCACGCGGGTCTCCAGGGCGGCGGGCAGGAGGCACGGACGCCTCGTGGGGCCGCTGGCGATATGTACGAACGTACATATCGCATTATTCCGCGGAGGTGCATGGCTTCCCTGGCGGGCTGCTGCTCACCTCGCCGGACGGCCCACGCGTCTCGCTCTGGGGGGAGGCGTTTCAGCGGCCCGCGCGCTTTGGCGTCTTCTCCGCGGCTTTCTTCCGGGCTGTCGTCTTCGGCTCGGCCTTCGGCGGTTTCGCATCGGCCTTGGCGAAGGCTCGCAGCGCGTCCCTGCCATTCCAGCGCGCGGTGGCGTCACCGCTGCCCGCGAGCCGGGTGGCCAGGGCGCGTGCCGCCTTGCGGAGGGCGGGACTTCGCCTGCCTCCAATGGCGCGCAGGGCCCAGTTCACGCCCTTCTTGACGAAGTTGCGGGCGTCGGTGGATTCGCGCTCGATGAGGACCAGCGCGTCGAGGAAGGGCGCGTCTTCCCTGGCCTTGTCGTGGACCGCGAGCGAGGCGAACAAGGCGAAGGCCGCGCGTTTGACGAACTCATCGCGGTGGCCGGCCCAGGTGTCCGCCATGGCCCAGGCATGCGGACTCCGGTCCCACAGCGCGAAACAGAGCGTGTCGCAGAGGGCCCAGTTGTCGAAGTCGCCGGACCACCGCTTCATCTCGGCGGGCGTGACGCGGTCCACTTCACCGACGTAGGCACAGAGCATGCGTGCCTCGTAGACGCCGGTCTTCCACAGCGCCGTGGCAAGCGCGTGGTCCTGGCCGAGACGACGTGCGAGCCCCTGGATGTCCTTCATCGCCACGCCCAGGGCGTGCTCCGAGGGAATCCCATACCGGGCGAGCCCGTCCCGCACCGCGGGCGAGGCAAGGCGTTCGAGCTCGGCAAGGGCCTCACGTGCCCGGACCGCGGTGCCCTCACGAGGAGGCGTGCTGCTCGTCGCGGGACGGCGGCGGGTGGTCTTCGTCGTCGGCATGTGTAGCGCTCTCTCCCGTCCACGACGATATCTCTCTCTCGGAACGTGGGGGAGCGCGAGCCTCTGGCGGGTCCTGAGGCGGCGGCGGGCCCTTCCGAATTCTCTGGCCAGTGAGGGACACGCAGAATCCGCCCGTCACGCTCCCTCCTCGTCCGGGCCCGCTCCATGACATCGACCGACAATCTCCTGCTGACCGTGGCCGTCTTCGTGCTCGCGGGCCTGGTCAAGGGCGTGGTGGGGCTGGGCCTGCCCACCATCGCCATGGCGCTGCTGGCCCTGGTGATGCCACCCGCGCGAGCGGCCGCGCTGCTCATCGTGCCCTCGCTGGTCACCAACGTCTGGCAGCTTCGACCCTGGTCGACCTTGGGGCCCCTGCTGCGGCGATTGGCGCCGATGCAGGCCGGGGTCTGCGGCGGGACGCTCACCGGGGCGTGGGTGCTGGGCGCGCCCGTGGGAGCCTGGGCCACGGTGTCCCTGGGCGTGGCGCTGGTCGCCTACGCGCTCTGGGGGCTCAGCGGGGCCCGCGTCGCGGTGGGGCCGGTGGGCGAGAAGTGGCTGGGGCCCTGGGTGGGTGCGGTCACCGGCTTCGTGACGGCGGCGACGGGCGTCTTCGTCATCCCCGCGGTGCCCTATCTCCAAGCGCTGGGGTTCGAGCGTGAGGAGCTGATTCAAGCCATGGGCATCTCGTTCACGGTGTCCACGCTGGCCCTGGCGGTGGGGCTGCACTTCAACGCCTCCGAGTCCGGGACGCCCTGGGGCCTGTCCCTCCTGATGCTTCCCGCGGCGCTCATGGGCATGCAGGCCGGACAGGCCTTGCGCCAGCGGCTCTCTCCAAGACTGTTCCGGACCTGCTTCCTGGTCAGCTTGATCCTGCTCGGAATCCACATGGTTGCCCGCGAAGCGCTGGCTGGGTGAAGGTGCCAGGTCCTGGGACGCGGCCAATCGTCATGAAAGTGTCACCGGCCGCTCAGGAAGGCGTTACCGGGCTGTCATTCACGCCCGACACCATGCCGCCCTGCGAAGGACACCTTGGAGGAGTTCATGCGGTTGAAGACGGAGAGGGAAGTGCGTCGTGGTGCGCGTTCGCCGGCGCGGAGGCGCTGGCTGGCGGTGACGTGGATGGCGGCCAGCGTGCTGTCCGCGTGTGGTGATGACGGTGACGGCGACGTCGATCCCCCGGGCGAGCAGCCCGCTCCGCTGGATTTGACCATCCTGCACATCAATGACCACCACTCTCATCTGGCCAGCTCCAGCCTGGAGCTGAACGTGACCAACGCCGCGGGTGCCACCGTGGCCGCGGAGGTCGAGTCCGCGGGATTCGCGCGCGTCACCTCCGCGATGACCGGGTTGGCGACGGGCAAGGAGCACGTGCTCAAGCTCCACGCGGGTGATGCCCTCACTGGCACGCTGTACTTCAACCGCGCGGGCCAGATTGGCGAGGCCGACGCGGCGCTGATGAACACGGTGTGCTTCGACGCCTTCACGCTGGGCAACCACGAGTTCGACAAGGGCGACACCGAGCTGAAGAACTTCATCGACCGCCTGCACGCCGGTCAGTGCAAGACGCCCGTCATCAGCGCGAACGTCCAGTTCGGCGCGGGCTCCGCGCTGCACACCTCCCGGGCGCCGGGGTACGTGGAGCCGTACACCGTCGTCGAGCGAGGCGGCCAGAAGATTGGCATCGTCGGCCTGACGATTGCCGGGAAGACCAAGGAGTCCTCCAGCCCGGACGCGGACACCACGTTCGAGGGCGAGGTGCCCGCGGCCCAGCGCGCCATCGACGCGCTCGAGGCCCAGGGCATCAACAAAATCATCGTGATGAGCCACATCGGGTACGAGCTGGACCGGACCATCATTCCGCAGTTGCGCGGGGTGGACGTGGTCATCGGCGGGGACTCGCACACGTTGCTGGGGCCGACCAGCATGGAGACCTACAACGTCGGCACGCCCTCGGGGCCCTACGCCGAGTCGCTGCGCAACCTCGACGGCGAGCCCGTCTGCCTGGGGCAGGCATGGCAGTACTCGCAGGTGGTCGGCGAGATGACCGTCCGCTTCGACGCCGACGGTGTGATTACCTCCTGCGGCGGAACGCCCCACGTCCTCATCGGCAATGAGTTCTTCATTGATGGGGAGCCCGTCTCCGCCGAAGACCACGCGGCGATTCTGTCCAGCGTCGCGGCCAGCGGCTTCCTGCGGGTGACCCAGCCGGATGCGGCCGCCGCGCAGGTGTTGGCGCCGTACGAGGCGCGCATCGAGGAGTACAGCCAGACGGTGGTGGCCTCCGCGGGCGACGAGCTCTGCAACCGGCGCGTGCCGGGCAGCGTGGACCGGAGCCGCTCCAGCGTGAGCTGCAACGCCCTGGGCGAGGTCGACCAGCGCGGTGGTGACATCCAGCAGTTGGTGGCCCAGGCCTACCTGGAGGTGGCCAACGCGGATTACGGCGGCGCGGACATCACCCTGCAGAGCGGTGGCGGCGTACGCCGGCCGCTGCAGGGCGCCGTGACGGCGGCCGACGTCATCGAGGTGCTGCCCTTCGGCAACATGCTGTACAAGCTGGAGATCACCGGCGCCGAGGCGAAGTCCATGATTGAGGACGGGCTGCACGCCACCTTCCGCGAGGGCGGCACCACGGGCCCCTATCCGTACACCGGCGGCCTGCGCTTCGACGTCAACGCGTCCCAGCCACGCGGCCAGCGCGCCAGCAACCTGGAGGTCCTGGACCAGACGACGGGCGAGTGGATCGCCCTCCAGCCGACGGCCACCTACCGCCTGTTCGTGCTGAGCTTCAACGCCACGGGCGGGGACGGCTACGAGACGCTGGCCAGCGTGCCGGCCGCGCGCCGCTCCGACATCGGCGTGCTCGATGCCGACGTCCTCCAGACGTACATCGACCGCCGGGCCGAGCGCGAGCCGGGGACGAATCTGCCCGTGCTGCGCAAGGTGGACGCCTCGCTCTACAGCACCAAGTCGTTCGTCGAGTAGCGGCTCCGCGCTGAAGCAACCCGGCCCGTGGCGGACATCCTCTCCGCCACGGGCCGTCGTGCGTCAGGGCGTCACTTCGAGCGGCCGCCGCGGGTCCTGCGACCACTCGGTCATCGAGCCGTCGTACACCGCGACATCCTCCCGGCCGAGCCGCGCGAGCTGGAGCGCCGCAACCGTGGCGGCGATGCCACCGCCGCAGTAGGTGATGGGCTTCTTCTGCGCGTCCAGCGCGCCGACCTTCTCGAAGAAGGGCTTCACGTCCTCGGGCTTGCGGTAGCCGCCCGTCTCCGGGTCGATGAGCAGGCCGAAGAACACGTGCTGGCTGGACGGGATGCGCCCGGGCCGCGCGTAGGTCTTCTTGCGCCCGTGGAACGTGTCGTCGTCGAGCACGTTGATGAGCACCTGCCTGGGGTCGTCAATGGCCTGCTGCACCTGGTCCGCCAGCGCGAGCAGCTCGGGGCGGCGCTTGGGGGTGAAGGTCGCGGGCGGGTGCGTGGTGATTTCAGTCGTCGTCGGGCGGCCTTCCCGCTTCCACTTGCCGAGCCCGCCGTCGAGCACGACCACGTTGGTGAAGCCTTCGAGCCGCAGGTGCCACCACAGGCGCGGCGCCCAGAACTGGTAGTACTCAGGGCCTCGGGCGACGTCCAACTGGTCGTAGACGACGACCAGGTGCTCATTGCCGATGCCGAGCGCGCCGATGCGCTCCGCGAAGTGCGCCGAGCTGGGGACCGTCATCGGATACTTCGCATCCGGGTCGGCGAACACGTTGAGCAGGTCCGCGAAGATGGCGCCCGGTAGGTGCTCCCGCGCGAAGCTCTCCTTGCCGGACTCGAGCGAGTAGCCGCCGTCACCCGCGGGGAGCTTCAGGTGGACCGTCGCGTCGATGATGCGGAGGTTCGGATCTCCAAGGCGTTGCTGAAGCCAGTCACCGTCGACCACGAAGGGGAGTTGCTGCGTCGTCATTGCGTGCTCGCCTGTTGGGGGAAAGGGGGAGGGATGCGCAGTAACGATGGATTTTTCGACACGCAACGCGGAGTGATGCGGTGCGTCGCGGTTGCTGAAAATCCAATGAGTCATGTTTCGCCAGGCTTCCACGCTCAGTGATGGGAGGCCGGCCTGCGCGTGCATGAAGGGCCGCAGCGCGGGCGGACATGGGAGCGTGCCCTGGCTCGTGGCTCCGTGCCTGGCCTCTGCATTCCGGGGACGCCATGCCCAGCCTCCGGAGGAACCCTGACGGGGCGTGAGCACTCCGCCCGCGAGGAATCCTCCATGAAGACATCCATTCCATCGCAGATGAAGGCCGCCGCCATCGACCGCTTCGGTGGGCCGGAGGTGCTCGGCCTGAAGACGGTCTCCGTTCCGCCCGTGGGCCCGGGAGAGGTGCTCATCCAGGTGGAGACCGCGGGTGTTGGCCAATGGGATCCGGAGGAGCGCGAGGGCGCGATGGAGGCGCTCAAGCCAGGCAAGTCGTCCTTCCCCTATGTGCTGGGGACGGACGGGGCCGGCGCCATCGTCGCGGTGGGCGAGGGCGTCAAGGACCGCAAGGTCGGTGACAGGGTGTATGCCTCCGGCTTCCTCAACGACAAGGGCGGGTTCTTCGCCGAGTACGCCGTGGTGAAGGCGGGCGACACGGCACCCGTGCCCAAGGGGCTGAGCGCGGAACAGGCGGGCGTGCTGGCGGCGGACGGCATCACCGCGCTTCAGGGCGTGCAGGACACGCTGGGCATCCGCGAGGGCATGACGCTGCTGGTGTACGGCGCGAGCGGTGGCGTGGGCCATCTGGCGGTGCAGCTCGCCCGGCGGCTCGGGGCACGCGTCGTGGCGGTGGCCTCCGGCGCGGACGGGGTGGCGCTGGTGAAGCGCCTGGGCGCGGAGCAGGTCGTGGACGGTCGCGGCGACGGCGACGTGGCGAAGGCGGTTCGGGACTTCGCGCCAGACGGGCTGGATGCGGCGCTGGTGCTCGCGAGCGGCGAGGGCCTCGACAAGGCGTTGCAGGCCGTGAAGAAGGGCGGCCACATCGCGTACCCGAACGGCGTCGAGCCGGTGCCGCGCGCGCCCGACGGCGTCAAGCTGTCCTCCTACAACGGCGAGTCCGGCGCGGACGTCCTCGCGCGCCTCAACCGGCTCATCGAAGCGGGGCCCTTCCACGTCGAGGTCTCACAGGTGTACCGGCTGGATGATGCGGGCCGCGCGATGGAGGCCGTGCGCAAGCACCACCTGGGCAAGCTGGCTTTGCGCATCCACTGAGCCACCGCGCGCCACGTCGGGCTGGACTGGGAGGGGCCTCGCCGCCATGAGAGCCGGGCGGCGGGGCTGCGCCGAGGTTAGAATCCGCGGATGAACTCCAGCCCATCCAGCCGGTCGTCCGTCGTCGTGGCGGAGCTGGGGCCCACGAACACGGGGAAGACGCACCGGGCCATCGAGCGGATGCTCGAACATGACTCGGGCATCATGGGGTTGCCGCTCCGCCTGCTCGCCCGCGAGGTCTATGACCGGGTGACCGCTCGGGTGGGCGAGGGCCGGGTGGCCTTGATGACGGGGGAGGAGAAGCGCCTGCCCCCGCGCCCTGACTACTGGATTTGCACCGTCGAGGCGATGCCCACCGACAAGGCCGTGGACTTCATCGCGGTGGATGAAATCCAGCTCGCCGCTCACCGGGAGCGCGGGCATGTCTTCACGGACCGGCTGCTCCATGCCCGGGGTCGCAAGGAGACCTGGTTCCTGGGCGCGGACACCATGCGGCCCATGGTCCAGACGCTCATCCCCCACGCGTCGGTGAAGCGCGCCACCCGCTTGTCTCAGCTTCGCTACGCCGGGCACCGCTCCCTGAAGAGCCTCCCGCCGCGGTCGGTGGTGGTCGCGTTCTCCGCGGACCGCGTGTACGAGCTGGCCGAGTCACTGCGGCGGCTCCGGGGCGGCGTGGCCGTGGTGCTGGGCGCGCTGTCCCCCAGGACGCGCAACGCCCAGGTGGCGATGTATCAGTCCGGCGAGGTGCAGTACCTGGTGGCTACGGATGCCATTGGCATGGGGTTGAACCTGGACCTCAACCACGTGGCCTTCGCCGCGCTGTCCAAGTTCGACGGCGCCGACCAGCGGGAGCTCTACCCGGATGAGCTGGCGCAGATCGCCGGACGCGCCGGACGTCACTTGAATGACGGGAGCTTCGGCACGCTGAACACGCTGTCGGAGCTGCCGCCGCGGGTGGTCTCCGCCATTGAAACGCACCGCTTCCCGGCGGTCCGGAGCCTCATCTGGCGCAACGCCGCGCTCGACTTCTCCAGCCCGGAGGCCTTGCTGGACTCGCTGGCGCGCGCGCCGGGACACAGCGCCTTCATCCGCGTGGAGCGCGCGGATGACTTCGATGCGCTCAAGGACCTCTCACGCGTGCCGGCCATCCAGGAGCTGGCCACCGGACCGGCCATGGTGGAGCTGCTGTGGCAGGTCTGCCAGATACCGGACTTCCGCAAGGGGCTCTTCGGGCAGCACGTCGCGCTGCTGCGGGAGACGTTCCTCCAGCTCACCGCCGGGGACGGGCGGCTGGACCCCACCTGGTTGAACAAGCAGGTGTCGCCGCTCGACGACGTGTCCGGAGACATCCACACGCTGATGGACCGGTTGGCGGCCATCCGCATCTGGACGTACATCAGCCACCGGCCGGGCTGGCTGCACGAGGCGGAGCAGTGGCAGGAGCGGACCCGCGGCATCGAGGATGCGCTGGGGGACGCGCTCCATGAGCGGCTCGTCGAGCGCTTCGTGCAGCGGGCCGCGCGGCGCAGCCCGCGCCGCTTCGTGCGGTCCACCGCGCGGCCTCCGGCCGGCTCCAACAGTCCCTTCGCGAAGCTGGGGCACCTGCTGGAGGAGATGCCGGGCGCCGAGGGCTACGCGATGACCGAGGAGCAGTTCGTCCAGCGGGTGGTGGATGCCAGCCATGAGTCCTTCCAGGTGGACGCGGTGGGCGCCATCTCCTTCGAGGGCGAGCCGCTGGCTCGCCTCGTTCGCGGGACGGACCGCCGTTCTCCCCTGCTGGCGCTGGCGGAGCCGGAGGTCTGGACGGGCGGCGCCCGGCAGCGGCTGGAGCGGCGCCTGCTGGCGTTGGCGAGAGACCTCGTCACCGAGGCCATGGGCGGCTTCCCCGCCGAGTCCTATTCTGGCGCGGGGCGCTCCGCCGCGGCGCGTGGGCTCGCGTACCGCCTGTCCGAAGGGCTGGGCGTGATTACCCAGGGCGAGGCGCATGAGCAGTGGCGGCTCCTGGATGAGGAAGCCCGGGCGCGTCTGCGGGAGCAGGGGGTCTGTGAGGGACACCGCTTCGTCTATGTCGCGGAGGCCCTGGCCCCCCATGCGCTGGAGCGGCGCCACATGCTGACGTCGCTGTTCCTGCAGCGGCCGGTGCCCACCGGTGTGCCACGCGAACCCGTGCTCCAGGCCTCCACGCTGGAGCGCCGCGACGCGCGCGCCTACGGGTACGAGGTGCTCGGGAGCGTGGCCCTGCGCATCGATGTCGTCGAGCGCCTGTGTGAGGCCTTGCGCCACCCCCATGGAGCCCGGCAGGTGCATGCGCTCATGCAGGAGCTCCACCTGGAGGGCGGTGTCCGGGCGCGGGTGCTGCGCGAGCTGGGAGGTTCTTCCGGCAGTCCTCCGTCGAGGCGCCGCCGCCGACGGCGTGGAGGTTCCGCGCCAGCGTCCGGCACGAGCGGCGGGCGTCCGAGTCCCCCCCGGGGCGGAGCCGTGGACCGGGAGGGACGGCGTTCCCGGGAGGGCGCGGTCCGGCGAACGACGGAGTTCCGAGACGGCCCCTCGGAATCCTGAGGCGCAGGTGGCTTGGCTCGTGTCGGCGGCTCGTGTCCGAGGACGGCCTGGGTTCTTGGCATGGTGCCTGCTGGCATGAGACGCAGTGCCGACAGGAGGCAATACGAATGCGCTGGAGCGTGGCGGCAGTCATCTTGAGTGCGGGGCTGGGCGCCGTGGCGTGCGGAGATGAACCCACAAGGCTGACGGCTGAAGCGTGCCGTGACACGGGCGGCCAGGTGATTGCGGACCAGGGCGACGGGAGCAGCTACGCGGAGGGCTGTCCGCTCGGCATACGGTTGTTGGGACATCTCGACTTCGGAGTCGAAGGGGGGCTCTGCTGTTCCCAGTAGCCCATGGCGGCTGGAAGGCGGATGGGGTTTGTCCTGAAGTCCTGCTAATACCCGATTATGCGTTTCTCGCCTGTCCAAGGCGAAAACATCATCGGGAGACTCAGCGACATGCCGCTACCCCCTGTTTCATCTCCGCTGTCACGCTTGCGTTACGTCAAGCTCATGCTGGCCAGTGCGCTGCTGGTCGCCTCCGTGGCGCACGCGCAGGTCGCGAAGCCCCGCCTGTTGGTGACGACGGACATTGGCGGAGACCCGGACGATCAGCAGTCGATGCGACGGCTGCTGCTATACGCGAACGAATTCGACCTCCGGGGGCTCATCGCCTCGGCGGCGGGGACCGCGTCGGAGCTCGAGGACGCGACGCCGCGGCCGGACCTCATCCACGACATCATTGATGACTACGCGACGGTGGTCTCCAACCTGTCGCGGCACGCCAGTGGCTATCCTTCCGCCAGCACCCTGCATGGGCTCGTCAAGACGGGCACGGGTGAGCGCGGGGTTTCAAACCTGGGCGCGGGGCGGTCAACGGAGGCCTCGAACCACATCATCGCCACCGTGGACGCGTCGTCGTCGGTGCTCCACGTGGTCATCTGGGGTGGCGCGCACGAGCTGGCACAGGCGCTGTATGACGTGCGCGCCTCGCGCAGCGCCGCCGCGCTGGCCACGTTCCTCTCCAGGCTGCGGGTGTATGCCATCGCGGACCAGGACAAGGGCACCAGCCCGCTGGGCACAGGGGAGTGGATTCGCCAGAACTTCCCCACGCTGCGCTATGTGGAGGCGGGGCCGCCGACCACGAATGGGTTCACCTCGCTGTTCCGGGGGATGTATCAGAATGATTCGACCGGGGGCGGGCGTCCCGTGGTGCAGCTCGTTGAGACGGCCAACGTGCCCCTGACGCAGCTCGCTTGGGTGAACACCCATGTCCGTAGCAACCATGGCGCGCTCGGCGCTGGCTACCCGGTGGTGCCGCAGAACCCGTCGTCCACGCGCAACACCAGCGGGGTGAAGGAAGGGGACACGCCCAGTTGGTTCTACGTGCTGCCCAACGGCCTGCAGAACCCCGAGGAGCCGACCTGGGGCGGCTGGGGTGGCCGTTTCAAGCTCGACGCGGGTCAGCACTACATCGACGCGGAGGACACCCACTGGTCCACGGCGGGCAACGCGGACTTCAGCACGCGGCGCAAGTGGACGGTGGCCCGCTGGCGCGAGGCCTACCAGCACGACTTCGCGGCGCGCCTGGACTGGTGCGTGGCGACGACGTACGCCGCGGCCAACCACGCGCCCGTGGCCGCCTTCCGGAGCGACACGAGCCGGCAGGTGGTCCACCTCACCGCCACCTCCGGAAGCACTGTCAGCCTGAGCGCTATCGGCTCCACGGACCCGGATGGGGACACGCTGAGCTACCAGTGGTTCCAGTACGGCGAGGCGGACACGTTCACCGGAACGGTGACGCTGACGGGGAGCACGGCCCGCGACGCCAGTTTCGTCGCGCCCACGGTGAGCGCGCCGGCGACCGTGCACATCATCCTGGCGGTGCGTGACAACGGCACGCCCCGGCTGACGAGCTACCGCCGGGTGGTCGTGACAGTCTCTCCCTCCGGCACGGGCGGCACCGGCCCCCTCGGGCACTGGCGGCTCGATGAGGGCAGCGGTGGCAGCACGGCGGATGCCTCGTCCCTCGGTGTCACGGGCACGCTGGTCAACGGGCCGGTGTGGACGTCCGGGCGGCAGGGACAGGCCGTGGAGTTCGACGGCACGGATGACCGCATCAACCTGGGGAACCCAGCCACCTCCAGCTCACCGGAGCCATGACGCTGTCCGCGTGGGTGTGGGTGGATGCGTTCGCGGGGAACGGGCGCATCATCAACAAGCAGGGCGGCGCCAACAACCGCGGCTGGTCGCTCAACGTGGAGGCGGGCGGCTTCGGGTCGTTCCAGGTCGCGCCCAACGCGACGGGCCTGACCATTGTTGATGGCACTACGCTGCCCACCGGGCAGTGGGTCCACCTGGCCGGTACCTATGAGCCGGGCGTGGCGCTGCGGCTCTACGTGAATGGCGTGCTGAACGCCTCCCTCACCACGGGCGTTCCGGGCTCGCAGCGCAACTCGTCGCTCAACGTCAGCATCGGTGACCGCCCCACGGGTGGAACGCCCTTCAACGGCAAGATTGACGAGGTCCGCATCTACAACCGCGTCCTCTCGCTGGCGGAGCTTCAGCAACTCGCGACGCCCTGACGTCGTGGTTCAGGGCAGCGGCTCCCCGGCGGCTGCATCGCCGGGGGCGCCCCGGGCGAGGAAACGCCCCCGCATGAAGGCGAGGTAGGTGTCCTCGGACGTCTCGCGTCGCATCTGGATGAGGGGCTTGATGTCCTCGGTCGCCACGAAGCGCAGGCGTTCGCTCGGGTCGGTGGCGGCCTCATGGATGACGCGGGCCACGCCTTCGGAGGTGGCGCCCGCGCGCGCCCCGTGCGCTCCGTCGCCTGGGCATAAGCGGCGTAGCGGGCGGGCACGGCGCTCTGTGCCGATTCGTCCGCGCTGCGCGAGACGAACCCCGTGTCGAGCACGCCGCCCGGTTCGACGATTTTCACCCGCACATTCTGGGAGGTGAGCTCGTAGGAGAGCGCCTCCGAGAAGCCCTCGAGCGCGAACTTGCTCGCGCAGTAGAGGGAAATCATGGGCAGGGTGAAGACGCCCGCGCCCGAACTGACGTTGACGAATGTGCCGCCGCCTCGCCGCGCGAAGTAGGGGAGGGTGGCGCGAATCACATCCATCACCCCGAAGAGGTTCACCTCGAACTGCTCCATGACCTTCTCACGGGGCGTTGTTTCGAAGAGGCCGTGCAGTCCGAAGCCCGCGTTGTTGACCACGACATCCAGGCCGCCGAACCGGTCCACCGCGGCCCGCAGCGCGGCGTCGATGCTCGCTCGGTCCTGGACGTCCAACGGGAGCACCAGCACGTCCGACAGCGCGGCGAATCCTCATGCCCCTCCTGTTGGAGTACCTGCGGCGCCATCCCGAGGTGCGCGTCGAGCTCGTCTCCGAGGACAAGCCCGTGGACATCGTGGCGGAGGGCTTCGATGCCGGCGTCCGCCTGGCCGGCAGCATTCCCCGGGACGTGGCGGCGGCGCTGGGCGGCGCGGGCCTGGCGTACGTGAGCGCCTGGCAGGTGGACGACGCCCTGAAGACGGGGCGGCTGGTGCAGGTGCTCGGCGACTGGACGCCTGCCGAGCCCGGCGTGTGTCTCTATTACCCCGCGAAGCGGCACGCCCCCGCGAGCCTTCGAGCGCTGGTGGCGCTCATCCGGGAGCGGAGGCGAGGCCTCGCTTAGGACTGCTGGGGACGGTGGCCTTCAGTCCGCTTCGTATCCGTGTGGCTTGTGGTGGTGCTTGGAGGGCATGAACGTCAGGGTGGCCGCGTTGGCGCCAGTGCCCACCCCCACGAAGACGTCAATGAAGTCCCCTGTCTTTCCGCTGTAGCGCAGCACCGTCCCCGGGAGAAAGTCCGGGATGTACAGGTTGCCGTCCGGGCCGAATTCCATGTCCACGAAGTCAGTCAACCCTCCGCTTCCCGACTCGACGAACACGTCGATGAAGGCGCCCGTCTTGGCGTTGAAGCGCAAGACGTCATCTCCGGCCGTGGTGCCGACGTAGAGCTTGTGGTCCTTGCCAATGGCAACCGTCACGGCATCGATGTCCGGGATGAAGATGGCGCCGGGCTGCCCCGCCGCGGGGAGGAACGCTCCGTTCTCGTCGTAGCGCACCACGTTGTTGCCCAGGATGCTGACGACGAACAGGTTCCCCTTCTTGTCGAAGGCCATCTTCTGGGGAACCACCAGCCCGCCGCCGGAGGCGAACACGTCGATGAAGGCACCCGTTGTCCCGTCGTAGCGCAGCACGCTGTTGGTGCCGCCAAAGCTGTCGGCGACGTACAGGTTTCCATCGGGACCGAAGATGAGGCCGCCGGGGAAGCCCAGCCCGCCGCTGCCCGCGGGCACGAAGATGTCGATGAAGGCGCCCGTCTTCCCGTTGAAGCGCAGCACCTCCCTGCTGGCGAAGCTGGCGATGTAGAGGTTGCCGTCGGGGCCGTAGACGAGTTCCTGCGGGTTGGAGAGCCCGCCGGCGCCAGGCGGGATGAAGACGCCAACGAAGTCCCCCGTCTTCCCGTCGTAGCGCAGCACGCTGCTGTCCACGTTTCTGCTGACCAGCAGGTCGCCCGTCTTCTTCTTTCGGACTCTCACCTGCACCGAATCCAGGCCCCACTGCTCGTTGGCCTCGCCACGGGGCGGGTCCGCGAAGCGGAGTGTCAGCCGGTCGCCGGTGTGTCTGAAGGTAAAGGACAGCGGGTAGATGGCGTCGCCTCGGCTGCCGTAGCCGGACTCGTCCGGGTACCCGAGCTTGCCCTTCTTCGCGGCGCCGGTGAGGCCCGGGTGGCTGCCCTGGAGATAGGGCTCCGGGTACGACTGCGCGTAGCGTGTGTCGAACGGCGCGTCGTCGTTGGAGAAGGTGGCATCCAGCAGGATGGGCCCGTCATCCACGCGCGCCACCCAGCGGTCCGGTCCCTTTGTCGGGTCGTTCCCGTCCCACGACTTCAGGACGAAGAGCTCCAGGCGGACCTCGACCTCGTCATGCGCTGGCAGGTCGGCCAGGCTGAGGGTGATTTCCTGCTCGCTGAAGGGCCCCAGGAACTTGCGTTCTCCCTTCGGCGTCCGGGACACGGTGCGGTGGCTCCACTCGGAGCCCGCTCCCTGGCCGAAGTGCTCGGAATAGACCTTCTTCTCCGCGTCCTTCCACTGCGCTTCGACGTCACCCGGTTCGTCAGGCCCCAGCTCCTCCTGCTCCCCGAATGCGTCGACCTGCTCGTCGGGCCCTCCCATGCACCCGACCAACCACCACGCCGCGACCGCCACACATCCCAACCGCCAGCCCTTCATGGGTGACCTCCCTTGACGCGTGGCGCAGGGTGAGGACACGGCGCACACGCGGCCACTGACTGGGAGGGTTCCACGCGTCCGTGCACAGGACGCTTTGCTGCCCGGCAATCCGGAGCAGGATTGCCGGGCAGCATCACTTCATGCGCTGGACGGACAGGGCAGGGATTCGGGCACCGGACCTACCACTGGGCCGGGTCGGCGTCGGCGAAGGTGGTGCCGGCCGCGATTTCGTCGAACCAGATGCTGCGCGTGCCCTGGCTGCCCTGCATGTAGCCATTGTCGTACCAGCCGTTGGCGTACAGGCCCACGCGAAACTGGAAGTAGCGGTCGTCCGCGACGGTGGTGCTGAGATTGTACTGCTCGAGCACCTTGGTGCCGTTGAGCCAGAGCTTGAAGTAGCCGGTGTTGTCGCTCGCCCACTTCGCCTGGATGATGACCTTGTGCCATTCCCCCGGGGTGATGGTGGCGAGGTTGGGGAACACGACGGTCCTCTGGTTGCAGACCGTGCCCTGCTTGACGCGTGCATTGAGCTGGTTGCCGGAGAGCCAGACCATGGTGGTCGGCATGTAGTCGTCGCACCCGGTGTTGGAGAAATCCGCGATGAACTGGGCGAGGTTGAAGGACTGGGGCTGGAACTGCCAGTCGGACTGCAAGCGGAACGCGAAGCCGTAGAAGCCCATGTCGCCGCGCCGGTACACGTTGTGCTTCACGACTTCGGAGTGATAGCGGCCCGAGTACGACGGGTCGTAGATCTGCGTCATCTTCAGCGCCGTCGGCCCCTCGTAGGTGACGTTGGTCACCTCGGTGATGGAGCCCCGGTGCTCCCGGAGCAGGGCGTTCCATCCGGAGAGCGTGCCCGTGTTGCGGAATATCTGGGCGGCCTGGGCGACGAGGCCGAACGAGAGCAGCGACACACCGGCGGCGACAGCGACGTGTTTGGAAAGCATGGGAAGGCCTCACCTGAACGAGGAATGCGCGCGTGCGTTGCGGCACGCGTCAGCGGCGTGCCGCCGGGACTGGCGACACGCCGCGCTTTCGGCGGGATTCCTGCTGGGAGGGGCCGCTCCGTGCTCGAAATCGCCGCTCAGTAGACCCAGACGCTCCGGGGCGCGAAGTGGAGCGGGCTGACCCACTCACCGGGGCCGATGGGGTAGGGCCCGCCAACGCAGTCCTCATTGAGGAACAGCGACGCGGTATCGGCGCCCGTGTTGATGGCGGAGACGGCCCGGTTCTCCCAGCCGTGCTCGGGGAGGTTCACACACGTCCCAGCGCCGCCGGGCGGCCAGGCCATGACGTTCCAGACCTCGCCGGTGAAGTCCGGGCCGTCGAACAGGCAGAGGACGCCCGAGAAGGGACAGGGATTCGTGTCCTCGGACGCGGCGGCGGAGGTCGGCAGCGCGGCCACCGTCAGTCCCAGCGCGGCGGCGGTGCCCAGTCCAAGGATTGCGGAACGCTGGATGCGGTTCTTCTGCTGTCGGTTCGTGAGCCAGTGCATTCGGGGGTCTCCTCTGCCCGGGATGGGCGCGTGCGGCACGGTGATGGTGGCACGGCGTGGAGATGCCAGACATGCGGATGCAAGCGAATGGCGGCGTCCTTTCGGTGGTGAACGCTGCCGCTTCATCGCGTTGGTGAAATTTCAATGCGTTGGCATTTGTGTCTGTGCTGTCGCCCGGGTGGGCGCTGGAAAGCGCGGTGCGCACCTGTTGTGCACTGGGATGCACACGTCAGGAGGTACCCTGGAGAGAAGCCCGCGGAATGACGTGGAGGGTGGGTGGCCGTGCCATTGCAGAGGCGCGGCGCCGTGAACAGCTCCCTTCGAAGCCGCGTCCTGTCGTTCCTGGTTCCCTCCACCCTGCTCCTCGCCCTGCCCGCCGTCGGCCAGGAGGAGGGCTCGGGGGCAGGCTTTTCCGTGGGGCTTCGCGCGGGCTATGGGCTGCCGGCCGGTGATGCCTATGACAACTCCCCCTTGGATGACCGCTTCGACGGCGTCATCGCGCCTCAAATCGACGTGGGGTACTTCCTCAACCGCAATGTCTATCTGGGTGTCTACGGGCAGGTCGGGTTCGCGCAGATCAACCAGGACATCTGCCCGTCGACCATCGAGTGCGACGGTCGCGTGCTGCGCTTCGGCGTGGATGTGAACTACCACGTCACGACGACGGGGGTGTTCAGCCCATGGCTGGGGTTGGGCGTGGGGTACGAAATCGCGGAGTTCGAGGCGTCGTCGGGCGGCATCAGTGGCTCGAGCTCCCTCCAGGGAATGGAGTTTGTCCACCTCCAGGGCGGGCTCGACTTCCGACTGTCTCCGCAGGTCTGGCTGGGCCCCTACGCGATGGTCACGGTCGGCCAGTATTCGCGGACCTCGGCCAGACTCGGTGGGGCGGTGGTGTCCAGGGACATCGTGGACAATGGGGTCCACTTCTGGCTCCAGCCTGGGCTTCGGCTCCAGGTCCGCTTGTAGCCACGTGCCGAGGCAGGGCCGCGCTGGGTGGCGCGGCCTCGTCGCCGCGCGTGTCTAACGCCGCGCGGACACGAGCAGCATCATCGGCCGTTCCCGCTCCTCGGCCAGCTCTGGCTGGGCGGCGAGCTGGGCTTCCGTCGGTCCCCATTCGTTGACGTGGCGCAGGTTGAAGCCGGTGTGAATCCCGGCGTTCTCAATCATCCAGTGTGCCTGTCTGGAGCGCCACGCGGGCCGTGCCCTCCATGCGCTCCGCGAGCGTCTGCACCGAGCCCGTCACCTTCTGCGTCTCCTCGACGGTGCGCAGCGTGTGCCGCATCTGGGCGGACAGGTCCTGGATGGCCTGGGCAATCTGGGAGGTGCCCGCGTCCTGCTGCGCCACCGCCGCGGAGATCTGCCGCACGCTGACGCCGGTGTCGTCGATGATGCCCGCGAGCCGCTGGAGCTGGTTGCCGGAGACGCGCACCGCGTCCAGGCTCGCCTTCACGCGCTGCTCGCCCTGCTCACTCATCTTCGCCGTGTCGCGCATGCTCTGGCTCACGCCGTCGAGCACCTCGCGGATGCGATGGGTCGCGAGGATGGACTGGTCGGCGAGGCTGCGCACCTCGCGTGACACGACGCCGAACCCCCGGCCGTGCTCCCCGCTGCGCGCGGCCTCGATGGCGGCGTTGATGGCCAGCATGTTGGACTGGTCCGCCAGCCCCTTCACGGTGTCCACGATGCTGGAAATCTCCCGGGTGCGCGTGTCCAGCGCGAGGATGCGCCGCGCCATCTCCGACACTTCCTGGCGGATGGCTTCCAGGTTGTTCAACGTGCGGGTGATGGCCGCGCCGCCATCGCGTCCCGCCTCCTCCGCGGTTTCAATGGAGCTGGCGAGCAGCCGCGCCTTGTCCGCCGTCACCAGCGAGCCCTGCCGGATTTCCTGGACCGTCTGTTCGACCTCCCGGAGCGCCGCGGCCTGCCGGCTGACGCCCGCCGTCTGCACGTCGCTGGAGGTGCGCAGTTGCTGGACCACCGTCGCCAGCTCGCCAGCGCCACGTCCCATGTCCTGGGCGAGCCGTTTCACCTCCTTGCGACGCTCCTCGAGCTGGTGCGTGTGCGTCGCGAGCGCGCGCACCACCAACGCCGAGCGGCGGGCGACGATGCCCACCAGCGAGAAGGTGAGCGCCAGGAAGCCCCAGTGCATGAGCGAGTCCGTGGACTCCGCCAGCCCGAACACCGGCAGCGAGATGTGGATGACGACCCCGAAGAACACGGCCAGGCCGGTGGCGAAGATTCGCGCGTCGCGATTCCCCTGCCACGCCGAGATGCTCGCGACGATGACGCACGTGAGCAGGCAGGGCACGGAGTAGAGGACGAAGAAGTTGAGGGTCCGCTGCGCCATGCCCAGGTCGGTCATCACCATGATGACCTGGAGCGCGGACGGCACGCAGATGCCCCAAATCCCCCAGCGGAACCAGCGCATCCGGTTCTCCAGGATGCTGTCCGAGATGAACCAGCCGAGCCCAGGCAGGATGCAATACGCACCCATCAGCGTGAGCTGGCTTCCCAGCAGGTACTCGCCCCAGAGCGCGGAGAGCAGGCCGCTGGTGCCCAGCAGCAGGGTCGCGGAGCCGCTGGCGAAGAGGGTGAGCGGCACCAGCATCTTCGCCTGGCGCCGCATGAGCGCCGCCGCCCCGGTCACGCAGGCGATGGTGAGCAGCAACATGCCCATGACGAAGGGCGCCAGCCCCGTGCGCGTCACCGTCGCCAGCAGGTCATGGTGTGCGCCCACCCGGGCCGCGCCTCCCACGCCGATGACCGGACCGCTGCTCTGGATTCGCAAGAGCAGCCGCGAGCCTTCCACCGAGGGCGGCAGGGGAAGGAGCCACCACGCCAGATTGCCCGAGTCCTCGGTGCCCGTGGCGTTCAGCCGCCCGCCCGAGTGGATGCGCTGGCCGTCAACGTAGAGCTCGAAGGCATTGGCCACCGTGCCCAGGTAGAGCGCGGGCTCCAGCCACCGCCCCTGGGGAACGGGGATGCTCAGCCAGAGGAAGGAGCTCCCTTCCCGGCCAGGCGGCTCACGGAGCGCGGCCACGGGTTTCCAGTCCCGCCCTTCACCTGATTCCAGGGCCCAGGCCGGCACGTCGGCGGGGCCCGGCGGTGAGTCGCCCCACCGGTACCGCCAGCCCTCCTTCAGGTCGACGCTCACCGCGCCGGTGTCCGCCCAGGCCGTGGCGGAGAGCACCAGGAGCAGCGGCAGCATCCAGCACCGCGCGGCGCGTCGTGATGACAGTCCGGCACGAGCAGGTGAGACAGGTGAAACACCGAAGGGGATGTGACGCATGGATGCGTCCATCCTCTGGTGCGGAAGCTGCCTCTGTAAATTGGGTCCACTTCGCCCCGCTTGCCCGCTCAACCTCTGTCGGTATGTGTTTCAGCGACGTGCGGTGAGACCTGGCGAAGTCTTTCCCGGATGGTGTGTTTCACGGGAGTGCGGCGTGGGTGCGGAGTTTCAGTGAAGGTGGCCGGGCGGCGTGTCGCATGTATCAGCGCGCCGCCCGGCGGCGATGGGAGGCCGGTGGGCCGTGAAGGCTCAGCGCGAGCCGCGCTTGACGCGGCCCACCGACCATTCGACGAGCTTCCGGGCCTGACGGTGCAGCGCGGTCTGCTTGAGCGCGCCGTTGAGTTGATCAGCAAGCTGGTGCCGCAAAGGCGGCGTGGCGATGTGCTCCTCCAACTGCCGGATGCGCTGGGCCTGCTCCTGGAGGCGCTGCTCCAGTTCCTGGACGTGCTGGGCCTGACCGCGGTGCGACTTCTCATCAACGAGGTGCCGGAAGGGCGGCGGCGCGGTTCGCCGGGCGATGAGGTCGGTGTTGTCGCCCTTGCGCAGGACGAAGTTCAGCGTGTTCCGGGTGAAGGCCGGGGGCACGCGCGCCCCGCTCTTCTCCACGTACAGCCGCAAGACTTCCTCGTCGAGCGTGACTGGGAACATGTCCAGAATCTCCGGCTCGAAGCCCGTTCCCACCAGGAAGGGCTCGATGTCCCCCAGCGCCAGTTCAAGCTCGTGGTGACTGACGCCCAGGCCCCACCGCGTCAGCATCATGGGCGCGCTCTCCGCGGACACCTGCGCCATGGTGTCGCGGAAGTTCTCACGCGGAGACCGGGAGGCGTACGGCCACCCGAGCTCGGGCGGCAGGAAGTGGAAGAACGGCATCAACGACGTGTGCGCGTCGAAGTACACGAGCCGGTTGGGTGTATCCACGACGACCATCAGCCCGCCCGGCCGCAGGAGCTCCCAGCCCGTCCTGAGCGTCTCCAGGCGCTCGGCGGGCGTCTGGTGTTCGAGCACGGCGTACAACACGAAGATGTCGGCGCCCTTGGGATTCTCCTTCTTCAGCGACGCCAGCAACTGCGCGGGCTCCACGACGCGCATGTCGACGTTGCGCAGCTTCAGGGCCTTCATGCGGCTCTGGGCCGCGTGCACGGAGGGCGCGTGGATGTCATAGCCGGAGACGTGGCGAGCGACCTGGGCGAAGGCCGCCGTGCTGGAGCCGGTGCCACAGCCCAGTTCGACGATGTCCGTCTTGGCCAGCTTCGTGTACCGCGCGAGCCAGGGCAGCACGTGGTCGACGCACCGGTTGTAACGGCCGTCCACATGGTCCGCGATGTCCGACTGACCGGCCTGCGTCTTCAGGAAGCCCGGATCGAAGTCCGCGAAGTAGGATTGCAGCAGGGCTTCGCGCACGTTCGCCAGCAGCGCGGGGTCCTCCATCCTGTAGTCCTCGAAGCCCGTTGCCATGCCTCTGTCTCCTCGCGGTGGGGGTGGAGCAAACTGCGGGCGGGGAAGGTACCAACCGAGGCGGCCCCGGGCGAGCAAGGGCTTGGGCGAATGACGCCTTAATGGCGAAGTGCCGGGCCCTCGCCAGGGCGGATGTTCTGATTCACGCGGAAAAGGTTATCCGGGTCGTACCGCTGCTTGACCTCCGCCAGCCGGGCGTAGTTGTCGCGGTACGTGGCCTGTACGCGCTCCTGGCCCTCCTCCATCATGAAGTTCACGTAGGCGCCGCCCGCTGAGTAGGGATGCAGGGCATCCCAGTACTCCTTCGTCCAGGTGATGATGTCCGCTGCCTTGGCGGGCGACGGGTCCACGCCGACGATGACCTCGGACCACCTCGCGTCGCGGAAGCTGAACGCGGTGTCGCCCGGGGCCACCCGGTGGGCCGCGCCGTCAACGGGGTAGAGGTGCATGGTGGACTGCATCGTCGGCAGCCGTCGGGCGAACGTCACGTGCCGCCGGATGGCTTCGTCGCTCAGCTCCCTCACGAAGTCCGCGCGCCAGTACCACTGGTGTCCCGGCGGGTAGAGCGCGTCGAAGACGCTCTGCAACACGGGGAAGGGCATGGCCTGCACGCCGTCCAGCGCGGGGGCCATGGCGCGCACGGGCGCGAAGAGCGCGTCGGCCTGCTCCGGGGCCCCGGTGTAGCACCACACCACCGCGCACATCTTCTGCAGGTGCAGGTGCGGTGGGAAGGGGGGCGCGGGCGGCACGGTCAGGAAGGCGAAGAAGCCGTTGAGCGTTTCGGGCGCCGCGGGGATGAACTCGCGGTACCACTGCATCACCTCCTCCGCGCGCTCCAGGGGCCAGAGCGTGGGGCCGCCCAGGATGGTGTCCACCGGGTGGGCCTGGAAGAGGAACGAGGTGACGACGCCGAAGTTGCCGCCGCCTCCGCGCACCGCCCAGAACAGGTCGGGATGCTGCTCGGCGCTCGCGGTGACAAAGCGCCCGTCCGCCAGCACCATGTCCACGGCGAGCAGGCTGTCGATGGTGAGGCCGAAGCGGCGCGTGAGGTGCCCAATGCCGCCACCCAGCGTCAGCCCTCCCACGCCCGTGGTGGAGATGATTCCCGACGGAACGGCGAGCCCGAAGGCGTGCGTGGCGTGGTCCACCTCGCCCCAGACACTTCCTCCCGCGACGCGCACCGTGCCCGACGCAGGGTCGACCTGGACGCCGCGCATGGGCGACAGGTCGGCGACCAGGCCGCCGTCACAGGTGCCCAGTCCTCCGCCGTTGTGACCGCCGCCACGGACCGCGAGGAGGAGGCCCTGCTCTCGTGCGAAGGCCACCGCCGCGAGGACGTCCGCCACGTCGGCGCATCGGGCAATCAGCGCCGGGCGCTTGTGAATCATGGCGTTGTAGACGCGGCAGTGCTCCTCGTAGTCCGCGTCATCGGGGCGCACGAGCCGGCCGCGCAGCCGGGCCCGTAGCTGCTCGACTCGGTCCGGGAGCAGCCCGGGCGGTTGTCCTCCGCCTGTTCGCGAAGGCTCACGCTTTGGATCCAAGGGCATGGCTTTCTCCTCCGTGGGGCCACGAATCGAAGGGCCCCTACAGCCAAGCTAGGGACGGCCGCCGAGCGCGGAGGAACGTCCATGGCAGGAGGCCGGGAGGGGGCGCCCAGGCACGCGTTGACGGATGGGCGAGGGCGGGGCGCCTGGTGGGCCCGATGCCACGAGCCACAACGGCAAGCCGACGGGTGGCAATGCCAGTGACGATGTGTTGAACGTGGATGGGCAATCCGAGTGGCTTCAGGATTCGTGGCGCTGTCTGTACGTCATGGTTTGTCGCGGAAGGGGAAACAGATGTCTTCATTGAAACAGGCGTTTCGGGTGCGCCACACGGGCCTCCTGCTGTGTCTGGTGCTCGCGGGCTGTGGACCGGAGGTGACTGATGCAGGCACAGAGCATGGGACGACGCGGGCCTCCGTCACCCATGCGCCAGCTTCGGGCATCCTCTTCGGAGCCTTCGCGGGGAAGCGAGGGACAGAGGACACCGCGGCCGCGCTCGACGCGCTGGAGCGGCTGGCGGGCCGGAAGATGGATGTGCACCGCATCTACGCGACCTGGGATGAGGCGCAGCCCAACAAGTTCGTGTCGGCGGACCTGTCGCGCGGCCGCATTCCGCTGCTGTCCATCGAGGCCAAGCTCCAGGGCGGCGCGGGCAGCGTGGCCTGGTCCCGCATCGCCAGTGGCGCGGAGGATGCTCGCATTCGCGCGCATGCCCAGGGGCTCAAGGGCACGGGGAAGCCCCTCTTCCTCATCTTCAACCATGAGCCGGACATGGCCGCCACGGCTCACGGCACGCCCGCGGAGTTTGCCGCGGCGTTCCGGCGCGTGGTGACGGTGTTCCGCCAGCAAGGTGCCACCAACGTGAGCTTCTCGATGACGCTGGTGCCCTACAGCTTCCAGTCAGGCGCGGCGGACGCGTTCTACCCGGGTGATGACGTCGTGGATTGGGTGGGCGCGGATGCCTACAACTGGAATGGCTGCAACCCCACCGCTGGTGCGAACTGGCGCTCGCTGGAGGAGGCCATCGCGCCGGTGCTCGCCTGGAGCCGCGCGCGTGGCAAGCCGGTGATGCTGCCGGAGTGGGGCTCGGTGGAGGACGCGCGGACTCCGGGGCGCAAGGGGCAGTGGTTCCGTGATGCGCTCGCGACCTTCCAGCGCCACCCGGACATCAAGGTCGCCTCGTACTTCAGCACCACGGGGACGTGCCCTTGGTGGGTGGACTCGTCCGCGTCCAGCGTGGCTGGCTTCCAGGAGCTTGGCCGGGATGGCTATACGCACGCGACGGCGGCGGCCTGGCTCAAGCCCTCCACGCTGTCTGGCACCGCGCCGCTCAGCGTGACGTTCGATATGTCGGGCAGCACGGGGTTCCGCTCCACCACGGGGACGGGCAACGACGCCTGGACGCTGGACTTCGGGGACGGCTCCGCGCCGGTGAGTGGCCGTGGCCGGCCCACCGCGCTCCAGACGCACCGCTACACCGCGAAGGGCAGCTACCGCGTCAGCCTCACCGTGACGGATTGGACAGGGGCTCGGAACACCGACGCGCTCACCGTGACGGTTCGCTGAGGCGGGTACGACACGGGGCCTCCCGGGTTGAACCGGAGAGGCCCGGGGGGCATTACGGCGTGAACCGCGTGGGGTTGGGCACCGGCGGAATGGTGACGGACTGGCCGTAGACCAACGTGTTGCCCGACACCGTGCCTGTGGCGTTGAGCCGGCTGGCGTCGCTCAGCGTGCCCTTGAGGCCCACGACGTTGAAGACGCAGGTCGTGTCGCAGTCATACGCCACCAGCCGCGCGGCGTTGCTGGAGTACACGGCGACGTCCGTGGACGTGGTGGTGCCGGAGCGCATGAAGAAGTGGCCATCCCGTGGTTGATAGCTGCTCACGGACTCCACGCGCGGTCCCGGCGTCGCCGAGTTCCACAGGCGGAAGTTGCGCTTGCAGTCCGCGGCGACCGTGTCGCGGATGAGCATGTTGCGGACCTTGGTGTCGATGCAGCCATCCTGCGAGCCACGGAAGTAGCTGTCCTCGACGAGGACGTCGCTCGCCGTGCTCTCACCGTCAATGCCGTCGCCTTGTGTGTAGTCCGTCTTCTTGCCCACGACGTTGAGCACGGTGGTCCGGCGAATCACCACGTCCCGCGTGGTGTCGTACAGCGCGATGCCCACGGGGTAGTCGCTGCCCTGGCCGCCCATGCGCGCTGGCTGCATGTCGATATAGGTGTCCTCGATGAGCGCGCCCACCGTGTCCGACGCGAGGAAGATGCCGCCCCGCGTGAACATCAGAATCATGGCGTCCCGCACGGTGAGGTCGGTGAAGGCCGACGTCTTCGAACGCTCGATGTCCACGCACGTGGCCACGTTCTCCGCCCGGAAGTGCTGGAGGGTGACGTTCGTGGTGGGGGCCACGGCACGGAACGCGAAGCAGGTGCCCACGCGGTGGAAGTCCATGTCCTCGAAGACGAGATGGCTGGCGCGCACGTTGAACGCCACGGGCCCCGTCTTCGCGCGGGTGGTGGCGTCGAAGGTGGACTGGAAGAGGGGACGCCCGCCGAAGCCCTTGATGGTGACAGGCGCCTGCGCGGTGCCGCCCCGGCTGACGGTGTGCCCCGTCGGATAGGTGCCGGCGTGGAGGCACACCTGGCCGCCCGGGCCCACGGCCTCGATGAAGGCGTTCAGGTTGGACATCGTCCCCGCGTTCTGGGGCGTCAGGCCATCGCGAGTCCCCGCGCCGGTGGTGGTGATGTGGCGGGCCGTGGGGCCGGTGCAGTCCGGCTGGGACGCCGAGGGCGTCGCACGGAGCCCGTTGGAGTAGACGGAGGTGGTCTCCGCCAACGAGCCCTTGATGCGGACCCGGAACTCATACTCGGTGCCGTTGGTCAGGCCGGTGACGTCATACGTCGTGTTGGCTCCGGCGGTGCGGTAGCTCCATGTCCCGGCGCCGATCCGGAAGCGCACCTGGTAGCTCTCGGAGCCTGAAGGGCCTGGGCTCCAGCGGAGCGTCACCATGCCGTCACCCGCGGTGGCGGAAAGGAGCGTGGGGGCCGCGAGGTGGGCTTCCACGGCGCCCAGCTCATCCTCGGGGAACGCGTCGAACTCGGATTGGGGACCACAGGCCAATGAGAGCACCAGGGCGCCCATGAGCAGCCATGCACGGCGGGAGGGGGGATTTCGAAACACGTGAGACTCCGGGGGGGGAAGGAGTACGGCCATTCCACCCTAGAGCACGTGAAAGTGGTAAAAACAGCAATCCTCGGTGTTGGTTCCTCTTCGGCCCCATGTGCCGCGCGGAGGGGATTGTGTCCCATCCGGCTCCCGGGAGATGAAGCCAGGATGCGCGTGCGTTCGTGGTGGTGGGTCCTGGTCCTGCTCACGGTTTCCTGCGCGGGGCGGCGTCCCGTGCAGGAGGCAGCGGCGCCGCGAGACGCCCGGTCCGAGCTCTTCGGTGCCCGGGGTGACGCGGCGGTGGAGACGAAGCAGTGGGCCCTGGCGGCGGGCTACTTCTCGGCCGCGCGCCAGGTGGAGGACTCGCCCACGGCGCGCTGGGGGCAGGCGTGGGCGACGGCACGTGCCTCATCGCTCCGGTGGGCGAAACACTTCGAAGGCTCCGTGCTGGCCCTGGCGTTTTCGCCAGACGGCCGGCTGCTGGCGTCAGGAGGCTATGACGCCATCGTGCGCGTCTGGGACGTGGAGACTGGTGCGCAGGTGGCGGAGCTGAAGGGCCATGAGGCCGAGGTCCACGCCGTCGCCTTCTCCCCGGACGGTCGGTGGCTGGCCGCCGCGGGCAGGCCTGGGGCGCTCTGGCTTTGGGACTGGAAGGAGGGGCGCAGGGTGGCCTTGCTGTCCGGACACTCGGACGTCGTGTTGGGGCTGGCCTTCTCCCCGGATGGCGAGCGGCTGGCGAGTGGCGGTCTGGACCGGACGGTTCGCGTCTGGCGCGTCCGGGACGGCACGGAAGTGCTTCGCTTCACGCATGACGACATCGTCAGCGCCGTGGCCTTCGCTCCCGATGGCGGACGGCTGGTGTCGTCGAGCATCGACCGGACCGCGCGGGTGTGGGACCTGGTGGAGCGCCGCGAGGTGCATCGCCTGACGGGCCACGGGGACAGGGTGGCGTCGTGTGCGTTCTCGGCGGATGGCGAGCGGGTGATGACGGCGGCGGGAGACCGGGCCCTTCGTTTCTGGGATGCCAGGACGGGTGCCCTGCTCGACGTGCAGCGAAACACGGGCGAGCTGTCCGTCGTCGCCATCGACGCTCGCTTCCAGCAGTTCGTGCAGGCCGGCTGGGAGGGGCGCGTGCAGTGGGTGGACGCGCGCGGCGGCGAGGTCCTGGAGCGGCTGGACGCCCACCGGACCTTCGTGATGTCGGTGGCCCTGTCACCGGATGGCCGCACCTTCGCTTCCGGGGGCATGGACGGTGTCCTCAAGGTCTGGTCGCGCCCGGAGGTGCCGCCGGACGTCCTGCTGCGCGAAGCGCCCGCTTGGATGGAGGTGCTGGCCTCCGTGGGACCGGGTGCCTTCGTGTCAGGTGGGGAGGACGGTTTGCGGAGCTGGTCGGTGTCGTCGAGCGGTGAGCTCCACTCCCGCTTGGAGGCCCCGGACGCGGTGGGCGCCGTGGCCGTGAGCGGGGACCTCCGGTTGCTGGCGGTGGGCACGTTGAAGGGGGAGGTGCGCGTGCGGGACGTGCGGTCCGGAAGCCAGATGCTGGTGATTCCCGCCGCGGGCGATTCCATCCGGGCGCTGGCGTTCAGTCCGGACGGCGCATTGCTGGCGGCGGGCGTGGGGCCGGACGTCCTCGTCTGGTCCCTTCCTTCCGCCACCCAGGTGGCCCGGCTGACAGGGCACACCGGGAAGCCGTGGGCCCTGGCGTTCGACGCCACGGGACAAAGGCTGGCATCGGGCTCGGCGGACCACACGGTGCGAATCTGGGACGTCAAACAGGGCACCTCGCAGCGTGTCCTGGAGGCGGGCGACCGGGTCCGTGCCGTGGCGTTCCTGCCGTCCGGGGCGTTGCTGACGGCGGGGATGCGTCAGCCCATCCGGCTTTGGAATCTCGAAGACGGCCGTGTGCTGACGTCGATGGACGAACGGACGGTGGGCGTCTTCTCGCTCGCGGTGGCGCCTCAGGGCGGGCTCGTGGCGTCCGGAGGAATGGGGGGCGAAGTGAAGGTCTGGCGGCTTCCCGATGGCGCCTTCATGGGCGAGGTGCCTGGACAGCAGGGCTTCGTCTCCGCGGTGGCCTTCACGCCTGACGGTGCATGGTTGGCGTCAGCCGCCTCGGACCGGACGCTCCACCTGCTGCGCTTTGAAGCCATGGCAAATCCGCCGCCCGCGGAAGCAGACATGACGCCGCTGCTGCGGCGCCATGGTCTCTCCTGGGATTCGCACCGGGGCCTGCTCACGCTGCATTGAGCAGGCATTGGCGCTTCAAGCGGAGCCGCGGACTACAACGTCTCGCCGTAGAACAGCGTGGGCGCGCCGATGCTCTGGATGATGTGGCGGTTGCGGCGCCGCGAGAATCGTGGTGCGGAAGCGCGCCTCCGGCCAGTGGTCGTAGGCCATCTCATACAGCCAGGAGTAGCTCGTCGGCGGGCCCTCGCCGGCCTGCGGCGAGGGGCGCTCCCCGAGGATGAACGCCGTGTAGCGGTCATACGCCTTGCGGATGCTGCCGCCGTTGGGCGTGACGTGGCTCCAGAAGCCGGGGCGGGCGTAGTTGACCTCCGCCGTCTGGGCAATCAGGGACAGGGCCCACAGGTGATACAGCGAGTAGCCAATGGCGGGGTCGCGGAGAATCTTCTCCTCGTAGATGCGGCCCTCGTTGGCGGCGCCCGTCCCGGACTCGATGGCGCGGTTGATGACGTCCTTGACGTGTGACGGGTTGGCGTACGCGCCATTGCGGCGGTCCGTCCAGGACGTGCCATCCAGCACGTACTTCGCCAGCGCCTCGTCCTGGAGCGCCACGGAGGCGGCCAGCAACCCGGCCAGGGCCCAGGAGAGGTGGTTGTCCGAGCGGTAGCGCGCGAATGCGCTGGAGTTCGGGTTCGCGTCCGCCCAGCGCGTCCAGGCCTGGAAGCTGGAGTTGACCGCCTCGGCGGACTTGCGCAGCCATTCGCGCACGGCGGTGTCGTCCGCGGCGGAGAGCGCGTAGCCGTTGCGCTTGAGCAGCACGTAGGCGTCGCTCGCGTTGATGAGGCCGTAGGTCTGGAAGAGTCCGTCCAGCGCGAAGTTCCACGGACGGTTGGAGCAGAACCCCTCCGTCTGCCCATTCAGCCGGGCCCGGGCGTAGTCGACGCCCAGGTCATGCAGGTTTACCGGCGTGTGCTGGGCCGCCCACGTCATGAGGAACAGCGCGGCGCGGCTCGCGTACCGGGTGTCACCTGACAGCGCGTACTGCAACGCCAGGGTGCGCATCCGGTCGCCGTCGTCCTGGAACTTGTTCGTCGCGTCCGCCAACGAGTTGTCGATGCCGTCGTTGTCGGTGGAGCACCAGTGGTAGGTGATGGCGGAGATGTTCGTCATCCGGAACGGCCGGGGCGTCGTGTTCAACGCGCCGTCCGCGCGGCCCTTGAGGATGCGAGCGTTCTCCGCGAAGGGGGCCGTGTTCGACGCCGCCCGCTGCCGCGCCCGCGACAGGTCCGCTGCGGAGACGAAGATGCCTCCACCCGCCGCGGGAATGGCCTGCTCTGTCTCGGAAAGGAGCGCCGCGTCTTCGCCTTCTGCGTCCAGCGGCGGGCCCCCGCAGCCCCACAAGATGAGCCCCAGGCCCAGCAGGCCCAGTCGATGGTTGTTCATGACCTCTCCACGATGAACGGGGAGGTGTCACTGTGATCCCGACCCTGGTCGGAATCAAGCAATTCAATGCTAGTCGTAAATATCCGCAGGGCTGGCTGGCGTCGTCACATCCGTTGTCAGGCAGTGGGACGTCTGGAGTTGACGTCCCACCGGTGCCTCACGACGGAAGGGCTACCACTTCACGATGGAGGGAACGGACAGCGGGTACATGGGGCCCACGAAGTTGCCGTCCGACGTGCACGGGCGCTCCCCGACGCTCGCGAGGCTGGCGGCGTAGTAGCCCCAGGTGGAGTTGTTGCCCTTCTCGTAGAACTCGTGGCCGTTGGGGAGCACGACCTTCCAGACGAAGTCGAGGTGCTCGTAGCGCCGGGTCCCGGTGCGGGTGGAGACGATGCTGCTCACCGTGGTGCTCCACGTCCACGGCGCGGACGCGAAGACCTCGATGGTCTGCGTGTTGTCCCAGTCGAACGTCGTGGTCTCGTTGTCGATGCCGCCCCATCCGTGGATGAGATAGACGGAGGTGCCCCAGGGCAGGTCGTAGTTCCGGTAGTTCAGCTCGACCTGCGCCTCATAGGTGTGGGCGTAGACACAGGCGTGGAGCGTCACGCGGCCCTGGGCCCAGGTCTCCGCGGCCAGCGCGGTGGAGGACATGAAGAAGGCAAGGAGGGCGAGCACATTTCGCGAGAAGAGCGTCATGGTGGGTACTCAGGGTTGGGGGTGAATTCAACGGCTCCTTTCTCTACCATGATGGCGGGCCTGGACACACGTCACGTCGCCCGCGCATGTTTCGCGGTGCTCAGGATGGTTGGTGTCACATCTGAAACATCCCTCAGGTCGTGTGACATGAAAGGTTACAGGCCTGGTTGTCTATGGGTGGTTCATTCCGAAAGGCGTGTCCGCATGTCTCGAATCGTAAGAGCCTCCCTGGCGCGTTGTGTCCTGCTGGCCACGGTGCTGCTGGCCGCGGCCTGCGGTGAAGACGACCCAGCCCCACCCGGAGGCGCTCCGGACGCGGGCGGCCCTGGGACGGACGCCGGGGTGGACGCGGGGACTCCGCCCGTCGAGGTTCCGGCGGTGCCTCGCGCGGATGTGACGTTGGGCGGCCGGCCCTATGCCGCCTACCAGCGAGAGGGGGACACCTTCCGAATCGTCTGTGAGCAGCCCTGTCCCATTGATGAGACGTACATCTTCGCGCGCTACGCGGGGTTCCTCGCGGTGAAGGAGGACCTGCTGTCGCTCACAGGCGTGGACGTGCTGCCGGAGATGATGCCGGTGGACATCCACCTGGCGACGGACAGCGTGTGCGGCAGTCCAGGCGCCCTGGCGGGTGCGGCGTTCATGAACCGCACGGGCCTGGAGCCGGGACCCGGGTCGAATGTCTGTCTGTGGGAGCTGGAGGCGTCGCGAGCGCAGCCGCCCCTCGTCCCGCGCCCGTTGACCGTGGAGAACGCCCTGTCGCGAGAGCATCAGGTGCTGCTCGCGCATGAGTACGCGCACGTCGTGTTCTTCCTGCGCCAGGAGCTGTCCCACGAGTGGTTCGTTCGCGCCATCTCGTACCGGCTGGGCGGGCAGGTGGAGGACCTGTGTGATGCGATGAATGCGCTGCACGCGCCCACCGCCTGGAATCTCTGCGACCAGAACGGGCTGGACTACCCACAGCTCGCGGAGAGCATGCGCCGCATCGACGCGCTCTGGGCCAGCGGGCAGGGCGTGGAGTCGCTCTTCGAGAACGTGCCCCTGGCCACGTCCGTGTACCAGTACCGGCGCATCCTGGACGAACTGGCGGGGTCGGACACCTTCGAGGCGCTCTCCAGCGCGGGGGAGCTGCGGCCGAACCAGTGTGGCGACGCCGGGCGCTTCCTGCCGGCCGGTGGCACCCTGTCGCTGTATGGCGGGCGGGTGGAGTGGAGCCTGCCCGCGGGCGCGGTGACGGAGCCGCTCCAGGTGGAGCCGGGGAGCTGGCGTCCCGGCATGGTGGTGCCCGAGGCGTGGATTCCCTTCCACGGGGCGCACAACTACGACTTCCTGCCGGGCGGCTTCATGCTTCAACGGCCCGCGCGGTTGACGCTCCGCTACGAGCCGTCCCTCATTCCCGAAGGGGGCGCCGAGTCCTCGCTCACGCTCTACTGGAAACCAGCGGACGCCCCGGCGCAAGCAGTCCCAGGCGTGGTGCTGGACACAGAGGCGAACACTGTCAGCGCCTCCGTGTCACGGCTGGGCCGGTACATCATCGCCCCCCGCTGATGGGCACCGGAGGGCGGGGGACTCAGTCGCACACGTCCGCGTCGGACAGGGGGCGGCCGACGCGCACGTGGTAGAGGTCACCCGGGACGAAGGGCTCGTACTGGTGGCGCACGAAGTAGAGCGTGTCGTGGTCCGGTGAGAGCGTCGGGTGGTACTCGTCCAGCTCGGTGTTCACGGTAGGGCCCAGGTTGCGCGCGGGCTGCCAGCCCCACCGGCCCCGCGTGGCGACGTACAAGTCACCGGAGCCGAAGCCGTCCGGCCGGTTGATGGACGCGAAGAGCAGCGTGCGGCCATCCGGGGTGATGTGCGGGTTGAACTCCCAGAACTCCGTGTTGATGGCGGGGCCCAGGTTCTCCGCGGGGCCATAGGTGCCGTCCCGCTGGAGCCGCGAGCGCCACACGTCCCAGCCGCCGTAGCCACCCTGGCGGTCCGAGCCGAAGTACAGCGTGCCGTCCGCGTCCACGCTCGGGTACAGCTCGTCGGCGGTGCTGTGGACGGCGGCGCCCAGGTGGCGCGGCTCGCCCCAGCTCCCATCCCGCTTGCGCTCCACGACCCACAGCTCCACGTCATCGCGGGGCACGCCATTGACGGGGCGGATGGAGGAGAAGAACAGGCGGCGCCCATCCGGCGAGACGAAGGGGTCGATGTCCGCGTACTGCCCGGAGAACGGCGCCACGCGCGGCGTCGTCCAGCGGCCATGCCGCCACTCGGAGAAGACGATGGTGGCCTGGCGGTCCACCGGGAAGAACCCGGTGCTCACGCCCCAGAACGAGGTGCGTCCGTCGGGCGTGAAGGCGATGCGGTACTCCTCCTGGTCCGGCAGGGAGATGAAGCCAGGTGAAAGCACCTCGGGCGTCCTCGGCGCGGAGGCGAACGCGGGCGCGCCACGGACAGGGTGAAGGCGGCGAGCATCATGGGGACACGGCTGAGGGGAGAATGCATGACAGGCTCCTCGGGGAAGGAGGCAGGCGTGCCTCCGTCGTGGTCCTGGAGGTGCGTGAGGCCTGTCGGCCTGTCTGGGCTTCGGGGTCGAAGCGCGAGCCGCCGGGGACGAACGGCCGCGGCGAGGGGATGGCGCCCGCTGTCCAGCCGGTGTGAGTGAGGCGGTTTTTGGGTGGCGTGAACTGGCCGCGCACCGCCACCTGACGGCAGGATGACCCCTTGGGGAGGAGCCATGGCTCGAAAGCGGACGCTCGCGGTGGCTGTCGTCGTGGTCTTGCTGGGGGCCGCACTCGGATGGCGGGTGCTGACTTCACCGGAGCCTGAGACCGTGTTCGGCACGGCGGGTGGCCTTCCCCAGCGGGCGGGACAGGCCGCCTCCGTCAACCAGGGCGCCGCCCCATCCGGCCGTTCGAACGCGGCTGAAGCCACGGGGACGCCCTGGGTTTCGGAGCCGATGCGGGAACAGGACGGCGCGCTGCACGTCGAGGTCGTCACGGGCTCCGCGCCCGTGCGAGGCGCACGTGTCACGGTGTACCTCCTGGGGCCCCGCGACCTCCGGCGGGGCGGCGCGTCCTGGTTCATCGCGGGGCAGGGCTCCACCGATGCCTCGGGTGGGGGTGGTGCTCCCCGCGCGCGCGGGGGCGTACCTGGTCAGCGCGAAGGCGGAAGGGCTCGCGCCCGCCCACGTGAGCGTCACCCGGCCGCGTGGCGAGGCGCGCACGCAGGTGCGGCTCAC
>JBKGHI010000260.1:0-11948 GCA_046520405.1 Myxococcus sp. 1LA
AGCGCGTCCTGGAGCTCGTCGTTCCAAACGGCTTCGCCAGGTAGTCGCTGGCGCCCATCTTCATGGCGCGCACGGCGTCATCCGCCCCCGCGAGCGCGCTGAGCACGATGACGGGCGCGCCACCGCCCATGGTCTGATAGCGGCGCAGCACCTCCAGGCCGCTCATCTCCGGCATCACCACGTCCAGCAACACCGCGTCGAAGGAGCCACCTGAGAGCATCTCCAGCGCCTGGCTGCCATTCGCGGCACAGCGCACCTGGTAGCCCGCACTGCCGAGCAGCTCGGACAGAAACGTGCGCACCGACTCTTCGTCATCCACCACCAGCACCGCGATCCGGTCCATCCCCTCGCCTCCACTCGCCCGCTGCATCGAAGTCCCACCCACCCTCACACCGACAGCCGGGATGCGCTTGCGCTCCCCACCATTCGGCGAAACTCACGTGCGCGACGCATGTCCTGGAACGCCGCGCTCAACAGCTGCGTGGGCGTCCCCACCGTGTCCGGGAAGCTCACACTCCCCAGCTCCAGTGACGTGCGCACGACCTTCCCCTCCACCTGGAAGCGTGCCGTGTCGAAGCGCGCAGCCACGCGGGATACCACCTCCTGAACGGACTCCGCGGGCGTTCCCGGCAGCATCAGCGCGAATTGACAGTCGCCCACCCGTGCCACCGCGTCCGCGTCACGCACCGTCTGCCCCAGCACCACCGCGCCGTACACGAGCAGACGCTCCGCCATGCCGCGCCCGAACTCCTTGCGGAAGGCAGACCAGCCAACCACCTCCGCCGTCACCACGGAGAACCCACCCCCGTAGCGCTCCGCCCGCCGCGCCTCCAGGCTGATGAGCTCCAGCAGGAAGGGCCGGTTGTAGAGCCCCGTCACCGGGTCATGGAGCGCCTGCGCCGTGCCGGCCTCCTCCCCCGCCGCAGCCCGCAGCACCGCGTCCTTCAACTTCAGTTGGGCATGAAGCTTCGTCGCCAGCTCCGTGCCACTGCCCGAGCGGGGCACCAGGTCCACGCACTGCCCCCGCTCCAGGCAATAGCGCCGGGCCTCGGCGTCCCGCTCATCCACCAGATAGAGCAGCGGCACCGCGCCATGGCTGAGCTGCCGCAGCCGGCGCGCGACCTGGACAGCCGCGAAGTCAGGCGCCTGGGCGGCCAGCAACACCGCGGACGGGCGGATGACCTCGAAGAGTGGCACCGCCGCGTCGAAACGCGTCACGGGAACCACCCGGAAGCCAGCCTCCGCCAGGAGCAGTCGCGTCCGCTCCAGGTCCGCTGCCCGTGGCTCGACGACGAGCACGGTGGGCGGCTGTCCGGCCTTGCCCACTCGCTTCCTTCTCACACCCACCGTTCCACCTTCCCTCGTGAACTTTTCTCTGCCGCTTTTCGAGTCCCACCCCGGAATTACAGCCCCACACCCCGTCCGGACTTCTTCATCCCCTCGAAATTACTAGAGAAGGGAAGCTGACTACCCATTCTGGGCAGCGGATTTAGCAATGGCTGTGCCACCTTTGACCTCATGCAGCCGCGCCTCGAATTCCGCGGCGTCCACGCGGTGCTTGAAGGCGGGGACGCCGTCGATGACGACCACCGGGACGTCGTAACGCCAGGCGGTGAAGGCCTCCGCGTCCTCGAGGATGGAGATGATCCGTAGCTCGAAGGGGATGCGGGCGCGCACGGACTCCACGACGCGGCCGCCTTGTCACAGAGAGAGCAATTGGGTTTCGAGTAGATATCGACGCGCATGCGGGGCAGGATGGACGGTTAATGCGTGGCTTGTCTGGCGACTTCTCGACGATGCCTCTCAAGGACCTCGTCGTCTATCTCGGGAACCGGCGAGCGACGGGGTCCCTGAAGGTGGAGCGTGGGGACGTGCGCAAGCAACTGGAACTGCGTGAAGGCCACGTGGTCAGCGCCAGTTCCAACCAGCCGCGCGAGTTCTTCGGTCAGTTCCTCATCAATATGGGGCACCTGACCGAGGACCAGTTGGAGAAGGCGTTCTCCACCCAGGCGGAGACGCGCATCTTCCTGGGGAAGATTCTGGTGATGACGGGGCTGGTGCCGGAGGCCACGGTGCGCGGCACGCTCAGCCACAAGTTCCGGGAGATGATCCTCGACGCCTTCCATTGGGAGGACGGCGACTTCGTCTTCGAGGCGGCGGACACGGCGCCGGAAGTCGCGGGCCTGGAAGTCAGCGTGGACCTGCTGGACATCCACCGCGAGGGCGAGTTCCGGGAGACGGCCTGGCAGGCCATCCGCGCCGTGTTCCCCTCTGGCGCGGTGCGGCTGACGGTGGACGAGCGCAAGCTGCCCGAGCGGAAGCCCGGGAGCATGGACGAGCGCATCGTCCAGCTCATCAAGGAAGGCCTCACCATCGACGGCATCGCGCTGGCGCTGCACGCCACGGACTTCTTCCTCTACCAGCGGCTGTACGCGCTCTACCGCCTGGACGCGGTGAAGGTGTCGGACGAGCCGCCCGAGTCGGAGATGGCCGTGGTGGTGGAGGAGGACGGGGAGCCGGGCATCATCGGCTCGGAGACGTCCTCCGACGAGGTGCTCCAGGCCGCGCAGTTGTTCCTCGACTCGGGCAACGTGCGGGACGGCGAGGCGCTGGCGCGGCGAGCGCATGAGATGTCTCCCTCCGCTCGCACGGCGGAGTTCGTCAAGGCGGCCCAGGAGAAGCTGCTGGTGCACCTGCGCCGGGAGCTGGCCGAGCCGGCCAGGGTCCCCACGCTCCAGGTCGCCGCCGGGCACCTCAAGACGCTCCAGCTCTCCGCGCCGGAGCGCTACCTGCTGTCACGCATCGACGGGCGGCGGGACGTGGCCGCCATCGTCCACGTGTCGCCGCTGCAGGAGCTGGACGCGCTGAAGTTCTTCGCCGGCTTCCTGGACGCGGGGCTGGTGAAGCTGACGCCGCGCTGACGCCCGCGTCAGTGCTTGCCGGCGGCGGAGGCCGGGGCCGTCATCTCCACGGGCGCGGGCAGCCGCTCCAAGCCCAGGCGGAGCGCCTCGCGGCCCAGCCAGGTGCCCCGGATGCGCCACTTGGGGTCATTGACGATGATGGCCGCCACGGCGACGCGCGGGTTGTCCTTGGGCGCGAAGCCCACGAACCAGGAGTAGTCGCGGAAGGGCTCGCGGTCCGCCAGCGAGCCCGTCTTGCCCACGGCCCCGTCCACGCGGAAGCCCCGCTCGCGGAACACGGCGCGCGCGGTGCCGTGGGTGACCGTCTCTTCCAGCAGCACCGTGAGGTCCTTCGCCACCTCCGGCGTGAGGACGGGCTCGCCTTCGGCGGGGAGCAGCGGCGCGGGGCCCTCGGGCTCGAAGAGGATGGGGTCCACCCAGCGGCCCTCGTTGGCGGCCACCGCGGCCACCAGCGCGCCGTGCAGCGGGGACAGGTACACGTCCCCGAAGCCCGCGCCCGTGTTGGCGAACCCGAACGTCTCCTCCGGGATGGCCGCGAGCGACACGTCCGTCGGCACGGGGAACGCAATCTCGCGATTGAACCGGAAGCGGGCCGCCATGCGGCGCAGCGTATCCACGGTGAGGTGCTTGTTCGTCAGCTTGGCGAAGATGACGTTGGCGCTCTTGCCCATGGCCAGCGCCAGCGAATAGCAGTCCGCGTCCCGCGCGCTGTCCTCCAGGTGCTTCTGGGAGATGCGCCGCTTGCCGCCGTGGAAGCACTCCTCCGTGTCCGGCGTGACGCCGGCCTCCAGGAGCGCGCTGCCGGTGATGATCTTGAAGACGCTGGCCGCGGGGAACACCGCGCGGACCGGCAGGCCGCGCAGCTCCGGCCGCGCCGCCGAGTGCTCCGCCAGCGCCAGCACCCGGCCCGAGGACGGCTCCAGCACCACGGCCGCGCCATAGGGCGTCTCGTAGTTGCGGAGGATCTGCGTCAGCGAGGCCTGGAGCACCGGGTCGATGGTGAGCTGCTTCTTCTTGCCGCCCTTCTCCTTCACCACCAGCGTCCCGCCCTCCAGCGTCGCGCGGGCCAGGAGGTCCACGGACTTGGGCAGCGGCTTCACCGTGGCGATGGGCGGCGCCTTCTCACGCGAGGGCACGGGGACCGGAGGCACCATGCCCGGCTCCGCGGCCGACGCCGCGAGGCCGCCGTCCGGAGATTCGCCGCCAAGCACCGCGGCGGCGGAGACGGCGGCGGAGCCTGAGGTGCCAGCGTCGGACTGGGTGGCGTGCTGCGATGCCGTGGCGGCGCCCGATGTCCCCGCGTCCGTCTGGGTCGCGTGCGACGCCGTGACGCCGCCAGAGTCCCCCGCGTCCATCTGAGCGCCCTGCGCCGTCGTGCCCGTATCCGGCGTGACGGAACTCCCCACGGTGGGAGCACCAACCACCGCCCCTGCCCCGCCGTCATCGGAGGCGCCAGCGGACGTCGGCGGCTCCGGCTCTGTCGCGCCAACGACGACGGCCAGGGGGAGCAACGCGACGGCGGCGGACAGGAGACGGCGGTGGAAGCTCATTGCTACGGGGGGCTCCGGGGGGTGAGCGGCCCGCGGATCCTACCGGCTGGGGGCGCGCTGTCCACGGATGCCTCCCTGGCCGCTTCCGTCCCTCACGGAAATCAGAAACTTGGCGGACGGGTGTGCATCTCCGCTAGGTTCGCCCACACTTTGGACGGATTGAAAGAAACGCTCGTCATCTGGAGCGCCGAGCTCCGCCGGTCCGTGCGCAGTGGCCGCACGGTGGTGCTGCTCGGGCTCTACAGCATGTTCTCCGCGCTGGTGCTGCTGATCGTCGGCTGGCTCACAAGCCAGGTTCGCGCCGCCGTCGCCAAGCAGTTGGAGGGCACCGGGGGGGAGGGGCTCAGCCCGGCGCAGATCAACGAGGAGATGCGCAAGGGCGTGCTGGGCTTCCTCACCAGCGACGACTCCGCGATGATCGAGGCCCTGGCGCAGGTGCCCATGGAGGTGTTGATCGTCTTCAAGATCACCCTCTTCTTCCTGCCCGCCTACATCGCGCTGATGGGCTTCGATCAAATCAGCGGCGAGGTCGGCCCGCGCTCCATGCGCTACCTCACCGTGCGTGCGCGCCGCTCGTCGGTGCTGCTGGGCAAGTTCCTGACGCAGGCCACGCTGCTGCTGGGGCTGGTGCTCATCATCGACCTGGCCATCTTCATCTACGCCCGCGTGGCCAACCCGGACTTCGGCTTCGCCGCCATGGGGCTCAACCTGCTGAAGTTCTGGCTGGCGGCCAGCGTCTTCTCGCTGGCCTACGTGGCCCTCACGACGCTGTGCTCCAGCCTGTTCCGCTCGCCGGGGGTGAGCCTGGTCTTCAACTTCATCCTGCTGTTCGTCTTCTGGCTGATGGACACCATCGGTCTGGCGTCAGGGGAGACGGGCAGCCTGCGCTTCCTGCGCTACCTGTCACCGTCGTACTACGCCAGCGACCTGCTGCATCCGGGCCTGGCGCAGTTCGGCGCGAGCGGCGCCGCCTACGCGGCCTTCGCGTTCGTCTTCCTGATGGCGGCCTACGGCATTCTGCGCGCGAGGGACCTGTGAGCGACGTGGCCATCGAACTGTTCGGCGTCTCCAAGCGCTTCGGCCCCAAGGTCGCCGTCAACGGCGTCAGCTTCACCGTGCCCAAGGGCGCGGTGTACGGCCTCATCGGCCCCAACGGCGCGGGCAAGACGACCACCTTCTCCATGATGTGCGGCTACCTCTACCCGTCCGAGGGCACGCTCAAGGTCATGGACGTGGACCCCTCCACGCCGGGCGCCCTCAAGGGCCTGCTGGGCGCGCTGCCGCAAGACGCGGTGCTGCCGCCTGGCTGGGAAGTGGGCGCGCTGCTGACGTACTGGGCCCGCCTGTCCGCCCTGGCCGACCCCGCTCGCGAGGCCCGCGACGCGCTGGACAAGGTGGGCCTCACCGAGGCCTGGAACGTCCAGACGCAGGCGCTCAGCCACGGCATGGCCAAGCGCGCCGCCATGGCCCAGGCCCTGATGGGCAACCCGCCGCTGGTGCTGCTGGACGAGCCCACCGCCGGCCTGGACCCCCGCGTGGCCGCCCAGGTGCGCCAGGTCATCCGCGACATGAAGGGCCGCCAGACGGTGGTGGTCTCCAGCCACAACCTCCAGGAGCTGGAGGAGCTGTGTGACGCGGCCGCCATCCTCGACAAGGGCACGCTCGCCCAGGCCGGGAGCATGACCGAGCTCACCGGCCAGGGCGCCGAGTTCCGCGTCCAGATTGCCCGGGGCAGCGTCATCATCCCGGAGCTCACCGCGATGTCCCACGTCACGGACGCGCGCATGGAGAGCGACACCGTGCTGCGCGTGCGCTTCAGCGGCGGCATTGCCCCCGAGGAGGTCATCAGCCAGGTCGTCCGCCACCTCCTCCAGCACGACGTGCTCATCCTCGGCGTCAGCCGGGGCCAGCGCCTGGAAGACCGCGTCCTCCAAATGTTGTGAAGCAGGCAAGTCGCGGGCGGGCCCCTGGAGGATCAGCCCGCCTTGCGCACCCACCCCACGTAGAGCGCCTCCCGGCGCTCCATGCGGACCAGTGGATTCCCCGTAGCCTCACACCACGCTGGAAGGTCCGCTTCCAGTCCGCGGTCCGTGGAGACCAGCTCCACGAGCGTCCCTGGCGCCAGGGCTCGCATGGCCTTGGCGAGTTCCAGAATCGGCACGGGACACAGGGCCCCCCGGGTATCGATGTGCACGGCGGCATCCATGATCGGGACTGTGACGGAATTTTTCCGAAGTCTCCCAAGTTTTGGGCCGCCTGAGGGGGCGCGGCACCCCGGAACGCCAGAGCGGCTTGCTTGCGCGTCTGGAATTCCCTCTGTTAAGACCGCCGCCCTCTGCCCTCGTTGAAAACCCGCTCGGGCCCCCACAAAGCCGGCCCCATGGCGAAGGAGCATGACCCACTCATGAAGCCCAATGTCATCGTGGCCCTGTTGGTCGGCCTGGTGCTCGGGTTCGTTGGCGGCCGCGTCACCACCGGCCCGTCCACGAAGTCCGAAGTCGCCAAGGCCGCACCGAACTCTCCCTCCGCCGCCCCGGCTCCGGGTGGACGCCGTCCGGTGGATCCCACCGTGTTCAAGGTGCCCATCGAGAACTCGCCTGTCCACGGCAGCGCTGACGCGCTCGTCACCGTGGTCGAGTTCTCCGACTACGAGTGCCCCTTCTGCAGCCGCGCCAACGTCACCATCGAGAAGCTGCAGGAGAAGTACGGCAAGGACCTGCGCGTGGTGATGAAGCAGAACCCGCTGTCCTTCCACCCCCGCGCCAAGCCCGCGGCCATCGCCGCGATGGCGGCCGGCGAGCAGGGCAAGTACTGGGAGTACCACGCCAAGCTCTTCGCCAACCAGAAGAAGCTGGATGACGCCTCCCTGGAGCAGTACGCCAAGGACCTGGGCCTGAACCTCGACAAGTGGAAGGCCGAGCTGGCCAACCCCAAGTTCCAGGACATCATCACCCGCGACCAGGCGCTGGCCAGCCAGCTGGGCGCCAGCGGCACCCCGGCCTTCTTCATCAACGGCCGCTTCCTGTCGGGCGCGCAGCCCATCGCCAACTTCGAGGCCCTCATCGACGAGGAGAAGTCCAAGGCGGAGGCCCTGGTGAAGAGCGGCACGCCGCGCGGCCAGGTCTACGCGGCGATCATCGCGAAGGGCTCCGAGCGCGCCGCCCCCAAGGCCGCGCCGCAGCAGCCCGCCGCCACGGTCCGCAAGGTGGAGATCCCCGCGGACTCCCCCTCCTTCGGCCCGGCGACCGCCAAGGTGACCCTGGTCGAGTGGTCTGACTTCGAGTGCCCCTTCTGCAGCCGCGTGGGTCCCACCCTGACGAAGATCAAGGAGGCCTACCCCAAGGACGTGCGCGTGGTGTTCCGTCACCAGCCGCTGCCCTTCCACCCGAACGCGAAGCTGGCCGCCGAGGCCTCGCACGCCGCGCACGAGCAGGGCAAGTTCTGGGAGTACCACGACAAGCTCTTCGCCAATCAGAAGGCCCTGGACCGCGCCTCCCTGGAGAAGTACGCGCAGGAGCTGGGCCTGAACGTCTCCAAGTTCAAGGCCGCCCTGGATTCCGGCAAGTTCAAGGCGAAGGTCGAGTCCGACATGTCCGCTGGCAGCGCCGTGGGCGCCAACGGCACCCCGACGTTCTTCATCAACGGCCGTGAGTTCGTCGGCGCGCAGCCCTTCGATAACTTCAAGCGCGTCATCGACGAGGAGATTGGCAAGGCGGACAAGCTGCTCGCCGCCGGCACCAAGCCCGAGGAGCTCTACGCCAAGCTGAACGCGGAGAACGTCGCCAACGCCCCGACGGCGCCCGCGGGTGCCGCGCCCGGCGCCCCCGCCGAGCCGCCCGTGCAGAAGGTGGACGTGGGCAACGCCCCGGTGAAGGGCGCCCAGAACGCGCCCATCACCATCGTCGCCTTCTCCGACTTCGAGTGCCCCTTCTGCAGCCGCGTGGTGCCCACGCTGAAGCAGCTGGAGGACCAGTACGGCAACAAGATCAAGGTCGCCTTCAAGAACCAGCCGCTGCCCTTCCACGCCAACGCCAAGCCCGCCGCCGCCGCCGCGCTGGCCGCGCACGAGCAGGGCAAGTTCTGGGAGTACCACGACAAGCTCTTCGCCAATCAGCGCGCGCTGGACCGCGCCTCGCTGGAGAAGTACGCGCAAGAGCTGGGCCTGAACATGGACAAGTTCAAGGCCGCGCTGGACCAGGGCAAGTTCAACGCGCAGATCGAGGCGGACATGGCGCAGGCCTCCAGCCTGGGCGCCAACGGCACCCCGACGTTCTTCATCAATGGCCGCACGCTCGTGGGCGCCCAGCCCGTCGACGCGTTCAAGCGCGTCATCGACGAGGAGCTGAAGAAGGGTGGCGGCGCGGTGGCCGACTCGAAGTAATCCCCGCCAGGGCCTCACCGCCCTGACGCGACAAAGGCCGTCGGACCTCAGGGGTCCGGCGGCCTTCGTCTTTTCAGCGCATCCGCGAGGACGGCTCAGGACACGGCGATGGCGTCAATCTCCACCTGGGCGCCCTTCGGGAGCGCGGACACCTGCACGGTGGCCCGCGCCGGCGGCGCGCCGGTGAAGTGACGGCCATAGACCTCGTTCACCTTGGCGAAGTCACCCAGGTTGGTGAGGAAGATGGTGCAGCGCACGACGTGGGAGAAGTCCAGCCCGCTGGCGGCGAGCACGGCCTTCAGGTTCTCCATCACCTGCTCCGCCTGCGCGACGACGTCCCCCTGCACCATCTCCATGGTGGCGGGGTTGAGGGGAATCTGACCGGAGAGGAAGGTCATCTTCCCGGCGTCCACCTGCACCGCCTGGGAGTACGGGCCAATGGCCTTGGGGGCCTGGTCGGAATGGATTGCCTTGCGAGCCATGCGGCGCACCTCGGGGTGAGAGCGGCCCATACCGGGCCGCCGGGGTTTCCGGGCGCTCTACCACGAAAGCCGAGGGCGTTCAGATGCGCTCGACGGAGTAGACGCCCTGGAGCCGCTCAATGGTTCGCATGAGGTCGGTGAGCTGCTTGAGGTCGGAGATGGTGACCTCGAAAGTGTTCACCGCCCGGTCATCTCCCGTGGCCCGGCAGTTGGCCTGGGAGATGTTGACGCCCTTCTTGGAGAAGGTGTTGGTGATGTCCGCCAGCAAGCCTGGCCGGTCCGCGGTGAGGATGCGCAGGGTGACGGGGCGCTTGAAGTCGCCCTTGACGTCCCAGCTCACGTCCACGCGCCGCTCGGGGTCCGTGGCCAGTGCCTTTTCACAGCCGACCGTGTGAACCGTGACGCCCCGTCCCCGGGTGATGAAGCCGGCGATGGGGTCGCCGGGGACGGGGTTGCAACACCGCCCGAAGCGCACGAGGACATCGTCCACACCACCAATCTGCACGCCGCTGCGGTTGCTGCGGCCCACCAGCCGCTTGGCCAGGTCCGTGACGCGGGACAGCCCTGGCAGCACCGAGTTGCTCGATCCACCCGACGACGGCGCGGCGGCGCTGTTCGCGTCCGCGCGGACCCCCGCCTCCGCGGCGTTGAGCTTCTCCTGCGGCACCAGCCGGTGCGTGAGCTGCTGCGGCGTCACCTTGCCGTAGCCGATGGCCACCAGCATGTCGTCTTCCACGCGGAAGCCCAGGTCCACGGCGGCCTTCTTCATCTCGCCGGACTTGAGCAACCGGTTGAAGTTGAGCTGGAAGCGCTTGAGCTCGCGGTCCGCCAGCTCGCGGCCCAGTTGCAGGCTCTTCTCACGCTGCTGCTGCTTGATGAAGCCGCGGATGCGCTGCTGCGCCCGGCTCGTCTTGACGAAGGTGAGCCAGTCCTTGGACGGGTGCTGCTGGGGGCTGGTGAGCACCTCCACCGTGTCCCCGTTCTTCATCTTGTAGCGGAGCGGGACGATCTTCCCGTTCACCTTGGCGCCCACGCACCGGTTGCCCACGTCCGAATGGATGGCGTAGGCGAAGTCCACCGGCGTGGCGCCGCGCGGCAGCGAGCGGACGTCCCCCTTGGGCGTGAAGACGAAGACCTCGTCGGTGAAGAGGTCCACCTTCACCGTCTCCAGGAACTCCTTCGGGTCCTTGAGGTCCTGCTGCCACTCCATCAACTGCCGCAGCCAGGCGAACTTCTCGTCATCCTTGGAGATGACGGCCTTGCCCTCCTTGTACTTCCAGTGCGCGGCGATGCCTTCCTCGGCGATCTTGTGCATCTCCGCGGTGCGGATCTGCACCTCCACGCGCTCGCTGAGCGGACCGATGATGGTCGTGTGCAGCGACTGGTACATGTTGGGCTTCGGAATCGCGATGAAGTCCTTGAAGCGTCCCGGCACCGGCTTCCACATCTCGTGCACCAACCCCAGCGCCTCGTAACAAGAGGGCGCGGTGGGCGCGATGATGCGAAAGGCGATGATGTCGTGAATCTGATCGAAGTCGATGCCCTGTGACTTGATCTTCTTGTAGATGCTGTAGACGTGCTTGAAGCGGCCGGACACCTCGCCCTTCAAGCCGCGCTCGGCCAGCTTGGAGCGGATGAGGTCGCACGTGTCCTCGATGTACTTCTCCCGCTCCTTCTTGCGCTTGTTGAGCTTCTCCTGGAGCGCGAAGAACTCCTGCGGCTTGACGTAGCGGAAGCTCAGGTCCTCCAGCTCCGTCTTGATCCACGAGATGCCCAGCCGGTTGGCCAGCGGCGCGTAGATGTCCAGCGTCTCCTGCGCGATGCGCGCCTGCTTCTCCTCCGACATGTGGTCCAGCGTCCGCATGTTGTGCGTGCGGTCCGCCAGCTTCACCAGGATGACGCGGATGTCCTGCGCCATCGCGATGATCATCTTCCGGAAGTTCTCCGCCTGCTTCTCCTCCTGCGACAGGCTGGCGGACGCGGAGAACTTGGACAGCTTGGTGACGCCGTCCACCAGGTGGGCCACTTCCGAGCCGAAGAGCTCCGTCAGCTCCTCCGCGGTGGCCAGCGTGTCCTCGATGGTGTCGTGAAGGAGTCCGGTGACGATGGACGCCTCGTCCAGCTTGAGCTCACCCAGGATGCCGGCGACCTCGAGCGGGTGGACGAGGTAGGGCTCGCCTGACTTCCGGAGCTGCCCCTGGTGGACCTTGGCCGAATAGACGTAGGCCTTCTTGATGATGTCCAGGTCGGGGTCGGGGTGGTACTGGGAAACCCGTTGGAGGATGTCGTTCAGGCGAATCATCGAATGAGGAGCAATCGTAACTTTGCACCAACGGAGGGGCAACGTTGCCCCACACCTGGACGTCACTTGCCTCGGGGCCCCCCCAGTTGGTGCGTTCGCTTTCGTTGACCCGGTGTTTTACGCACCCGTAGATTCGCCTCCGCTCATGTCACAGCTCCTGCTGTCCTCCCTCGCCGTGGTCTGCCCGAACTGTGACGGGTACAACTCGCCTCGCTCGGTCGCATGTGTGCTCTGCGGCCAGGCGCTGGGTGAACCGGCGGCCGCGGCCCGGCCGGCCGCCACGAAACCGCCGCTCGCCGTGGCCGGCCCGGG
>JBKGHI010000261.1:0-11879 GCA_046520405.1 Myxococcus sp. 1LA
GACCGCTCCGGCGACGCGGGCACGGAGGAGGACGGCGGCGCGGGGCCTGCTGACGCGGGCAGCGACGACGCGGGCACGGAGCCCGAAGACGCCGGCACACACGAGGACGATGGCGGCACGGACCCGATGGACGGGGGCAGCCCAGACGCGGGCACGGAGCCGCCGGAGTGCCCGGTGGATCCGCCAGATGGTGGCATCTGGCCTCCGGGAGACCCGACCGTCGTCCAGGACCCGACCGCGGACATCCTGCTCCGGCTGCGCGCCATCCCCGGCATGACGGTCCGGGAGAACCCCAACGGGAGCTCCGTCCCGGCCGGGCACCGCTTCTTCGTCATGGAGTATGACCAGCCGGCCGACCACGCACGGCCTGAATGCCAGCGCTTCAAGCAGCGACTGACGCTGCTGCACGCCTCCACCGCGGCGCCTGTCATCTTCCACACGAGCGGCTACTACGTGAGTACGTCGACGAGCCGGCGTGAGCTGACGACGCTGGTGGGCGGCAACCAGCTCTCCATCGAGCACCGCTTCTTCGTCCCGAGCCGCCCGGAGCCCGCGGACTGGAGCCAGCTCACCATCCAGCAGTCGGCCTCCGACTTCCACCGGGTGGTCCAGGCGCTCAAGCCCATCTACAACGCGCGCTGGATCTCCACGGGCGTCAGCAAGGGTGGAGAGACCGTGGTGTTCTACCGTCGATTCTACCCGGATGACGTGGACGCAACGGTGGCCTACGTGGCGCCCCTCGCCCGGGGCGACGACGAGCGCTTCCCGGCCTTCCAGGCCTCGGTGGGCGGCGATGAGTTGGCGTGGTGCCGTGAGCGCATCCACAACTTCCAGCGCGCCGTATTGGACCGCCGTCAAGAGGCACTGGCGACGATGGGCAACTGGGCCGCGAGCGTGGGCCTCACCTACAACCAGTTGGGCCTCGAGCGGGCCCTGGAGCACGCCGTCATCGAGACGTACTTCGCCTTCTGGCAGTACGACTCCCCCCAGAACTGCACCATGTTCCCGGATGTCCCGACGAGCACTTCGCAAATGCTGGACGTCATCAACTACACGGTGGGCCTGGCCACGTTCTCCGACAACAGCAGCGGTGGCATCGAGCCGTACCACCCGTACTACTACCAGGCGAGCCTGGAGCTGGGCTGGCCCAAGCCCTACGAGGACCACCTGGGCAGCCGCATCCAGCACCCGGGAACGAACATCGCGCCGGTGTACTCGACGCCCGGTGTTCCCGTCGTGTTCCGGCCCCAGGCCATGCAGGACATCGAGGACTGGCTCGTCACGCAAGGCGAGCGAATCATGTTCATCTACGGCGACCTGGACCCCTGGACGGCGGCGGCGTTCCCGCTGGGCAACGCCCAGGACTCCTTCACGTTCGTCGTCCCGGGAGGCAACCACGGCGCCAGCATCAACCGGCTTCCCGCCGCGACGCGGACCCAGGCCCAGGACATCGTGCGGCGCTGGGCGGACGTCCCGGCGCTGAAATACGCCCCCGTTCCGCCCGCCGAGGCAGAAGGCATCGAGTTCGGCCCGCACCTGCCGCCCCGGCTGCAAGCACCCACGGGCCCGTAGCCCAGGCGTCCACCGCTCACCGGAAGAAGACGTTCCGGTGAGCGGCCCGGTGCCTCACCCGCTCACGGGCAATAGGGGCACGGCGTCAGGCCCGGGTTGTCCGCCTCGAACTGGGCGTAGTACTGGCAGTTGGCGCGGCGCTCGGAGTCCCGCCCCTGGCAGCCGTAGTGGTAGGCCGCCTGGCAGAAGCTGGACGACTGGGGGTCCGCCGTCGGCCCCGAATACGGCTGATTGCACGAGGACGACGTGCCGCCGCACTGGTCGACCGAGTCCGCGAGCTCCGAGTACGAACAGGAGCTCTCGTCGCCATAGGCCGAACACGAGTTATCCGACGGGCACCACTTGCAACCGTTCTCGATGTAGTCACCCGCGCACGCCGCACAGGTCGACAAGGACGTGCACGGGTCGCTGGTACAGGACGTCAGGCCTGATGCAAGAGCGAGAAACGCGAGCAGCACAACGGGACGAAACAAACAGGGACCTCCAGAATGGGGACACTTGGACGCTCGCTGAAATCAAGGTTTCAAGCAACTGAGCCAGGATTTTGCGACACCAACGTTTTCAGACCCCGGGTCCGGGGAGACCGCACCGATTGAAAGGCAACCATTGCCAGCATGGATTGCCAGTCCCAACGGCAGCATCTGCCGTGTCTGACGCAGCAGGCTTTGCCTGACACCATGCCAAAACCGCTCATCCCCTCGGCGGGGCCCCAGGGGCATGGCGTGTTCCGCCGTGTGGCAGATGGCTTGCACAGTCCCCCTCCGAAACAGGAGGAGTCATGGACAAAGCACGCATCGCCTTGATTGGCGGTATGGCCTTGACGCTCACGGGCTGCGAGGGCGGCACCGCCCTGGCCTCCACGGAATCACTCAACCAGACACAGGCCGCGCTGGTGTCTGGCGCGCTGACGCTGACGACGGACAACAGCATCTCCGGCTACGCCGCCAAGGAGTATTGCCACGTCCCGCCGGACGTCCTGACGCTGCTGAGCAGCGGCGTGGGGCGCCAGCTCCGCGTGCGCACGGGTTCAGGCGCGTCCTTCAACGAAGGGCTCTGCACCGTCAAGCAGGCGCTCACCGCGGGCGCCGGGGTGGTGAAGATGCACTCCACGGGCATCACCCGGCTGGACATGACCGACAGCGCGAGCGTGACGCTCACCGCCATGCACGGCTCGGCCAACGACAGGGACGGCGTCACCTACCATCCGGGCACGGAGACCGCGGCCGAGCTCAACACCCTGGAGACCACGAAGCCCAATCAAATCATCGAGCGGGTCTCCGACGACGGCCTCAACAACACCCTCATCTACACCGCGCCGCACGGGGGCAACATCGAGGTGCAGACCGCGGAGCAGGTGGAGTGGATGGCTCCGGCGGCCACGTCGAAGGTGTCCACATGGCGCGTCAAGGGCTGGTACGCGGGCAGCCTCAACGCGAGGGACCACTGGCACATCACCTCCACGGACATCGACGGCACCAGCTTCCCGGGGCTGGGCAGCGTGCTGGGCCGGGACTTCAAGTACGCCGTGTCCTTCCACGGCTACGCGGACACCAGCTACGCGGCGGCGGGCGTGCTGGTGGGCGGCGGCGAGGCCACCGTGTTCCGGGAGGGCGTGGCGGAAGTGATTCGCGACGCGCTCCGGGGCCAGGGCCTGGCCGTGCTCCACAACCCACCCGTGTTCGCGGGCTCCGAGCCCTCCAACTTCGTCAACGAGCTCGCGCTCGACGGCCGGGGCTCCAGATTGAGCAATCCAACACCGCCCGCACCTCGCACTGGCAGCGAATCGCCGGCGCGGTGAAGGCCCACTACACCTGCCTCATCGACACCACCGCCGAGGACACGCTCACCCTGTCGGGCACGGCGCAGTTCGGCGACAGCGCCGGCACGGCCTATGACGCCACGGGCTGCCGCATGTACACCGTGGACCTCAACGTGCGGCCCGCGCCCGCCGGGACGACCTACACCCTGCGGCCCCACACCTCCGTGCTGGGACTCAAGGGCGCCAACTGCACCAACACCGAGCTATATACGGACCTCTACAAGTGGTCCGCCTCCACGGGGCGCTACCACCGCGTGGGCGGCCTAAGCGCGAAGGGCGCGCTCATCTCCAACGGCAACGTCTGCCGCGTGGCGCTGGACCCGGCCTACCCGGCGCTGACGATTCAAGCGCCCGCCTCCGGCACGGCCGTGGACTCGTACCGGGCCGTGTCCTGGGCCCGCTTCTACGGAACACCGTCCAGCTGCTCGCCCCTGCCCGTCAGGCTCGACGCCCTGGTGCCCTGAGCCGCCACGCGGCCCGGCGCTGACGTGTCATCCCTCCGGATGACGCGTCAGTGACACGCGCCCCAGGCACGCCACCGGTCCAAGCGTGGAGAATCACATCCGTTTGAGCCACAACCACCGTGGCATGTGACGTGCTCAGGCGCCGGCGCGATGCTGCTACACAAGCACCTGACGCCCGAACTGAAGGCCCGGCTCGACACGCTCACGACGCGCAACGGATGGACGCTGCGCAAGGCCATCCAGAGTGGCCTGGACCACGAGGACTCCCAGATGGGGGTCTACGCGGGTGACAGCGAGTCCTACGCCCTGTTCTCACCGCTGCTCCATCCCATCATCCAGGACCACTCCGGCCATGACCTGAGCGGGCACGACAGTGACTTCTCGCTGGACGGGCTGCCGCGGGACGACCTGGACCCCACGGGCGAGTTCATCCTCTCCACGCGGATCCGCGTCGGAAGGAACCTGGCCCGGTATGCCTTTCCGCCGGCCATTGGCGCGCGGGACAGGGCCACGCTGGAGGCAGAGGTCGTCCAGGTCCTCTCGCGCCTCCAGGGCGAACTGGCGGGCGAGTACCATCCCCTGGCCAGTCTCTCCGAGGCGCGGCGGCGGGAGCTGGTGCAACGCCACATCCTGTTCCAGCAGGCGGACCGCTTCCTGGACAGCGCGGGCGTCAACCGCGACTGGCCTCGCAACCGGGGCCTGTTCCACTCCGCGGACAAGCGCTTCATCGTCTGGGTGGGCGAGGAGGACGCCCTGCGCATCATCAGCATGCAGCCCGGGTCCGGGCTGGCGCCGGCCTTCCTCCGGCTCAAGGCGGCGCTCGACCAGCTCGACGCGCACCTCGACTTCGCCCGGGATTCACGGCTGGGTTTCCTCACGGCCTGCCCCACCAACCTGGGCACGGCCATGCGCGCGTCGGTGCTCATCCGGCTGCCCCACCTGTCACAGCGGCCGGACTTCCACGCGCGCTGCGCGCGGCTGGGGCTCTCCGTCCGGGGCCTCCACGGCGAGCACTCCGAGCCCAGCGACGGCATCCACGACGTGTCCAACGCCGTGCGGCTGGGCGTGACGGAGCGGGACATCTACCTGCAACTGCGCACGGGCGTCCGAGCGCTCATGGCGCGGGAGGCAGCAGCGCGCGCGACCTCGGCCCGCAAGCGCTCCCGCGCGGGCTGAGCGCCCCAGGCCCCAAATGCCTGGGACGCCCGGTGCTGCACTCAGGCCTTGGGAATCCACCCATCCACGAGCGTCTGGTTCTGCTTCATCCACTCGCGGACGGCCTTCTCCGGCGTGCCCGCGGCATCCTCGACGGCGCCCATCAGGCTGCCGAGCTGCTGGTCATCCAGCTTGAAGTTGCGCAGCAGCGCCGCGACGTCGGGCAGGTCCTTCTCCAGGCCCACGCGGGTGAGCGTGTGGATGGACTCCTTGGCGCCGAAGACGCCCTTCGGGTCCTCCAGGAACTTCAAATCCCAGCGCGCGAACTTCCAGTGCGGCTTCCAGCCAGTGACGACGACGGGACGCTTCTTGGCGACGGCGTCCTTGAGCTCGGCCGTCATGGCCGGGCCGCTGGAGGGCACCAGCTTCAGGTCCAGCTTGTACTCCGCGATGGCCTTCTCCGTCGTGGTCATGATGCCCGCGCCGGAGTCGATGCCCACGATGGACTTGTTCAGCTCCTTCGCCTTGCCGTTGAGCTGCTCGATGCTGGTGATGTCCAGGTCCGCCGGGACGACCAGGCCAATGCGGGCGTCGTCGTAGTTGGTGCCCAGGTCCACCACCTTGCCCTGGAAGCGCTCCATGTAGCTCTGGTGGGTGACGGGCAGCCAGCCGTCCAGGAAGGCATCCGCGTCGCCGTTGGCGAGCGAGGCGAACACCGGCGCGACGTCCGCCATGGTGGTCTTCACCTCGTAGCCCATCCGGTCCTCCAGGATGGCCTGCACCAGGTGCGTCATCGCCACGCCTTCGGCCCAGTTGACGTACACCAGCCGGACCACGGGCTTCTTCGCGGGGGCGGCCTTCTCGGCCTCGCCCGTGGGGGCCTTGTTCTCCTGCTTGCAGCCGGGCGCGACGAGCAGCCCCGCCACGGCCGTGAGCAGCAGCGGCAGGCGGTTGAGAGAGGAAAGGTTCATGGGACGGGTCTCCTTCATGATGAGCGCGTGCGGGGCTTGCCCAGCGCGTGAGTCAGGCGGTCCAGCACGATGGCCAGGATGACCACCGCGATGCCGCTCTCGAAGCCCAGTCCGATGCGGAGCTGGGTGATGCCCTTCAGGACCTGCTCGCCCAGGCCACCCGCGCCAATCATGGCGGAGATGACCACCATGGAGAGCGACAGCATGATGGTCTGGTTCACCCCGGCCAGCAGCGTGGGGATGGCGATGGGGAGCTGGACGTTGAGCAGCGTCTGGCGCGGCGTCGCGCCGAACGCGATGGCCGCCTCGACGACCTCCGCGGGCACCTGCCGGATGCCCAGGTTGGTGAGCCGCACCGCGGGCGGCATGGCGAAGATGACGGTGGCCACCACGCCCGGCACCTTCCCCAGGCGGAAGAAGAGCACCGCGGGGATGAGGTAGACGAAGGCGGGCATCGTCTGCATCAGGTCCAGGGCCGGACGCAGCACCCGCTCAGCGGTGCGGCTGTACGAAGCCCAGATGCCCAGGGGAATGCCCAGCACCAGCGCCACCAGCGCCGAGCTGAGGACCAGCGCCAGCGTCTCCATGGTGGCCTGCCACAGGCCCATGTCCTGGATGAGCAGCATGCCCAGCGCCGTGAATACCGCCGTGCCCAGGCCCGACAGGCGCCAGGCGAGCACCATCAGCACCGCGATGATGGCGTAGCTGGGCGGCAGGAGCAGCACCTGCTCCAAGCCGCTGATGCACGCCGTCAGCACCGTCCGGATGACGTCGAACAGGGCGCGCCCCGCGAGCCCAGCCAGTCAATCAGCTCCTCGAAACCCTCGCCGATCTTCAATGCGCTCATGTCAGCTCTGCTCCCCCGCGATGCTGGCCAGCAGGGTGGCCCGGCTCACGATGCCGAGGAACGACTGGTCCTCGGAGACGACGGCGATGGGAATCTGCGTGGTGGCCGCCACCGCCACCAGCTTGGACAGCGGCGTGTCCGGGGACGTGGTGGGCAGGTCGGTGACGAGAATCCCCTCCAGGCTGTGCTTGTTCTCCGCCAGGAGCCGCAGCGCGTCCTCGATGCGCACCACGCCCACCAGCTTGCGGGCCTGGTTCGTGACGAAGAGCGTGGACGTGCCCGACTCGCGCATCCGCTTCACGGCCAGGGCCGGCCCGTCCTTGGGATGCACCACCGACTCCGGCCGCCGCATGATGGTCCGCGCGGTGAGGACCTTGGTGCGATCCACGTGCTCCACGAAGGCACGCACGTAGTCATCCGCGGGACGCGTGAGAATCTCCTCCGGCGTGCCCAACTGCGCGATGCGCCCGTCCTTCATGATGACGATGCGCCCCCCCAGCTTCAGCGCCTCGTCCAAATCGTGGGTGATGAACACGATGGTCTTGTTCATCCGCGACTGGAGCTCCAGCAGCTCGTCCTGCATCTGCCGGCGGATGAGCGGGTCCAGGGCGCTGAAGGCCTCGTCCATGAGCAGGATTTCCGCGTCGGTGGCAATGGCCCGCGCCAGCCCCACGCGCTGCTGCATGCCGCCGCTCAGCTCGCGGGGCAGCTTCTCCTCGTAGCCCTTCAGGCCCACCAACTCGAGCGCCTGCATCGCCTTGGGCCGCGACTCCTTCCGCTCCAGGCCCTGCATCTCCAGCCCGTACTCCACGTTCCGGATGACGCTGCGGTGGGGCAGCAGGCCGAAGTTCTGGAACACCATGGCCATCTTCCGGCGCCGGACGTCCAGCAGGCCCGCCCTGTCCGCCCGGGTGACGTCCACGCCGTCCACGTGCACGCTCCCGGCGGAGGGCTCGATGAGGCGGTTGAGGCACCGGAGCACCGTGGACTTGCCGCTGCCGGACAGGCCCATGATGACGAAGATTTCGCCCGCCTTCACCTCGAACGAGGCCTCCTGGATGGCGACGGTGCAGCCCGTCTCCTCCAGGATCTGCTGCTTGCTCTTGCCCTGCTCCAGCAGGGCGATGGCCCGCTCAGGGTGCCCGCCATAGATCTTCCGCAAGCCACGGACTTCAATCTTCTCCATGGTGCCTCTCAGAAGTAGTAGCCGACGTTGATGTTGAAGCGCGTCTCCCAGGGAGCGTTCGGGTCGCCCTCCGCGAGCGCGTGGCCGTAGCTGGGGCCCAGCCAGGGCTGGTTCTTCCCGCTCGCCACGTCCACGTAGGTGTAGACGGGCCCCGCGGTGACGAGCATGCCGAGCACGTTCTGCATCGACGTCGCGAACGCGGCGTTGGACTTATCGAAGAGGCTGAAGTCGTCGTAGAAGGTCAGCTTCGAGATGGGCCCCCACGACACGGGCACGTCGTACGAAACGCCCGCGGCGTAGACGGTGCCCCGGCTGGCCATCTTGTAGGGCGCGTCATAGGCACCCATCGTCACGATGGCGTCGTCGTGCCCTTCGGGGTTCTTCAAGTCATAGCCGTAGGTGAGGACCTCCATCCGGAGGTTGAACGGCCCGTAGTAGCCATCCAGGTGCACCGCGCCGGCCCAGTTCAGGCCGTTGCGCTTCGTCACGCCGTTGTAGATCTGCCCGGTCTGCGCGGAGACGCCCACCTCGGTGCGGCCCACGTCTCCGTGCTGGAACGTGTACGCAGCGCGCGCGTTGATTTTGTTGCTCTCATGGTTCGCGCTGTCCACGCCCAGGTACGCCTCGCCCGCGTTGGCGCTGTTCACCTGCACCAAGTCGTAGGAGTAGCGAGCGCTGTCCGTGCTCCGGCCGGTGAAGCTGCCCTCGTCACTCTTGTAGAAGGCGACTTGCAGGTCCCACGGCCCCTGCGTGTGGACCAGCTTCAGGCCCATGTCGTAGTCGTCCTCCATGCCCATGTAGTACGGCAGGGAGAAGAACCAGTTATGTGAGGCATAGGGCAGCACGCCGAACGGCACGCGGTGCACGCCCAACTGGAGCTGCGTGGACTTGGTGAACTCGTACCCCACCCAACCGTGGTGGAGCATGGAGTACCCCGAATAGAGGCGGTACTCGGCGGACAGCAATACCTTGGAAAGCCGGGCGTCGACGTTGAGCCGGAACGTATCGAAGGCCACGTCACCACCGCGGTTGCGGTTGTCCTCCTCTCCAGGCCACGTCTTGAAGAAGGCATTGAGGCGCAGCGCACCGCCCACCTTCAGCATGTCCGGGTCTTCCGCTACGGCCTCGGCTTCCTCGGCGCGAGCGTCGGGCACGAGCAGGCAGGTCAATCCAGACAAGAAAAGGGCACGGGTGAAATGAGTCAAACGCGTGAACAACCGCAACTCCTGGCAATGGACGACAGGCGCGAGCGGACCGGTACAGGCCGCACTCGTCCTGAGCGCCAGCGATGGCAAAAGGGGCGGTCCTCTCCCGCTCCGCACTCAGCGAGGACGCTGGCGCTCGAGACAGTCCACCCAGGGAACAGTGCGCACAGTCGTTAACAGGTCAGACGGAACACGTCTAGACCTTTGACCTCAAACAATGTGCGCGACGGGCCCTGTTCGCCTACTCGCAGGGCAAGAGAAACACGCCCGCCAACCCACACGGATGGTTCAAGGCGCCCGCGTCACCGTCACGGGATACGTCTGCGACGCCCTGCGGATGAGGAGCGTGGCGGGGCTGCCAGGGGCGCCCAGTTCGCGTTCGCGGGCCTCGCTCACGTCGAGCACGGTGGCGCCATCAATGGCACGCACCACGTCCCCCACGCGCAGCGCGCCCAGGTGCGACTCATCCAGCAGGCCGCTCACCGTGACGTCCTGGCCATTCATGCCGAAGAGGATGCCCAGGCGCCCGGGTTCGATGCGCGGCGGCCCGAGCCGCCAGTCCCCCACGTCCCGCACCTGCCCTGACGTCAGGGTGACTTCGCGCTCCGCGCGCGCCGTCTTCCGGCTCCAGGCGATGAGGCGATGCGTGCCGGGCGCGAGGTCCGCCAGCGAGAAGCGGCCATCCGGCCCCGTCTCTGGCGCGGTGATGCCATCCACGTCCACGTAGGCCCCCGCCACGGGCGCACCGGTGCCATCCACGAGCCGGCCGCTGACGCCGCCTCCCGCCTCCACCACGACCTCGACCTGCGCCGTGCCTCCCGTGGTGGTGACGGCCTGCGCCTTGCCCGCGCGGCCATCCAGCAAAGTCGCGGAGACGCTCACCGGCCCCACGGGGACGTCCTCGGCGGTGAAGCGGTCGCCGGGGAACTCCAGCTCCTGGAGGGTGAGGAAGTCCTCATCACTGCGCGTGGCCGACACCACCACCTTGAAGCCATTCACCGCCCGGCCTCCCGCCGAGCGCACCGTGCCCGTCACCCGGGCGGCGGCGGAGAGCGGGAGCGTCACCGCATCCTGGGACGCCGCCACCGAGGGCAACTCGCCCCGCCGTCCCCCATTCGTGGCCCAGATGCGCAGCGCGCGCGTGCTCACCGAGTCCGCGACCACGGTGACCTGCCCCGCGGCATCCGTGACGTCCTCCACCAGCACTTCGTTGCTGCCCACGTCGCTCGCCATGACGGTGGCCGCGACGCTGGGCGCGCCGTTGGGCTCCAGCACGGTGACCCGGATGGGATGGCGGGCGTCACGCACCTGGAGGTCCACGCGCTGCGCCTTGCCCGCTTCGACCTCGACGACCTTCTCCTGGTCGCCACTCTGGCTGCCCGTGTCGGACAGCCACGCGATGACCTTGTAGCGGCCCTCGCGCACCCGCATGGACCACGTCCCCTCCCTCGCGACGGGGACCTGGAGCGACTCCGTGCGCGCGGCCCCCTCCCGCATGGCGTACACCGTGACGGGCCTGCGCGGCACGCTCCCGTCCTCCATGCGAACGGTGCCTTCGAGCGCGCCCTCACCGGACAACTGGATGCGGGCCTGGCTCGTCTCGCCCTCCATCACGCGCACCTGCTCACGGACATGCATCTGGCTGCCGGGGCGGCTCGCGGCGACAAAGATGTCCCCTGGAGGCACGTCCTCCAGGACGAAGGCACCGGCCGCGTCCGTCGCCGCGCTCAGCACGCCATCCACGGGGCGCCGGCCCCACCGGTGCTCGGCGGTGAGCAGGATGCCCGCCAGGGGCGCGCCCTCCGCGTCCACCACCGCGCCCTCGATGCGGCCATTCGCCTGCAACTCCGCGACAAGTTCGAAGCGCTGGCCCGCCAGCACGCTGATGCCCTCACGCAACAAGGGCCGGAAGCCCTTGGCCTGGACGCGCACGGAGTAGGTTCCCGGCGCCAGTCCGTCCGCCTGGAAGCGCCCCTCCACCGACGTGATGGCGCTGGCGGCCGGGACGCCCACCACGTTGGGCAGGTGGGCCAGCGAGCCCGGGGTGATGGCCACCACCGCGCCCTCCACGGCGGTCCCCGAACCCTTGCGGCGCACCCAGCCCGCCACGGACGCGGCTTGCCCCAGCCGGATTCGCAGCCCTCCCACCGTCATGCCCGCGCCCACCACCACGCGCCCCTGCGCCGTGCCCGTGAGCGCACCCTGCCGGGCGGAGACTTCATGGACCCCGGGCACCACCTCAAGGGAGAAGGCGCCGCCCTCGCTGACCTCCGCGTGCAGGGGAATACCCATCCCGGAGGCCGTGACAATCGCGCCCGCCGCGGGCGCTCCGTCCTCGCGCGCGACGAAGCCCTCGATGAAGGCCGCCCCATCCATCGCGACGGTGAGCACCTCGCCCGGCACGAGGACCCGCTCGACGCGCGTAGGAGCATGTCCAGGGGCCGCGGCTTCGAGCAGGCACTCACCCGGCGCCAGGCCCTCGAAACGGAACGCGCCCCGCGCGTCACTGGCGGCGGTGTGCCGCGCCTCGGCGGGGAGGTCCGGGGTGCTGGCGGCCAGCGGCGTGCGCGGCGTAAGGGTGAGCTGCGCCAACGAGACGGGCTCACGCGAGGCCCGCTCCACCGTGTGGCCCTCCAGCACCGCGCCCGCCTCCAGCGTGA
>JBKGHI010000262.1:0-11840 GCA_046520405.1 Myxococcus sp. 1LA
GGAGCGGGTGCGGCGCGCGCCGACGGCGCCAGATGCGCTGCGTCCGCTGCTGAAGCAGGCGTTCGGCTTCTCTGACTTCCGGCCGTACCAGGAGGCCGTGTGCCGCGCGGCCACCGCGGGCGAGGACCTGCTGCTCGTGATGCCCACGGGCGCGGGCAAGTCCCTCTGCTACCAGTTGCCGGGTCTGGCGCGCGCGGGCACCACCCTGGTGGTGAGCCCGCTCATCGCGCTGATGGAGGACCAGGTGGCCCGGCTCCAGTCGCTCGGGTTCGCGGCGGACCGCATCCACTCCGGGCGGGACCGGGCCGCGTCGCGGCAGGTGTGCGCGGACTACCTGGAGGACAAGCTCGACTTCCTGTTCATCGCGCCCGAGCGGCTCGGTGTCCCGGGCTTCGTGGAGTTCCTGGCGCGGCGCACGCCCGCGCTCATCGCCGTGGACGAGGCGCACTGCATCTCCCAGTGGGGCCACGACTTCCGTCCGGACTACCGGCTGCTGGGCGCGCGCCTGCCCTTGCTGCGCCCCGCGCCCGTGGTGGCGCTCACCGCCACCGCCACGCCGGACGTGCAGCGGGACATCGTCCAGCAGCTCGGCCTGCATGGCGCGGGTGGGAAGGCGCGCACCTTCATCCATGGCTTCCGCCGCACCAACATCGCCATCGAGGTGCGCGAGCTGAATCCCGGCGCGCGCGGCGACGCCATCCAGGGCCTGCTCCAGGACGAGGAGAACCGGCCCGCCATCGTCTACGCGGCCACGCGCAAGCACGCCGAGCAGCTCGCGGACCAGCTCGCGGGGGAGTTCCCCGCCGCCGCGTACCACGCGGGGCTCCAGCCCTCGGAGCGGGACAGGGTGCAGGCCGAGTTCCTCCGGGGCGCGCTGGAGGTCATCGTGGCCACCACGGCGTTTGGCATGGGCATCGACAAGCCGGACGTGCGCACCGTCATCCACGCGGCGCTTCCCGCAAGCCTGGAGGGTTACTACCAGGAGCTGGGCCGCGCGGGCCGCGATGGAAAGCCGTCGCGCGCGGTGCTGCTGCATTCGTACATCGACCGGCGCACCCACGAGTTCTTCCACCGGCGCGACTACCCGGAGACATACGTGCTGGAGCGGCTGTTCCAGTGCACCGCCCCTCAGCTCGAGCCCAAGGCCGTGCTCCAGGGCCGCGTGCGGAGCGACCCCGAGGTCTTCGACAAGGCGCTGGAGCAGCTCTGGATTCACGGCGGCGTCGTCATGACGCCCGAAGAGACGGTGATGCGCGGGCGGCCGACCTGGTCCGCGGCGTACACCGCCCAGAGGGATCGCAAGCTGCTGCACCTGGAGCAGATGGGGCGCTACGCGGAGGCCCATGGCTGCCGGATGAAGCAGCTCGTGGGGCACTTCGGCGACACCCAGGACTCCGGCGAGCCCTGTGGCCTGTGCGACGTCTGCGCGCCGGAGGACTGCGCCACGCTGCGCTTCGCCGAGCCCACCGCCGCGGAGCGGCACTGGCTGGAGCGCATCCTGGAGTCCCTTCAGGAGCGGGATGGTCAGGCCACCGGACGGCTCCACCGCGAGCTGTTTGGTGAGTCCCTGCCACGGCGCGACTTCGAGCGGCTGGTCGGCGGACTGGTGCGCGCCGGGCTGACGCGCCTGGAGGTGGACTCGTTCGACAAGGACGGGCAGGTCATCTCGTTCCAGCGTCTGGCGCTGACGGACGAGGGCCGGCGCACGCGCGTGGTGGACCCTCGGCAGGTGTTCCTGCCGCTGCCCCTGGAGAAGGCCTCCAAGCGCAAGCGGCGCAAGGGCGCGGAGACGGGGAGTTCGAAGCGCGCCTCGGGCAAGCGCACGTCCCGGACGACGCGAGGGGACGGCTCGCGCCGTGCGAGCCGCTCGGCGTCCGGGGCCGGAGAGGACGCGGGCCGTCGCACTGGCGCGCGAACGCGCCCGCGGAGGACACCCCCGCTCGCGCGGCGGGGAAGACGTCCCGGAGCGCGGGGACGAGACGGGCCACGTCCAGTGTGCGCGCCGAGCCTGCGCCGCAGTTGGTGGAGTCCTTGAAGGCCTGGCGGCTCGCGGAGGCGCGCAAGCGGCGCGTGCCAGCCTTCCGCATCCTCACCGACCGGGTGCTGGAGGCCATTGCCACGTCCTGCCCGGAGAATGGCTCGGAGTTGATGGCCATCCACGGGGTGGGCCCCTCCCTCACGGAGCGCTACGGCGCGCAGATTCTTTCCCTCGTGGCGCGCAAGCGCTGAGCCTGGTTGCCCTTGAGCGGGGCGGCACCCTGCCCAGGCAGGGAAGGGGTGTGCCCCGCCGCGGCGCCGGGATTCACGGGCAAGGGGGCCGCGAGGCGCGCAAGAGGCACGCGGTGACATGCCCGCAGGAGCGGGGAGCTTCCGTCCAGGCAACGAATCATCTTCTCCCTGCCGCGGGGCAGTGCAGCCGGTGTCCGCCCATCGTCACGTTCGTCCAGCCAAACCGGCTGACTTGCGAGCAGACGCAAGGTGAAGAGGGGACACGCGATGGAACTGGGCTTCGAGACGATTGGAAACGCCACGCTCATCTGCCACGACCACGGTCCGGTGCTGGTGACGGACCCGTGGACGGACGGCAGCGCTTACTTCGGAAGCTGGACGCTGTCGCATGAGATTCCCGAGGCGCAGCGCCAGGCCATCCAGGCTTGTCCCTATGTGTGGCTGTCCCATGGCCATCCGGACCACCTGAGCATGGAATCGCTGGACGTGCTTCGCGAGCGCACGCTGCTGGTGCCCAACCACTTCGGCAACCGCATGCGAGACGACCTGCGCGAGCAGGGCTTCAAGGTGCACGTGCTGGTGGACCGGGTGTGGACGCAGTTGTCGCCGCGCATTCGCGTCATGTGCCTGCCGGACCTGAATCAGGACGCCGTCCTGCTGGTGGACATGGACGGGCGGCTGCTGGTGAACCTCAACGACGCGGGGGACCGCGGGGCGGGCCGCTTCGTGCGCAAGGTGGTCAGCGGCTATCAGGAGTCCTACCTGCTGGCGCTGTCCGGGTACGGCGACGCGGACATGATGAACTTCTTCACCGAGGACGGGCAGCGCATCACCCCCCATGCCGCGGCGAAGACGCCGGTGGGGCGCACCATCGCCCGGCAGGCGGCGTTCTACGGGGTGCGCTACTTCATCCCCTTCAGCTCCATGCACAAGTACCAGCGGGCCGACAGCATCTGGGCCTCCGAGTACACCACCACGCTGGAGGACTACGGCCGGGGCTTCGAATCGCGCGACTGCACGCTGCTGCCCGCCTTCATCCGCCATGACTTCATCCGCGGCCAGACGGAGCGCATCCAGCCCCAGGAGCGCGTCATCCGCCCGGTGGACCCCAAGGCCTTCGGCGACGACTGGAGCGAACAGCTCGACACGGGCGAGGTGAGGACGCTCAGCACCTACTTCCGAGGCGTGGAGCACCTGGGGCAGACGCTCGACTTCCTGCGCTTCCGCGTGGGCGGCCGCGAGCACGTGGTGGAGCTGAACCGCGGCCGCTTCCAGCGCGGCATCACCTTCGAGGTGCCGCGTGGCTCGCTGATGACGGCGGTGCGCTACCAGGTCTTCGACGACCTGCTCATCGGCAACTTCATGAAGACGACGCTGCATGGCGACTTCGGCGCCGGGCGCCTCTACCCGGACTTCAGTCCCTACGTGGCCAAGTACGCGGACAACGGGAAGGCGCGCACGCGCAACGAGCTGAGGACCTACTTCGCGGACTACCGCCGGCGCGACCCGCTGGGCTTTTTGCGCGCCCAGGTGGAGACGCACTGCGTGCGGCCCCTGCAGACGCAGTCCGCGGAGCTGCTGCGCACGCTGCTGCCCCATGACTCGGTGGGCTTCCGCGCCGCCAAGGAGACCTTCTGGCGGATGCGCCGCGCGCTCCTCTAGGCCTGGCCCACGCTCACGCCCCGCCGCGGCGTGAGCGTCTACAGATAGGGCGACAGCAGCCGCGCCAGCCCATCCCGCAGGCGGGCGGGGAGGGTGCGCGCGTCCACCTGGGCCATCGTGAGTGGCCGCGCGTGGCGCAGCCTCGCCGCCACGACACCTTCCAGCGCCGAGGCCAGCGCGGTGTCGTAGCACTCCACGTTGAACTCGAAGTTGAGCCGCAGCGAGCGCGGGTCCCAGTTGGCCGAGCCGATGAGTGACCACACGCCATCCACCACCATCAGCTTGGTGTGGTCGAAGGGCGGCGCGGTGAGGAAGATGCGGCAACCGGGGCGCAACACCTGCCAGAGCTGCGCGTAGGTGGCCCACTGCACCACCGGCAGGTTGCCCTTTTCGGGCAGCAGGATGTCCACCTGGACGCCGCGCAGCGCCGCCACGCTCAACGCGGTGATGAGCACCGTGTCCGGGAGGAAGTAGGGCGTGACGATGCGCACCGACGTGCGCGCGGTGGCCAGGGCGCCCAGCAGCACGGTGCGCAGGGTTTCGAAGTCCTCGTCCGGGCCGTCCGCGATGCCGCGGGCCACCACGTTGCCCGCGGGGGTGAGCGGGGGGAACCACGCCTCGCCGGACAGTCGCTCGCGCGTGGTGAAGGCCCAGTCCTCGGCGAAGGTCTCCTGGAGCTGCCCCACCAGGGGCCCGTCGACGCGGAAGTGCAAGTCCACCGCGGCGTGCTCACCGGGCCAGAAGTGCTTGCGGATGTTCATGCCACCCGTGAAGCCCACGCGCCCGTCCACCACCAGCAGCTTGCGGTGGTTGCGCAGGTTGGCGAAGGGCAGCCGGTAGGGCATCAACGAGGGCAGGAAGCGCGCGGCGCGCACCCCCGCGCGCCGCAGCCGGCCCAGGATGGGGGGCCACGTGTAGCGCGAGCCCACCGCGTCCACCAGCACCCGCACCTCCACGCCGCGCCGCACCGCCGCGCCCAGCGCCTCCACGAAGCGCCGGCCCGCCATGTCGTTGTCGAAGATGTAGCTGCACAAAGCGATGGAGACCCGCGCCGCGTCAATCGCCTCCAACATGGCCGGATAGGCGTCCTGGCGGGACTCCAGCACGGTGATGCGGTTGCCCGGCAGCAGCGGCCGGCCCACCACCGCGTCGCCCAGGCGGACCAGGGGCGCCAGGGACGCGGCCTCGGGGAGGGGCTCGCTCAGGGCCTCCGCCTTCATGGGCGCCACTTCGGGCGCTGGCAGGAAACGGCCGTGCTCTTGTTTCAGCATCAGCGACCGGGCCTTCCGCCGGATGCGGTTGATGCCCAGCAGCACGTACAACACCCCGCCCAGCACCGGCACCAGCCACGCCAGCCCGACCCACGCCACGGCGGCGCGCACGTCCCGCTTGTGCAGCACCGCGTGCGCGCTGGTCAGCACGCTGATGAGGAGCGTCAGCGCCGCCACCACGTGGGGCCAGGCCACCTCCAACCACGCGGGGATGTTGAACAGGTGCAGGTCCACGGGACGGTCCAGCGCTCCCGCCTATCACGCCCGGGGACGCACGGGCAGCCGCTCCGGCCCGGGGCGTCGGGAATCGACGCGGTACCCGGCGTACGGGTTTCCTGCCAGAAACGCGACGCGCGGTGTGGCCCCGCTGAAGAAACGCCGCCCTGTTGCGCAAGGCGTGTTGACATGGACTGTATGGGATTGCATTTTTCAATGACTGGCGATTTGCAACGGGCGTTTTGCGTCCCGGGGCTCGGTCCTGACCCATGGGGCAGGTGCCTGATTCATGGACAGCATTGTCTGTTTTTGGAGCGTTCCACAGAGAGCGCGTGATTCCGCCGTGGCGCCGCGCTCTTGCCATGAGCGGTGTCATGGCTGTTTACGCTGTTTGTGTTCAAACGTGGAGTGCCTGTTGTCCATTGAGCGCCGCGAATCCTGCTTTGTCCTCTGGGCGCCACTCTGGCGCGGGAGTTGCTCAAGCCCGGAGCGCTCCGTGCCGCGCCAGGCGCAAGGCGCCGGACGGCCGGGGCGTCCCCCGAAGTGGTCGTCAGAGGAAAGCGAAGATGCGCAAGTTCCGCTCCGTTGCACTGGTGGCTGGTGTGTCCCTTCTCGGTTCCGCGTGCGGTAGCTCGGAGGCCCCCGAGGCCGAGCAGCCGAAGATGACGTGGGAGGAGTTCCGGGCGTCCGTGGTGGAGGACCCCGAAGGCAAGCTGATTTTCGACGGCGACATGGCGCTGGACAGCGAGGAGGCGCTGCGCGCCTTCTTCGACAACGCCATCGGGGCGGAGACGGGCACGGTCCGGGGCGGCCTGGCCGTCTACAACACGAGCCCCACCAAGGCGGTCAGCGGCGACGTGAAGTGGAACACCACGCAGGCGCAGAACCTGACCTACTGTGTCAGCAGCACCTTCGGCGCCAACAAGACGGCGGTGGTGAACGCGATGAACGCCGCCACGGCGGCCTGGGAGGCGACGGCGCGCGTCAACTTCACGCACGTCACCTCGCTCGATTCGAACTGCACCGCGTCGCAGACGGGCGTGCTCTTCGACGTGCGCCCCGTGAACTCGGGTGGCCAGTATCTGGCGCGCGCCTTCTTCCCGAACTCCGGGCGCTCTGGCCGCAACGTGCTGGTGGACAACACCGCCTTCGGGAACATCGCGCCGTGGACGCTGGCGGGCATCATGCGCCACGAGCTGGGCCACGTGCTGGGCTTCCGCCACGAGCACACCCGCTCCACGGGCAGCGGCTGCTACGAGGACAGCCAGTGGCGCGCGCTGACCAGCACGTATGACCGCTCGTCCGTGATGCACTACCCGCAGTGCAGCGGCACCCAGACGCGTGACCTGGTGCTCACCAGCCTGGACCAGCAGGGCGCCCGCGCGCTGTACCCGTAATCCCTCTCAAGACATGGGCCCCGTCCTGGGCGTGCCGCGTGGCGCGCCTGGGACGGTTGTCGAGCCGGAGGGCGCCTCCCGCGGGGGGAGCGCGCCTTCCGGCCGCGCCGTCATGAAGGCGCGCCGATGGAGGGCTCCTCGCTGGCGCGTACCGGCTCGAAGTAGATGAGCGTCTTCACGTGGTCCGCGTCCTCGATGTCGAGGCACTCCAGCTCGCCGCTCTCGCTCTCGTCCGCGTAGATGTGGTCGGGCTTCAGGATGCGGTGCGTGACTTCGCCATCCGGGCGGCCCACGATGATTTCGACGGCGCCCTGGTCGCTCCCCTTTGACTCCAGGCCAATCTCCACCAGCGGCAGCCTGCCGGCCAGCGGCTGGTCGCCGAAGTCCGCGCTCTCCGTCTCGATGCGCACCCAATGGTCGCGCTCCAGGTTGCTGAGCAGGGCGAGGTAGTCCGCCCAGCCCTCCCTGGGAATCTCCCGAGTGTGATGCATGGTGTCTGCCCTCCGGATTCCATTGCCCAGCAGAACCGTAAGGCGTGTGCGCGCGAGGTGTGGAGCGGGCCTGCTCCCCTGGCGCGTCAGCGCCGGCGCGGACGGGCGCTCCGGGCGCAGGCCGTCCCCGGGCGGCTACTCCAGGCGGGCCTGGACCTCGCCGGCCTCCAGCGTCAGCCGGAGCGTGGCGTCGGTGTCCCGCTGGCCGAAGTGCTCGTACGCCGCGCGCTCCAGCAGGGGCGCGAGCGTGGTGCGCAGCCCTCGTGCGCCCGTCTCCCGCTTGAGCGCGCGGGCCACCACGAAGTCCCTCACCTCGGCCGCCACGTGCAGCCGCACCCCTTCCTGCTCGAACTCGCGCGCGTAGGTGCGCAGCACGTTCTGCTGGAGGATGTCGCCCAGGGTGGCCGCGTCCAGGGGGGAGAAGGAGACCAGCCGGCTGAAGCGGCCGATGAGCTCCGGGATGAAGCCGTAGCGCGCGAAGGCGGTGGTCTGTTCGAGCTGCTCCTCCGTCACCCGCGAGGCGATGCTCTCCGCGCGCGCGGGGAGCGGCTCGCGGCCGAAGCCCAGGTGCTCGCCGCGCGCCAGTCCGTCCGCCGTGGCCCCCAGGCCGCTGAAGGCGCCGCAGGCGATGAAGGTGAGGCAGCTCAGGTCCATGGTGGCGGGCCGCAGCCGGCTGGTGAAGCCGAAGTCGGGCGGGAAGTCCGCGGCGGGCGCGGACAACATGTGCAGCAGGCTGCGCTGCACGCCGAAGCCGCTGACGTCCTTCGTGGTCTGCTGCCCGGCGAAGCGGCTGTCGGAGCGGCTGGTGGCGAGCTTGTCGAACTCGTCCATGCACACCACGCCGCAGGCGGCCCAGCTCGCGTCCTGGTCCGCGGCCTCGTACAGGCGCGACAGCAGCGTGCTCACGTCGTCGCCCACGTAGCCCGTTTCGGAGAACTGCGTGGCGTCCGCCAGCACGGTGGGCACGGCGAGGATTTCACGGAACAGCAGCTCCACGAGGAACGTCTTGCCGGAGCCGGTGGGCCCCAGGAAGAGGCAGTTCTCCCGTGTGCCCGGCTCGGGGGGCAGCCCCTCCAGATGCAGGCGGCGGATGCGGCGCAGGTGCCGGTAGGCCAGCACGGACGCCGCGCGCCGCGCCTCCGCCTGACCCCGGTAGCCCAGGTCCGTCAGCCGCTCGTCGATTTCGCGGGGTGACAGGACCTCGATGGCGGCGACGCGCGCGCGCACGTCGTCGGCGGGCAGCGGCTCCAGGTCAGGATGGGCGATGCTCATTCCAGGAACTCCAGTCAGGGGCGGTCGGCCGCCGGGGGGCGCATCATCCCGGGGGCGGGCGAGGGGAACAAGGCGGGCCACGGCCGCGCGCCCTCGGGAACACCGTCCTCCGGTCCCCATTCCTTCCCGGGGCCGTGCCTACCCGTGAACATCCGCCGCGCGGCGGGAACGCCCGGCCGCACGGAGTGCTCCTCAAGGGCAGGGGTGGCGCATTACAGGGACACCCCCATGAGTCCAACGGACGAGTCTCAAGCATCGCGGTCGAAGGCGCCTCTGCTGGGGGCGTGGGTGGAGGCGGGTGGCGGGGTGCGGTGGCGCGTCTGGGCGCCCGGTCACCAGCGCGTGGAGGTGGTGCTGCATGACGCGCGGGGAAACCCTGGCCGCGTGCTGCCCATGACGCCGGAGCCCGGCGACTGCTTCGGCGCGGTGCTGGAGGGCCAGGGCGCGGGGCTGCGCTACAAGCTGCGCGTGGATGGGGAAGGCCCCTTCCCGGACCCCTGGTCGCGCTCGCAGCCCCAGGGCGTGCACGGGCCGTCCGAGGTGGTGGTGCCTGACTTCCCCTGGACGGACGCGGGCTGGAAGGGCGTGGCGCCCGAGGCGCTCGTCCTCTACGAGGTGCACGTGGGCACGGCCACGCCCGAAGGCACCTTCGAGGCGCTCATCCCGCGCCTGGCCGGCCTCAAGGAGTTGGGCATCACCGCGCTGGAGTTGATGCCGGTGGCGTCCTTCCCGGGGCGCCGCAACTGGGGCTACGACGGCGTGGACCTCTTCGCGCCCCTGCAGGACTACGGCGGCCCGGAGGGGCTGCGCCGGCTGGTGGACGCCGCGCACGGGCACGGGCTCGCGGTGCTGATGGACGCCGTCTACAACCACTTCGGGCCGGACGGGAACTACCTGCGTGTGTATTCACCGCACTACTTCACCGGCCGCCACCACACGCCGTGGGGTGACGCGGTGAACTACGACGGCGAGGGCAGCGCGCACGCGCGGACCCAGGTGCTGGCCAACGTGGAGATGTGGATTGCGGACTTCCACCTGGACGGCCTGCGCCTGGACGCGGCGCACGCCATCATCGACGACGGCACGCCGCATCTGCTCACCGAAATCGCCGAGCGCGCGCGGGCCCGCGCGCCAGGCCGTCAGGTGCATGTCATCGCCGAGGACGAGCGCAACGAGCAGCGCCTGATGCGCCCCGCCTCGGAGGGGGGCGTCGGGCTGGACGGCGTGTGGGCGGATGACTTCCACCACCAGATGCGCCGGGCCTTCGCGGGGGACAGCGAGGGCTACTACCAGGATTACACGGGCAGCACGGAGGACCTGGCACGCACGCTGAACCAGGGCTGGTTCTACGAAGGGCAGGTGTCGAGGAATCTGGGCCACGCGCGGGGCACGAAGGCGGACGGGCTGGAGCCCTGGCGCTTCGTCTGCTGCATCCAGAACCATGACCAGGTGGGCAACCGCCCCTTCGGCGAGCGGCTGGGGCACGACGTGAGCCCCGAGGCCTTCCGTGCCATGAGCGGGCTGCTGCTCTTGTCGCCCTACACGCCGCTGCTCTTCATGGGGCAGGAGTGGAACGCCAGCACGCCCTTCCTCTACTTCACCGAGCACAACGCGGAGCTGGGCAAGCTCGTCACGGAGGGCCGACGCAAGGAGTTCGCCGGCTTCGCGCGCTTCGCGGGCACCGAGGTGCCGGACCCTCAAGCGGAGGACACCTTCACCCGCTCACGGCTCGACTGGGCGGAGGCGGAGAAGCCAGGGCACGCGGGCGTGCGAGCGCTCTATCGGGAGCTGCTCCGTCTGCGCGCGTCGGAGCCCGCCCTGCGCGAGACGCGCCGTGGCAGCTACGAGGCCCGGGCCCTGGGGCCAGACGCCCTGGTGCTCGAGCGGCGTGGGGGCGGACAGCGGCTGCAGGTGGTGCTCGCCCTGCGCGGCGCGCTGGAATATCCGGTGCCTGCTGGCTCGGAGCTGGTGCTGTGGACCGATGACGCTCGCTTCGGCGGTTCCGAAAAATTGCAGCCATTGAACCAAGACACCGTACGGCTGAAGGGTTCGGCGCTGGCTGTGATAAGACTTCCCTCGAAAGACTGAGAGACGTGTGGTGTTTCATCGCGCGTCTCGCTGGAGGGCGAGCGGGCATGTTTGAAAACATGTCTCAGAAATGCCGTGGGAATTCCATATCGACTCAAAGGGTATTTGGGCCCGCAGTCCGTCGTTGAGTCGGTAACACCTCTGGCCGCCCCTGGAGAAAGCCTCCGCGCGTAAGCGCGGGTGCCTCCTCTCAGGACGGCCGGGGAATGGAAGTCCACGCGCCGCGGGGGGAACGCGGCGCTCCGGCGAGGCTCCTGGCCTTGCCGGTGAGTCGCGGAAGCTCGCGGCCTCACTTGAGGTAGTCACTTGTATCGACAGCACTCGACTCCGTCCCTGGGGGGATGGAAGCGCTTTCGCACGTCTGTCACCGCGTTCTCGCTGGCCGTCGGCGCGTTCGCGACGCCCGCGCTGGCTGCTGGAGGCTTCGTCTCCGCCACTGCCAGTTCCTTTGACGGAACCACCACACCCGCGATGGCGGTTGATGGCAACAAGGCCACGCGCTGGTCGGCCTCCGGCGCGGGCCAGTGGGTTCGCGGAGACATGGGCTCGGTGAAGCCGCTGAACGGCCTGGACATCTCCTGGTTCCGTGGCAACGAGCGCATCAACCTCTTCGACATCGCCACGTCGACGGACGGGACCACGTTCACCCGCGTCTTCGTGGGCATCTCCTCCGGGAAGTCGATTGACTTCGAGCGCTTCACCTTTCCGACGGTGAACGCCCGCTACGTGCGCGTCACCTTCTACGGCAGCACCCAGACGACCTGGGGCAGCATCACGGACATGGCCGCCCTCTCCGGCTCCACCGTTCCGGAGCCGAACCCCGAGCCGGAGCCGAACCCCGAGCCGGAGCCGAACCCCGAGCCGGAGCCCGAGCCCGAGCCCACGCCCACTCAGGACAAGTTCGGCGTGACGATGATGTATCCGACCAAGTCGGGCGGCGAGCAGTGGTTCCTGGCGGACAACGCGACGTCCGACAATCGCTTCGACCCGCAGAACACCATCAGCCGCAACTCGGACGGCTCCTGGAAGATGAAGAACAGCAAGGTGCGCATGTCCGTCTTCACCTCCACGGGCTACAGCGCGTCCAAGATTCCGACGTACGACCGCGACGTGCTGGCCAGCCGGGGCTACATGCAGGCGGCGAACGACTGGCGGAACGTCGAGATGACCGGCTTCATCAAGGTCAACTCCGTGTCCGACGTGTCGGACAACTT
>JBKGHI010000263.1:0-11566 GCA_046520405.1 Myxococcus sp. 1LA
CGCCGCCCGCGCCCGCCAGGGCCTCGGCGATGTCGCCGCCGCCGCTGGCTCCACCCAGCACGTCCGCGAAGGCGCCCTGGCCGCCGCCGCTGTTGGAGCCCAGAATCTTGAGCAGGCCCTTGCCGGAGACCTTCTTCGCCACCTCCGCGCGGCGCTGCTGCGCGGCGTCGCCCGCGGGCTTGTTCTCCGAGGGCGTGTCCTCCTTGGGCGCCGCTTCGGGCGTGTCGCTCTTGGGCGCTTCCGCGGCGCCGGTGTCCACGGGCTTGGGCGTCTCCACCGGGCGCTGGGGGATGATGGCGCGCACGAAGCGGTCATCCAGTTCGTCCAGCTCCAGCTCGGCCACCTGTGGCGTCTCCGAGGTGATGATGAGGGCGGCGCCGGAGAAGTGGACCAGCAGCGAGGCGGCGAGGATGCCGAAGAAGACGCGGTCCATCGTCTTCCACCGGCTGACCATGACGTCCGCGGGCAGCACCGGCTTCGCCTCTTCAGGAGGCGGCGTGACGAACTGGAAGAAGAGGGTGGCGTCCCCCAGCTCCACCTTGCCGCGCGCGCTCTCCTGCAAGGGCAGGACGTGGAGGTCGCCGCGGCGGGTGGCCAGGCCCTGTTCGCGCAGGGCTTCGAAGTCCACGTCGGACGAGCCCAGGTTGACGCGGCCCTTCATGTCCGGCGCGATGACGAGCTGGAACTGCTGGTTCTGGTTCTCCAGCAGGGCGAAGCGGGCGGGCCGGCCCTCGGTCGCGGGCAGGACGATGGTGTTCTTCGCGTCGTGGCCGATGGTGACGGCTTCGCGGCGGACGTGGTGCTCTTCGACGATGCGGCCGTTCTGGATGACGCCGACGCGGAGCAGCTTGTTCTGCGAGGTGGCGGCCATGGGACTAGAAGGGTTCCTGTTCCACGCTCTTCTCGACCTTGGGCACGAAGCTCTCGGTGCGGCTGAGGTCGTCGAAGCTCAGGTTGGAGCGCTGGAGGATGTACATGGCCTGGGGCTTCTGGATGCGGCCTTCAACGGTGATGGCCTCCAGGCGGATGACCTTGCGCGGGGCCTTCTTCGTGGACGGCGGGGCGCTCGCGGAGGAGGCCTGACTGGCGTCCTGGGCGAGCGCGGGCGCGGCGGCGAGCAGCACGATGAGGGCGAAGGCGGAGCGCATGGCGGGTCTACTGGGAGTCCGTGGTGAGTCTATCCGAGCCGGCGGGCGCCAGGGCAGCCGGCGCGCCGTCCGGTGACGGTGACGGGCTGGTTGGAGCGGAGGTGGTGGAAGGTGAGGCGTCAGGCGCCGCGGCCTGCGTGCCCGGCTCCTGCTTGGACACCGCGGGGGTGGGAGGTGTTCCCTCGGGAGGCTGCGCTTCGGCGGCTTTCTTGGCCTCGGCGGCCTTGCGGAGCTGGTCCTTCTGTTCGCGCTCCAGCCGCCGCTCCTCGCGTTCGATGAGCTTGCGCGTGTCCTTCACGTACTGGGGGATGCGGTCGTCACGGCCACCGCGCCCCTGGTAGTTGTCGAAGTGGGCCAGGGCCGTCTTGTAGCGCTTCAGCGGCTCCATCCCCGGCGGCTCCACGTCGAGGTAGAGGATGGCCAGGTTGAAGTACGCGTCCGCCGCGCCGGGCATCAGGAAGAGCACCTGTTCGTACTCGGCGCGGGCGTGGGCGAACTGGCCCTGGCCCCGGTAGGCGTTGCCCAGGTTGAGGCGGGCGGAGGCGAAGTCCGGCGCGGCGCGCACCGCGGCCTCCAGCTCCGTGACGGCGGCCGCGTAGTCCTGGGCCTCGTTGAGCATGGCGCCGAAGTTGTTGCGCGCCTCCGCGAAGTCCGGCCGCAGCCCGGCGGCCTCCTTGAATGCCTCCATGGCCTGGGGGCGCGCGTCGAGCGACAGGTACACCAGCCCCAGCGCGTTGTGCGTGGCCGCGTCCTTCGGGTCGATGGCGCGGGCGTTCTCCAGCACCATTCGCGCCAGCTCGTGCTTGCCCTCGCGGTAGTAGACCTGCGCCAGCACCTGCATGGCGCGCACGTGCCGCTCGTCGCCCTTCAGCGCCAGCTTGGCCTCGGCAGACGCGGCGGCGTGGTTCTTCGCCTGAAGCAGGGTGATGGCCAGCGCGGTGCGCAGCGCCACCGAGTCCGGCTGGGACGACAGCCGCTCGCGCAGCTCTGCCTCCAGCTTCGCCGTGCGCCCGGTGCGGCCGTACAGGCGCGCCAGGCAGTCCCACGCGGACTGCTGCTCGGGGGCGACTTCCAGCGCCTTGCGATACGAGCGCTCCGCGTCCGCGGCCTTGCCCAGTCGCTCCTGGACGATGCCCAGGTTCGTCCACGCGTAGTCCAGCTTCGGGTCCAGCTCGACCAGGGTGCGCAGCGCCGCCTCGGCCGCGGTCAGCTCGCCCCGGCGCGCAATCTCCACGGCCTCGACGAAGTCGCGCTCGGCGCCGCGCGGCGCGTCCTGGCGGGCGAGGGGTGGGGGCTCGGAGGCCTTCGCGGTGGCGTCCGCGTCAGGCGGGGGCGCGGTGGTGCCCATGGCCTCGGTGGAGGGCGGCGGGGTGGCTTCCTCGGGCGTGGGCCGGAGGGTGTCGGACCCGGTGGCGCACCCGGACAGCCAGAGGCTGGCGGCCAGGACTACCGAGGTTCGCGCACGGGCACGGGGAAGCGCCGCGGAAGAGGGCGCGTTGGCGAGGGACTGCGCCATGGCAGAGGGCGGAGACAGCGCCCCGGATGCGCGGGCACGGGGCTCATTCTCGGAAGAGGGCGCATCGGCGCGGAAATGACGCGGGCCAGGGCTCACTTCGTTCCCTCCCCGGACAGGCGCGGGCCTTCTTGCGGCGCGGTGCGTACGGGCCCGGTGATGCTGCCCACCAGCCCATCGGGGTAGGTGGCGTCCGCGGCCAGGGCCTGCTTGGGCTCCTTGAGCACCGGGTACTCCTTGGGCCGGAAGCGGTTGAGGGCCTCCAGGGTACGCCGCGTCCATTCGTTGGTGAGGCGGTTCCTCCGCGCCTCGGCCAGCGTGGCGGCGTAGCTCTCCACGGCGGCCTCTTCCAGCGACGTGGTCTGCTGGACGAGCGCGTCCTGGTAGACGACCACCGCCTCCTCGCCCATCCGCTTCACCTCGGTGGGGACGGGCGTTTCGATGATGGTGTTGGCGAAGCGCTCCAGCGCGTAGCCCCGGCGGTAGAGGGCGGCCAGCGTCCACTCCAGTTGCTTGTACGGGTAGACGCGCGCGTAGGCGTTGTTGACGGACTTCACGCCGTTGCGCTTCGCCGTGAAGCTGCGCTCCAGCGCCTTGCCCCGGCCGCCAATCTTCAGCTTTTCGAACTTCTGGAACTCCAGCTCGGCCAACTGGAACCGGCTGTAGGCGGCGGCGTCCGCGGCCAGCGGGTGCGTGTCCGGCTGGAGCTTGCGCCGGTCGAACTCCGCCGCGGAGCGCTCCCAGGCGCTCTGGGCGTCGCGCGCGCTGCCCAGCTTCTTGAACGCGTCGCCCATGCGCCGGTGCGCGTCCACCACCAGCTCCACCTGGCTGGACTGCGAGGCGAACTTGCGCACGAACTCCTGAAGCGCGCGGACCTCGCCGCGGGCGTTGCCCTGCTTCTCGTAGATGATGGCGGCGCGGTACTGGTTCTTGGGCGCGTCCTCCGCCTTGGGGAACAGCTCCGCGTAGCGCATGAAGGCGGTGGCCGCCTCCGGGTAGCGCTGCTGGCCCTCCAGCAGGCGCGCGGCGTTGAAGAGCGCGGCCTCCCGGTCCTTCGACGCCGGGTAGTCCTTCACCAGCTTCTGGTAGCTGGTGACGGCCTTGTCGAAGTCGTAGGAGTTCTCCGCGTTCACCGCCACGCGGAACAGGGCGCCGCCCGCCAGGGGTGACGTGGGGTAGTCGCGGTAGATGCGCTCGTACAGCTTCAGCGCGGAGTCGAAGCGGCGCGTGTTCTCATGCGCCACCGCGGCGTTGTTGAGGGCCTTGTCCGCGAACTCGTGGCGAGGGGACTCGTCCACCAGCTCGATGTACTTGGCGGCGGCCTCCTCGTACTTCGACTCGGCCATGAGCTGGTCGGCCAGCTTGAAGCGGCCGGCGAGCTTGAACTGCACCAACTGCTTGTGCAGGTCGCTGGACGGGTCGATGACCTTGTCGTTGCTGGCGAGCCGCGCGCTGACGGACTCCACGCTGCGCCAGTCCTCGTCGATGAGGTAGGTCTCGATGGTGAGGTTGGTGGCGTAGCGGGCCACCTCGTGGCTCGGGTACGCCTGGATGATGGCCTCGAAGCGGCGGCGCGCCTCCGGGAAGTCGTCGTGCGTGTAGTACAGCTCCGCGGCCTGGTAGGCGATGCCGGGCGCCTTCTCTCCGGCGGGCAGCAGCGCCACGTACGCATCCGCGGCGGCCACCAGCTTCTGCTCGGTGGGGGCGAAGGGGCGGGGCGTCACCTTCTGGCCCTGGGGGCGCTCGGTGGAGCGCAGCGGCTTCGACTCCGGCACCGTGCCCGCCTGGACGTCCAGCGTGAGCTGCTTCTGCCACGCGAGCACCGCGTTGAGGGCCGCGTCCGGGCGGTGCTTGTTGGACGCGTCCGTGTCGCGCACTTCTTCATAGGCGCGCGCGGCGGCGGTGAACTGGAAGGCGTTGTAGAGGCACTCCGCGTAATAGAAGCGCATGTCGCCCGAGCTCTTCGTCCGCGGGAAGCGCTCCAGGTACGTGCCATAGGCCCGGGCGGCGACCTCGAAGGCGCTCTTGGCCTGCTCGAACTTGCCCTCCTGCTTGAACACCAGCGCCTGCTGGTGGTGGTAGGTGGCGCTGCCGTAGAGGCTGCGATCGGCCAGCGCGTTGGCGCGGTTGAGCGCCGCCGTGTCGCCCTTGTTCTTCTCGTACCAGGCGGTGCCGGGCTGGTAGAGGTTGGCCAGGGCCTCGGACTCGGCGAAGGACAGGCCCAGCATCCGGTCCCGCTCGTATGCCTGGACGATGCGCTGCTGCACCATGGGCGCGTCTGGTGCGTCCGGGGCCTTCTGCAACACGCGGCGGTAGGCCTCGATGGCGGGCGCGTGCTTCGTCTGGTCGAAGTAGACGTTGCCCAGCCGCTGGTACACCTCGGCCTCGTAGGGCTTCGGGCCGCGCTCGGCGAACAGCGCCTCCGCCCGGGCGATGCCGCCCCACGTGTCGTCCGCCAGGGAGATGGCCACGTACTGGAGCGCTTCCTCGCGCAGGTCGCCGCCGGCCGTCGCGTCACCCTTCGCCACGCGCTGGGCGTCGTAGAAGTCCACCAGCGTCAGGAAGGACGCCACCGCAGGCTCGAAGCGGTCCATGCGGTAGTACGTCCAGCCGAGCTTGTAGAGCGCCTTGTCGTAGAGCGGGTGCGCGGTGTCGCGCGTGGCGGCCTCGTAGGCCTGCGCCGCCTTGGGCAGGGCCTGCGGGTCCTCGTAGTTGTCGAACCAGTACTCGCCGATGCGCACCCAGGATTCGGTGGCGAAGCGGCTCTGCGGGTACCTGGCGATGAGCTGCTGGTACGCGTGGAGGCTGTCCTCGTACTGGTCCTGCTTCTCCAGGCAGTAGGCCAGCAGGTACCAGGCGCCGTCGTTGAGGCGGTAGTCCGGGAAGGTGGCCAGCAGCTTGCGGTAGAGCGCGATGGAGGGCGCGTAGTCCACGCGCGGCTCGGTGGGGAACTCCGCGTCCGGGTTCTTGTCGTGCGCCTCCAGCCGCTCCGCGTAGTCCTTCATCGCGAGCAGGTGGTCGTCCGACGAGCGCTCGTAATACAGCTCCGCCAGGCGGAACATCACGTCCGGGGTGAAGCGCGGCTCGTTGGGGTAGCGGCGCAGGAACTCCTCGAACCGGGCGATGGCGTCCAGCCGCTCGCGGCGCTCCTGGGCCTCCAGGTCCTTGATGCGCTTCTCGTACGAGGCCGCCAGCGCGCCACGCTTCTGGTCGTAGCGCTGCTCCACCAGGTCCTGCACCTCGCGGTAGAACTCGCGGGCCTCGGACTCGTAGAGCTCCAGCGCGCTGCTCACCTCCTGGAACAGCGCCTCTTGTTCGGGCGTGCGCCCCATGCCCTGGAGGTAGGGCGCGGCGGGAGCGGCGGGGGCCTCCGCGGCGGAGGCGGGGCCACCCAGGGCGAGCAGCGCGGCGAGGAGACGGGAGCGCATCACTCCTTCACCTCGGACAGGACGTCCTGGAACTCGGCGTCCAGCTCGCGCAGCGCCTCGTCCTTCTGCGTGGAGAGCGTCTGGATGGCCGTCGTCTTGTCCTGCTTCTCGTTGAAGGCCACGTCCACCACGCCCACGTCCGCCTTGAGCACCAGGTCGTAGAACTGCTGCCGCACGCGGCGGACGCTGTCGTAGGCGATGCGGCCCACGAACTGCTTGGCGTTACCGGCCACGGCGGCCACTTCCGCCTCGTAGCGCTCCAGGAGCTGCTGCTCGGCCACGACCTTCTCGCGGATGACGCGGCCTCGGCTCACCAGCCGTTCGCGCACCACGGTCCGGGCCGCCGTCACGCGCCCGCGCATGCCGTCCAACTGGCCGCGCACGGCCTGGGTGCGCCGCAGCGTGGCCGCAGTGTCCGCGTCCGCCCGGGGCTCGGCTTCGCGCAGGAGCGCGTGCTCGCGCCGCAGGGAGTCTGCGTAGGCGGTGCGGATGGCGCGCTCGCCGGCCAGGGTGGTGTCCACGGCGTTGCGCTCGTCCGAAAGCCGCGCGCGCACGACGGTCAGCTCCGCCTGGATGTCCTTCAGCGTCTGGACCTCGGCCTGCAACTGCAGGAGGAACTCACGCTCCTCGTCCGGCGGCGTCTGCCGCTGGGGCCGCGAGTCATCCACCCACTTGCGCACCGAGGCGGCGATGGCGTGCAGCGACTGGATTTCGAAGTCCAGCCGGTGGGCCTCCAGGTCCACCTCGTCCACGCGCCGCTGCATGCGCTCGCGGCGCGCCTCCATCGCCTTCAGCGTGGTGGGCAGCGCGGAGAAGCGGCGCTCCAGGGCCTCCCGCGCGCTGCGGGCGTCCGTCAGCCGGGCCCGCTCGTCCGGCGTGAGCGCGCCCTCCAGCGCGAGCGTCTCCACCCGCACCAGCTCCGCCTCCGCCCGGGTGAGGGCGGTCTCCACCGCGTCCGCGCGCGTGTTGGCTTCCTGCAGCTCCGGGAAGGTCTCCAGCCCGCGCGTGTCCAGGGCCTGGAGGATGCGCGTCGCGATGGCCGCGGCCTCGCCCCGGCCCCGGCGGCTGCTGTCGAGGTCCTCCACCATCCGCACCGCGTCCTCCACCTCGCGCTGCGTGGTGGCGTACTTCAGGACGAGGGGCGGCAGCACCGTGCTCATGTCCAGCGGGCCGTCGGTGCGTACCAGCAGCCGGTCGAAATACGCCACCGGGTCGGTGTGCGAGCGCAGCAGCGTGTCCACCTGCTCGCGCGGAGGGTGGAAGGTGTCGATGACGTGGGTATAGGTCTCCGTCGCCTCGTCGTAGCGGCGCAGCTTCTGGAGCAGGTTGCCCTGGAGGATGCGGCCTTCGGACGCGAGCTGAGAGTCGGGCGCCACCAGCAGCAGGATGTCGATGGCGTTCTTCGCCTGCTGGTAGTGGCCCTGGCGCACATGGACCCAGGCGGATTCGTAGAGCGAGTCCGGGAAGGACTCACTGTCACGCGGCACCTGGCCGTAGCGGTCCAGCGCCTCGTCGAAGCGGCCCGTCTCGTAGAGCAGCCGCCCCAGCGACAGCAGCGCCAGCTCGCGCCACGCGGCGGGCCTCTTCTTCCGGCGTGGGCGCGGAGCGGCGGGGGCCCGTCCTGCCCGGCGCCACCTGCGCGAGCTGGGCCGCGGACGGCGTGGCCAGTTGCTGGAAGCGGGTGATGGCCGAGGGCAAATCGCCCTCCTGCACGGACAGGACCCCCAGGTGGTAGGCGGCCTGGAGGCGGAAGGCGCCGTTGGGGGCCTGCGCCAATGGCGTGAAGGCGGCGCGGGCCTGGGCGATGCGGTCCGCCGGGGACAGGTCCGCGCGGCGGAACAGCACTTCGCGTGGACGTAGGCAATCTCCGGGGGCAACTGTCCGCCGGACAGCGCGCGGGCCTGTGCCACGTACCCCTCGACGCCGTCGTAGTAGTTGAGGCGGCCGGCCACCGTCAGGTAGCGCGACAGGGCCTCTCGGTAGTGGCCGGAGGTGGGGGGCAGGGCGAGCAGCTCGCGCAGGTACAGCCGCGCGCCAATGGAGTTGCGCTGCTCCAGCAGCGAGTCCGCCAGGTAGAAGAGCGCGTCCGGGTAGCGCGGATGCGAGCGGAAGCGCGGGTCGCTCACCAGGTCATAGAAGAGGACGGACGCCGCCGGCCAGTCGCCCAGCAGGTAGTGGATTTCGCCGTCGGAGAAGCGGCGCGCGCGGGCTTCGTCGTCATTGGGCTCGGCGCGCTGGGTGTACTGCGTCTCCACGAAGCGGAGGCTCTCCTCGGCGCCGCGCAGGTCCTGCTCCACCGCGTCCAGCCGCGGCGACAAGTCGGCCGCGGTGGGGCGGGGCGCGGGCACCTGCACGGGCTGCTCGGCGGCGTGGACGGCCGCCGGCCCAGCAGGCCGCCGCGAGGGCGAGGGCGCGGAGTGACGCGTTCACCGTCTGGCCCTCTACTGCCCGGGAGTGGTGTGGGGGACGGGAGCGGGCGCGGCGGGAGCGGCCTTGCGGCCCGACTCACGGGCGACGGAGACGTCGTAGCGCACCGCGGGCCGGTCCTTCAGGTCGGTGGTGATGCCGCCCTGCTCGTAGCCCACCACGTGCACGGTGGACGTCTTCCCGGGCTCCGCGCTGAAGGTGTAGCTGGACTGCACCTTGAACTTGTAGCCCTCCAGGTAGCTGAACACGCCGTAGCCGTTGCCCCGGTACACCAGGCGCACGGCGAGCTGATGCTGCCCGGGGATGATGCGGCCGTTGAAGACCTCGAAGAGCTCGCGCTTGCCCAGGTCCGTCTTTCCCTCCTCGTCCACCTGCGTGTAGACGGGCGCGCCGTCCAGCGCGTAGGCCACGGACTCCAGTTCGAAGGAGCCGCCCATCTCGTTCTTGTGGATGATGACGGCGCGGGCGCCAGTGGAGACGTCACCGCCCAGCACCGTCTCCTGCAAGAGCAGGAGGCGCGCCTTGGAGCGGTAGATCTTCTCCTTCAGGTCGACGACGTTCTCCTCCAGCGTCTTCACGCGGGTGTCGAACGCCTCGTCAGCGGTCGTCGCGGCCTGTGCGGAAGGCGGAGCGGAGGCAGCGGGCTCCTGCGCGAGCGCCGGCCCACAGAGAGCGGCGCCCAGCAGGGCGAGGAGCGGGAAGGTTGCGGCGACACGCACGGTACGACCTCAGCAGGCAGACGGTCCGACCTGACGGCAAGGGAGGACATAGCACCCTTGCCTGTAGGACGTCTTGCCACGCCGTAGGCGGGGACCGGGGTCGCCCGCCCGGGCGCTTGCTTCAACCACCCTTCTTCAGCTCGGTGAGGACCAGCTTGGCCACGGCCTTGAGCGTGTCGAACACGCCCACGCCGGTGGGGGCCACGGCCTGGTACTCCGGGATGTTGCGGGGGTTGAGCGCCTTGCGCATCTCCTCCACCGTCACCGCGTTGGGCAGGTCGCGCTTGTTGTACTGGATGACGTACGGAATCTTGTTCAGGTCGTAGCCCTGCTCGGCCAGGTTGATGCGCAGGTTCTCGAGCGACTCCATGTTCGCTTCCATGCGTTCAATCTGGCTGTCTGCCACGAACACGACACCGTCCACGCCCTTGAGGATGAGCTTGCGGCTGGCGTCGTAGAAGACCTGACCGGGCACCGTGTACAGGTGGAAGCGCGTCTTGAAGCCGCGAATCTCACCGAGCGACAGCGGCAGGAAGTCGAAGAAGAGCGTGCGGTCCGTCTCCGTGGAGAGGGAGATGAGCTTGCCCTTCGTCTCCGCGGCGGTCTTGTTGTAGATGTACTGAAGGTTGGTCGTCTTCCCGCAGAGCCCGGGCCCGTAATAGACAATCTTGCAGTTGATTTCGCGGGATGAGTAGTTGATGAAGGACATGGCTTCCCGGGTTACTCGCTGAAGAGGTTGTCGATATCGTCGTCGGAGATCTCGGCGAAGGGCGACCCAGCTCCAGGACTGTCCGTCTTCTTCACCAGGCTCTCGAAGATCTTCGTGAGCTCGTCGCTGGCCTTCTTGATGCGAAGGCGGACGAGGCCGAGGCTGGTGCGGTTGTCAAAGATGACGACCAGCACGACCCGGCTGCCGACGATGGTCATGTACAGCGAGTCCTTGGCCCCCTCGTGGAACTGGTTGGGGAACTCGTTCTCCCCAATCAGCTTGGCCAGGCCACCCATCGCCGCCACGTTTCCGGCCGTCAGCGAGGCCAGCGAGGTGGTGTCGATGTTCTGCGTCTGACCCGCGGAGGAGATGAGCTGCCCGTTCTTGTCGACGAGGAAGACCACCTTCGCGTTCGCGTCCTTGGTAAGCCGGTCGCAAACGGCGTTGATCTTGGTGAACTCCTCTTCGTACATCACCAGTTGCGTGCCCATGGGCGTATGCGCTCCTCAGCGTTCGCTCGCCCCGCTCACGGCAACGCTCCGATGTTTCTGGAGTGAATCCACGAGGTTAGACGAGGCGCTACCGACCGTCAGGATGCTTAGCAAAGCGTATCCACTCCAGCAAGAAGCCATCCGTTTTCCAGGAGCGGTTCCGTGCCCGTTCCCATGCCCTCCGGACGCCCTGTGGGGTGGAGGCCACGGATCGGCGCCCTTGGCGCGCGGGGCCTGAGGCGACCTGTCCCCCGGGGTTGGGGGCCTTCCCGGCTTTCTCTATACTCCGCCGCGTTTTGCCGCCCCCGCTTCTCCCGCGTTCGTTCGTGGCGCGCCTGGCGCTGGTGCTCCTCGTGTTGCTTGCCACGCCCGCCGCCCACGCGGAGCCGGTGGCCGAGCGCGCATCGTTGCGCCTTCGCTACGGGCTGTCCCTCCGAGACGGGCACCAGACGGATGTAGGGCCCGGGCTCACCTATGAGGGCTTCACGCCGAATGACCTGGCGGTGGTGGGGACGGGCTGGCTGGGCACGTCGTGGCTGGGCGCGTGGGCCGGGGTGCAGCGGGAGGCCTTCGACCTGCGGGAGGAGGCGCTGCGGATCACCGGTGGCAGCCTGCTGAGGGCCTCGGTGGGGCCCCGGGCGCGGGCCTTCCTGGGGCCGGTGCGCGCGGAGCTGGGCGCGGGCTACGGTTTCTCGCAGCTTCCCCACTTCAGTGATTCATCGGAGCCGGTGCTGCTCCGGGGTGTGCGGCACGCGGCGGTGGTGGGCGGCCTGGTGCGCCTGCCGCTGGTGCTGGGGTTGGAGCTGGAGGCGCGCGGTGAGCTGCCGGTGTCGCTGTCGGTGCGCGACGCCACCGGTGCTCGGGCGGAGGCGAAGGGCTTCTCCGTGGGCGGAGCGCTGCTGGTGCCGCTGCGTCGGGCGGAGCCTTGGACGGGCACGCTGGTGCTGGACTTCCAGCACGTGCAGGACACGGTGACGCTGGAGGATGGGACGCAGTCCCGGCAGCGGCTGCGGCGGATGGGCGCGGCGCTGGAGCTGGCGTGGCATGACAGCGCCCGGACGTCGCGGCAGATGCGGCGCCGGTGGTGGTGCCCGGGAGCATGCGGGTCCGGTGCTGGAGTGCTGGGACGGG
>JBKGHI010000264.1:0-11507 GCA_046520405.1 Myxococcus sp. 1LA
GGCGCACCAGCGCCTCGGCCGCGCCGCCCGCGCGGACGCTGGTGAGCGGGCCAACGGCTCGCCCGCCTTCACCTCGCAACCGCCCAGCGACTCCACGCGCGCCGCCAGCGCCGTCTTCACGCCCGCTTCCACCATTGGCGCTAGTCCTTCGACAGGGGGGTGGTGCGCAGCAGCTCGAGCAGGTCCGGCCCCACGTGGGTGATGTCACCCGCGCCCAGCGTCAGCACCAGGTCGCCCTCGCGCAGCCGAGGCAGCAGCGCCGCCGGCAGGTCGGTCCGCTTCTCCACGAAGGTGACGTCACGGTGGCCGTGGGCACGGATGGCGTCCGCCAGCGCGTCGCCCGTGGCGCCCTCGATGCGCTCCTCGCCCGCCGCGTAGACGCTGCTGACGAAGAGCACGTCCGAGTCGTTGAAGGAGGTGGTGAACTCCTTCATCAGGTCATGCGTGCGCGTGTAGCGGTGCGGCTGGAAGGCCACCACCACCCGGCGCCCGAAGGCCCGGCGCGCGCCGGCCAGCGTGGCCAGCACTTCCGTGGGGTGGTGCGCGTAGTCGTCCACCACGGTGATGCCCTGCGCCTCGCCGCGCACGGTGAAGCGCCGCTGCACGCCGCCGAACTCGGCCAGCGACTCGCGCACCGTCTCCAGCGGGATGTCCATCTCCTCCGCCACGGCGATGACGGCCAGCGCGTTGAAGGCGTTGTGCGCGCCCACCATCCGCACGCGGAACTCGCCCAGCGCCTCTTCCCGGCGGTACGCCTGGAAGCGCGTGGTGAACCCGTCCAACTGGATGTTCTCCAGCCGGTAGTCCGCCATGTGCGAGCTGCCGTAGGTGACGAAGCGCTTCTCGATGCGCGGCAGCAGCGCCTGGACGTTGGGGTTGTCCAGGCACAGCACGTTGAGGCCGTAGAAGGGCACCCGGTTGCAGAACTCCACGAAGGCGGACTGGAGCGTCTCCAGGTCGCCGTAGTGGTCCATGTGCTCCGGGTCGATGTTGGTGACGATGGCGATGGACGGGTGCAGGTGCAGGAAGCTGCCGTCGCTCTCGTCCGCCTCCACCACCATCAGCTCGCTCTTGCCCAGCTTGGCGTTGGAGTCGAGCACGTTCACCTTGCCGCCCACCACCGCCGTCGGGTCCAGGCCCGCCGCGCTCAGCACGGTGGCCACCATGGACGTCGTCGTCGTCTTCCCGTGGCTGCCGGCCACGGCGACCGCGTACTTCAGCCGCATCAACTCCGCGAGCATCTCCGCGCGGGGGATGACGGGAATCTTCCGCTGCCGGGCGGCGACCACCTCCGGGTTGTCCTTGCGCACCGCCGAGGAGATGACCACCACGTCCGCCTGGACCAGATTCTGCGCTCGGTGCCCTTCAAAGAAGGTGGCGCCCATGCGCGCCAGGCGCCGGGTGATGTCGCTCTCCCGCAAGTCGGAGCCGGACACGCGGTAACCGAGGTTGAGCAACACCTCGGCGATACCACTCATGCCGATACCGCCAAGCCCCACGAAGTGGACCTGCGCCGCATGGCGCGTCTTGAAGAGACTGGGGGGCTTGTTGCGCGTCACGAATGGCTCCTCGGGGCCTTCTTCTCGGCTTCGACAGGGGTGCGCTCGCGGCCGTTGGGGCCCACGTCTGGACCATCAGGTCCACGCACACGTCCGCCAGCTCCTTGGCGGCCTCGGGACGACCCAGGAGGCCCGCCTTCTTCTCCATGCTCTTGAGGCGCTCGGGGTGGCTCTTCAGCTCGCGAATCGTCTGCGCCAGCTTCTCCCCGGTGAGCTCCGACTCGCGGAACATCAGCGCCGCGCCCGCATCCACCAACGCCCGCGCGTTGACGGCCTGGTGGTCGTCCGTGGCGTGGGGGAAGGGAATCAGGATGCTGGCCTTCTTACAGACGGTCAGCTCCGCGAGCGTCGTCGCGCCGGCGCGACATACGACCAGGTCCGCGCGGGCGTAGGCGCTGGACATGTCGTCGATGAACTCCACCACCTCCGCCTGGAAGCCCTTGTCCTCGTAGCCCTTGCGGACCGACTCCAGGTCGTTCTTCCCCGTCTGGTGGACGAAGTGCAGGCTGTCCTTCAGGTCGCCCAGCGAGTCCAGCGCCTCCGTCATCCGCTGATTGATGCCGCGCGCGCCCAGGCTGCCGCCGAACACGAGCACGGAGAAGCGCTCGTGCGCCACGTGGCTGCGCAGGTAGTTGTCCATCAGCTTGCGGCGGATGGGGTTGCCGATGAGCTGGACCTTCTTCTCCGGGAAGAAGGCGCGCGCCTCGTCGAAGGCGATGAACACCACGCGGACAATCCGGCCCAGCACCTTGTTGGTGAAGCCCGGCAGCGCGTTCTGCTCCTGGATGGCGGTGGGGATGCCCATCAGCCACGCGGCCAGCACCACCGGCCCGCTGGCGTAGCCGCCCACGCCCACCACCACGTCCGGCTTCTGCCGGGCGAGGATGCGGAAGGACTCGATGAAGGCCAGCGGCAGCGCAATCAGCGCCTTGAGCAGGGACACGAAGCCCTTGCCCTTGAGGCCCTGCACCTTCACCAGCTCCAGCGGGTAGCCCTCCTTCGGCACCACGCGCGACTCGATGCCGCGCTCGGTGCCCACGAAGACGACCTCGTTGCGGTGATGCCGTGTCACCACCTCTTCCGCCAGGGCGATGCCCGGAAAGAGGTGTCCGCCCGTGCCCCCACCCGCGATGAGCACTTTCATCATGCCGCCACCTCCCGCATGTCGGTTCCCACCCGGCTGGGCCTCGCGGCCCCCTGGGTGTTCGCGCTCAACGACAACAGCACTCCAGCCGCGCCCATCAACACCACCAGCGATGAACCTCCGTACGACACGAAGGGCAGCGTCAGCCCCTTCGTCGGCAACAGCCCCATGGCCACGCACATGTTGACCGCGGCCTGGAACGCGATGATGGAGCTGATGCCCAGCCCCAGGTACGTGCCAAACGTCTCCCCCGCCGCCAGGCTGGCCCTGACGCCGCGCCACAGCACGACGCCGTAGAGCACCACCAGGATGCCCACGCCAATCAGGCCCGTCTCCTCGGCGATGATGGAGAAGATGAAGTCGGTGTGGGCCTCCGGCAGGAAGAACAGCTTCTGCCGTCCGTCCCCCAGCCCCAGTCCGGCCACGCCGCCCGAGCCGATGGACATCAGCGATTCGGCCACCTGGTAGCCCACGTCATGCCGGTGCGCCCAAGGGTCCATGAAGGCCAGGATGCGCTTCATGCGGTACGGGCTGGAGGCGATGGCCACGTACGCCATGGGCAGCGCCAGCAGCACCATGCCCACCAGGTAGCTCAGCTTCGCGCCGGCCGCGAACAGCAGCACGAAGAGCATGAACACCAGCAGCACGCTGCTGCCGAAGTCCGGCTGCATCATGCAAAGCAACACCAGGATGCCGCACAGCGCCAGGTGCGGAACGAAGCCCACGGAGAACTTCGCCACCTTCTCCCGCTTCTTCGCCAGCGAGTAGGACAGGTAGACGACCCAGGCGAACTTCGCCACCTCCGCCGGCTGCAGGCCGAAGCCCGGCAGGCGAATCCAGCGCCGCGCGCCGCCCGCCGTGCTGCCGATGCCGGGGATGTTCACCAGCACCAGCAGGACGATGGCCGCCAGCAGCAGCGGATAGGCCCAGCGCGCCAGCCGGCGCCAGCCGACCTTCATGGCCACGGCCATGGCGCCCAGGCCCAGGCCCGCCGCGACGAGCTGACGCTTGAGGAAGTAGAGGCTGTCGCCCAGCTTGTCCTGCGCCAGCACCGCGCTGGCGGAGTACACCATCACCAACCCGAAGCTCACGAGCCCCAGCACCGCACAAAGCAGCACCGGGTCGAAGCGCACGAGGGCGGAGGTCGGAGAAGAAGCGGTCTTCATGCCGTCACAGCGCCTCCACCAGGCGTTTGAACGTCTCGCCCCGGTCCTCGAAGCTCTTGAACTGGTCGAAGGACGCGCACGCGGGCGACAGCAGCACCGTGTCACCGGGACGCGTCAGCTCCCGCGCCTTCGCCACCGCATGGGCCAGCGTGCCGCACGCGTGGACCTCCGCCGCACCGGCATAGGCCCGGGCCAGCGTGTCCGCGTCGTTACCGATGGTGAGCACGCCCTTCACCTTGCCCCGCCCCGCCTCCACCATGGGCGCGTATGGCGCGCCCTTCCCCTTGCCGCCGGCAATCAGCCACACGCCCTGGGAGAAGGCGCGCAGCGCCACCAGCACGGAATCCACGTTGGTGGCCTTGGAGTCGTTCACCCACTCCACGCCGTCCAGCACGCGCACGCTCTCCAGCCGGTGCGGCAGGCCCGGGTAGCCGTCCAGCCCCGCCTGCACCGCGCCGGACGTCACGCCGCCCAGGCGCGCCAGCAGCGCCGCGGCCATGGCGTTCTGCGAGTTGTGGGCGCCGCGCAGCGCGCGGTTCGTCAGCGTGTAGTGCTCGCCCAGGAACTCCAGCCGGAAGCCGCCCGGCTCCGCCACCGCCAGGCCCGCCAGCGCCGGGGCGTCCGCCACCGGCTTGCCCGTGAGGCTGAAGCCGTACACCGGCGCCTTCGCGGCGCGCGCCAGGGCCAGCACATCCGCGTCGTCCGCGTTCACCACCGCGAAGTCACCGGCCTGCTGATTCTGGAAGATGCGCGCCTTCGCCTCGCCGTACGCCGCGTGGCTGGGGTACCGGTCGATGTGGTCCGGCGTCAGGTTCAGGATGGCCGCGCCGCGAGGCCGCAGCGTGCGGATGCCCTCCAGTTGGTAGCTGGACAGCTCCACCACCAGCGCGTCCCAGTCCCCCGGGGACATGGCGGCCTCGCTGAAGGGCCGGCCCAGGTTTCCGCCCACGAAGGTGCGCTTGTCGCCGCTGGCGAAGAGCGTGCCGGTGAGCGCCGTGGTGGTGCTCTTGCCGTTGGTGCCGGTGGTGCCGAACAGCGGCACGCCGGACAGCATGCGGCCCGCCAGCTCCACTTCGCCCCACACCGCCACGCCCGCCGCGCGCGCGGCCTGGATTTCCGGCAGCGCCAGCGGCACGCCCGGGCTCACCACCACCAGGTCCTGCGACGCGAGCAGCCCCGGCGGCGTCGGGCCCGAAACCAGCGTGGCGCCCAGCGACTTCACCTCGTGGCCCACCGCGCCCAGCGCGTCCTCGCTCCGCGCGTCCAGCGCCGTGACGTCCGCGCCCTGCTGACGCAAGAGGCGCAGCGCGGCCACGCCGCTCTTCGCGAGCCCGAACACCAGCACCTTCTGACCGGACAGCGCCAACGTCATGGCCGTGCCACCTCCGGGTTCAGCGGAGCTTCAGGGACAGGAGCGCCACGCCACCACAGAGGATGGAGACGATCCAGAAACGGACGATGATCTTCGGCTCGGCCATTCCTTTGAGCTCGAAGTGATGGTGCACCGGCGCCATCCTGAAGACGCGCTTGCCCGTCATCTTGAAGGACGTGACTTGAATCATCACGCTCAGGATTTCGGCGAAGAAGATGCCGTGGATGATGGCGGACACCACCTCGTTCTTGGACAGCATCGCCAGCCCGCCCAGCGCGCCGCCCAGGGCCAGCGAGCCGATGTCGCCCATGAAGACGGAGGCCGGGTAGGTGTTGAACCACAGGAACGAGATGCCCGCGCCGACGATGGCCGCGCAGAACACCGCCAGCTCCGCGCCGCCCGGCACCTGGAGCACGCCCAGGTACTGATACAGCGGCGTGGCCACCAGCTTCGACACGCCGCCCACCATCTCCGAATCCGCGATGCTCAGCGTCGTGCCCGCCACGTAGCAGAGCACCGCGAAGGTGATGGCGGACACGATGGTGGGGACGATGGCCAGGCCGTCCAGGCCGTCCGTGAGATTCACCGCGTTGGACGTGCCCACGACGACAATCCACGCGAAGACGACGTAGAACCAGCCCAGGTCCGGGTTGAACCAGCGCGTGGGGATGAACGGCAGCGTCAGCTTCGTGTTGATGAGCAGCGTGGGCCCGAAGGAGCCATCCGGCAGCGTCCACGTCGTCAGCAGGCCGAACACGGCGACGAGGAAGAAGAAGGTCTGCAGCACCATCTTCTTGCGCCCGGCCAGGCCCTTGGAGTTGCGCTTGGACAGCTTGAGCCAATCATCCAGGAAGCCGATGAAGCCGTAGCCCAGCGTGAGCAGCAGCATCACCCACACCGCGCGGCTCTTCAGGTCCGCGAACAGCAGCGTGCCCGCCGCGATGCACAGCAGGATGAGCGCGCCACCCATGGTGGGCGTGCCCTTCTTCTTCTGGTGCGAATCCGGCGTGTCCTCGCGCACGTTGCTCTGCCCGTGCTGCTTCAGCCGCAGCCGGGCGATGAGCTTGGGCCCGATGAGCATGCCCAGGAGGAGCGCGAAGACGCCCGCGGCGATGATTCGGAAGGTGGGGTAGCGCAGGAAGTTGAGGACGCGCCCCGCCTCGGAGTTCTGGATGACCTCGTAGAGGAGGTACAGCACTAGTGGTTTCCTCCGGGGACGGCCGTGCCCGTCAGGGCGGCCACCACCCGCTCCAGCCGCATGCCGCGGCTGCCCTTCACCAGCACCACATCCCCTTCGCGAAGCCGCGGCGCCAACCACGCCATCAGCGGCTCCACCTCGGTGAAGTGGGCGGCGGATTCACCCATGGAAGCGGACTCCCACCCCTTCACGGAGCGGGGACCGAAAAACGCGGCCAGCGTCGCGTGCGAGGGCACCTGGCCACCCAGGCGTGCGTGCTCCTCGAGCTCGCCCGGCCCCAGCTCCAGCATGTCCCCCAGCACCACCACCGCCCGGCCATTCGCGGGCACCAGCGTGCCCAAGGTCTCCAGCGCGGCGTCCATGGAGGCCGGGTTGGCGTTGTAACAGTCGTCGATGACCGTCACGCCGTGCTGCCCGTCCACCACGTTGAGCCGCCGCGAGTACGGCCGCGCCGACTCCAGGCCACGCACGCACTCCTCCGGCGTGTAGCCCAGCGCCAGCGCCACCGCGAAGGCCGCCGTCGCGTTCTGCGCGTTGTGCGGCCCGATGAAATTCAGCCGCACCGGCCACTCGCGGCCCAGGTGCCGCACCGTGGCCACCATGCCCTCGCGGCCCAGCGTCTTCACGTCCGCCAGGCGCACGTCGGCGTGCTCCGCCCGGCCGAACGTCAGCCGCTGCGCGGTGCTGCGCTCCGCCTGCGCGGGGATGAGCGCGTCATCCACGTTCACCACCACGGTGGTGCCGTGGCCCATCTCCTGGAACAGCTCGCCCTCCGCCGCCGCCACGCCCTCGATGCTGCCCAGCCCTTCCAGATGCTCGGGCTGGACCACGGTGATGACGCCGGCGTTCGGCTGGACGATGCGCGCCAGCCGCTCAATCTCCCCCGGCTGGTTCATCCCCACTTCGATGACCGCCGCCACGTGGTGCGGCTCCAGCCGGAAGAGCGTCAGCGGGACGCCAATCTCGTTGTTGAGGTTGCCCTCGGTCTTCAGCGCCGGCCCGCGCGTGGCCAGGATGGCGCCCACCATCTCCTTGGTGGTCGTCTTCCCGTTGGAGCCGCCCACCGCGCACACCGGAATGCGGAAGCGCTGACGGTGGTGCCGGCCCAGCGCGCCCAGCGCCCGCAGGGTGTCCTCCATTTCATAGAGGACGAGCCCCTCGGGCAACGCGGGCAAGGGGCGCCCGCGTGCCACCACCGCGCCGGCCGCCCCGCCCTTCGCCGCGGCGTCCACGAAAGCGTGGGCGTCGAAGCGCTCACCCACCAGGGCCACGAACAGGCACCCGGGGGTGAGTGCCCGGGTGTCGGTACAGACGGTAGCGTAGGCGGCCGGGGCCGGGCCGCCACGCCGGGTTGCCCCGGTCGCCTGCACCACCTCTTCGTCGCTGAAGGAAGCTGCCATGGTGTGAGAGATGGGCGGGTCGACGGGGCTTGGGAGGCTCAGCCAGCGGTGCGGTTGGCCAGCGCCTTCGCGGCCACCTGCCGGTCGTCGAACGCGAGCTTCTCCGCGCCGACCTGCTGGTACGTCTCGTGGCCCTTGCCCGCGATGAGGACGACGTCGTCCGCGGACGCCAGGCCAATGGCCTGCTCGATGGCCGCGCGGCGATCCGCGTCCACCAGGTAGCCCTTCTCACCGCTCTTCGCCTTGCCGGCGGAGATGCGGCGCAGGCCGCTCTTCTCGATGCCCGCGGTCACCTGGGAGATGATCTCCTCCGGGTCCTCGGTGCGGGGGTTGTCGCTGGTGATGACGGCCAGGTCGGCGCCCTCACCCGCCACCGCGCCCATCAGCGGACGCTTGCCCTTGTCCCGGTCCCCGCCGCAGCCGAACACCGCGATGACGCGGCCCTTGGCCAGCGAGCGCGCCGCCTCGATGGAGCGCTTGAGCGCGTCATCCGTGTGCGCGTAATCCACCAGCACCGCGGGGGCGCCGGAGGGGCCGTAGTTCTCCACGCGCTCCATGCGGCCGGCCACCGGCATCATCCGCTCGATGCCTTCCTGCACGTCGCGCCGCGCGAAGCCCGCGCCCAGGCCAATGCCCACCGCCAGGAGGATGTTCTCCAGGTTGTGGGCCCCAGCAGCTTGCTCTTGAGCGGGATGTCACCGGCGGGCGTCTTCAGCACGCCCTTGATGCCCTGGAGCGAGAAGCTCACGTCGGCCGCGGAAATCTCCCCGGAGCCCTGACGGCTGAACTTCCACGCCATGCGCTTCTGGCCGCGCTGCTCGTTGTAGATGCGGCTGGCGTAGGTGTCGTCGCCGTTCACCACCGCCACGCCCGTGGCGGACAGGTTCTCCGCGAAGAGCTTCCGCTTGGACTGGAAGTAGTCCTCCATGTCCTTGTGGTAGTCGAGGTGGTCACGGCTCAGGTTGGAGAAGCCCGCGGCCTTGAAGGTCAGCCCGTGCACGCGCTCCTGCGCGAGCGCATGGCTGGACACCTCCATGATGACCGTCTCCACGCCCGCGTCCACCATCTCCCGGAGGATGCGGTGCAGCTCCAGCGGATCCGGCGTGGTGTTGGCGCTCTCCACCGTCTTGCCGGCGAACTTGTACCCCAGCGTCCCAATGACGCCGGTGGACGCGTACGTCGCGGTGCTCATCGCCTCCAGCAGGTAGCTGGTGGTGGTCTTCCCGTTCGTTCCGGTGAGGGCCAGCAACGTCAGCTGGTCCGCCGGGCGGCCGTAGAAATTGGCCGCGATGAGCGCCAGCGCCTTGCGAGCGCTGCCCACCTTGAAGAAGGGCACCTGCGAGGACGGCACCGGCTTCTCCGACACCACCGCCACGGCGCCACGGGACACGGCCTCACCGATGAACTGGGCCCCATCCTCCTTCGTGCCAGGAATGGCGACGAACAGGTCTCCCGGCTTCACGCGCCGCGAGTCCTGCGTCACACCCGTGACGTCAACCGCGGAACGGCCGCCCGAGGTCTGCTCGGCACCACATCCTGCGAGGACATCCGTCAGCTTCATCTCTTCCCCTTCACACGCATTGCAAGAGCGGGGCCTGGAGCGGACGCGGCCTTATTGCCGCGCGGCGAGCTCCAGCGTCACCCGGGCCCCCTTCTCCACCAGCGAACCGGCGGCGGGGGTTTGAGATACCACGCGTCCACTGCCCAACACCTGTGGCTCTAGCGCCGCGGCGAGCAGCTTCACCACGGCCTCACGTCCTACTTCTCCCTGAAGATCCGGCACACGTACCGTGCCGGGTTCAGGGGTCTCCGTCACCGCGTCCGCCAGCGCCGTCCGGGCGGCCCCGGAGGCCTTGGCCCCCGGCTTCGCCGCGGCAGGCGCGGAGGACACGGCGGCCACGGCCACCTCGGGTGCCACCGTCCGGGACGGGGGCACGGCCAAGTGAGCCATGGCGGCGGTCGCAATCTCCTTGAAAGCAGGGGCAGCCACGGTCCCCCCGTATACGTCCGTCTTGGGTTCGTCCACTACGACAAGAATCACTGCTCGCGGAGACTCGGCCGGTACCACTCCAACAAAGGAGGCGATCCGCTTGTCCGAATATCCCCGCGCCACCGGATCCGCCTTCTGCGCGGTGCCCGTCTTTCCGGCCACCCGGTAGTCCTCCATGGCGGCCTTGGTGGCCGTCCCTCCCTTGACCACCACGCTTTCAAGCATGCCCACGACCTGCCGGGCGACCTTCGCGGAGACCGCCCTGCGCAGTTCCGTGGGACGGTTTTCCAGCAGAACGACACCGTCCGGGTCCACCACCTTCGACACCAGATAGGGCCGCATCAGCACCCCATCGTTGGCCAGCGCACCATAGGCGGCCGCAATCTGCACCGCGGTGGCCGTCATACCCTGCCCGAAGGACTGGGTGGCCAGGGAGACCTCCGCCTTGGGGAAGGGCAGGACGCCGCGCCCCTCGCCCGGGAGGGACAGGCCGGTGCGCTCGGCGAAGCCGAAGGCGTGGTAGCCCTGCACGAACTTCTCCCGCCCCAGCGCCTGGGCAATCTTCGCCATGCAGATGTTGGAGGACACCTGGAGGATGCCCTGCGGGGTGAGCCAGCCGTAGGAATGGGTGTCGTTGATGGTATGGCGGCCCACCCGCCAGGCGCCGTTCTCACAGAAGAACAGGCTGTCGGCGGTGATGGCCTTCTCCTCCAGCGCGGTGGCCACGACGAAGGACTTCAACGTGGAGCCGGGCTCGAAGGTGTCCAGGGCGGCGCGGTTGCGCATGCCCGAGCGCGAGCTGGACTCCGGCGTGTTGGGGTTGAAGCGCGGGTGGTTGGCCACGGCCAGCAGCTCACCGGTGCGCGGATCCAACACCACCGCCATGCCGGCCACGGCCCTGGCGTCCTCCACGGCCTTGCTGAGCGCCTTCTCCGCGACGTACTGGAGGTGGCGGTCCAGCGTGAGGGTGACGGCGGCGCCCTGGCGCTGGAGCGGATCCAACGCGCCCTGCACCAGCAGCTTGCGGCCCTTGGCGTCACGGAAGCCGGACGTGGAGGAGTTCTGCCCGGACAGCTCGTCCTGGAAGGCCAGCTCCAGGCCCTCCAGGCCGCGGCCGTCCATGCCCACCGTGCCCACCACGTGCGCGCCCAGCTCGCGCTGCGGATAGAAGCGCTTGGGCTCCTTGGAGAAGCCCATGCCCGGCAGCTCCAGCGCCTTCACCGCGGCGACCTCGGCGGGCTTGGCCTGGCGCTTCACCCAGGCGAAGCGCCTGGCCCGGGCCAGGCGCGCGCCCAGCTCGTCCGGGTCCAGCTTCAGCGCCTTGGCCAGCGCCCGGGACGCGGCCTTCACGTCGGGCAGCATGGAGGGGTCCACCCAGATGGAGTCCACCTCCACGCTCTGGGCCAGCGGCGTGCCGCGCCGGTCGAAGATGTCGCCGCGGCGGGCCGGAATCTCGATGTGCCGGACGTACTGGTCCTGCGCCATGCCGCGCAGCTTCTCCTGCTCGAAGACCTGGAGCTGCACCGCACGACCGAAGGCGACGCCCAGCAGCATCAGGAACAGCCCGAACAGCAGCCGCACCCGAAGCTTCAGCCACTTCGCGTTGGGCTCGGGAGCCCGCGCCGCCTTGAAGTCCCTCACCGGCCCGCTCCGGCGCGGCCCGCCACGCGGGCGCTCG
>JBKGHI010000265.1:0-11402 GCA_046520405.1 Myxococcus sp. 1LA
CCAGCTCCGCGCACACCGCCAGCATCCGCGTCCCCAGGCCGTCCTCGCCGCCGCACAGGTGCGCGGCCCCCGCGTCCAGCCACAGCCCGTCCGGCGCGCAGAGCTGGAAGCCCGGCGACAGCGGCAACAGCGCCTCACCCAGCGCCGTCAGCGCGCGCAGCTCATCCTCAGGGCGGTAGTCGAAGTGCCGCAGCCCCGGCTCCAACGCGGTGGCCGCCGTCAGCGTCATCCCCGGACGGACCCCCACCTTGAGCGCGGAGGTGGAGGCGAAGGCCACGCGGCGCTGGCCACGAGTCACATCCACCAACGCGAAGGGACGGCCCGACAGCTCCGGGGACTCCACCACCCGGCGCTGCACCGGGAAGCGGGTGAGGTGCAGATAGGCCCTGCGCATGTCGTGCCTCAGTGCGCCGGCAGGGCCGCGTCCAACCCATGACGCACGGGCGGCAGGGGCGCGTCACGGCCGGGGCGCTGGCCCAGGATGCCCAGGCCATTGCGCAGCGCACCGGACTGTTCCCGGAGGAAGTCCTCCGTGGCGTCCTCCCCGTCCTCCGCCACGTCCAGCACCTGGCCGCCGCCCTCCAGCCCCAGCGCCGGATACAGGGCACTCCACGGCAGCACCGCCCGCGCGCCCGTCCCGCCCTGCCGGCTGCGCACCACCTCCACCGACCAGCCGTCCCCGTCCCGGGCCTCCGTCCGCAGCCGGACCACGCCGTCCGCCGGAGATTCCGGCGAGGTGAGCAGCAGGAGCAGCCCGCCCCCCGCGCGCCGCCGCGTCCGCCAGCTTCCGAGCCTCCGCCAGGGCCACCCGGCACGGACGCCCGCCGGGATTCACCCCACGCGTCAGGTCCAGCACCACGCAGGCAAAGGCCCCGCTCCGGGCGAGCTGCACGGCCGCCCAGATGCGCTGCTCCGGCGCCTGGGGCCGCACGATGAGCAGCCGCTCCAGGTCCACGCCCAGGGCCGCGGCGGCTGGCGGGTAGAGCTCCCGGGGGCCATCCACCCAGGCGCACAGCCGCGCCTCCCGGTGCGCCGCGGCCACCGCCTGCAACGCCAGGCTGGTGCGCCCCGAGGCCGCCTCACCGCACAGCTCCACCACCTGCCCCAGCGGCAGGCCGCCCGCGGGCAGCAGCGCGTCCACCGCTTCCAGGCCCGTGCGGAGCACCGCCAGATAGCGCCGGGGCGCCGCCTGCAACTGGCGGATCCGCTCCCGCAGTTGCTCCACGACCGAGCCCGTTCCCTGCCCCACTCCCACTCGCTGCTCCGCCGCGCTCATGTCGCCTCCTCGCCAGGCCCGCCGACGCCGGACAACCGGCGAGGCGGTCGTCCACTATCCTCGGAGGTCTGACATGCGCCTTCATGGGACGCATGGCGGTGGGTGCGGAGATCAGACCCGCTGGTGCGGGCTTTCGTCGAGGCTCAGCCGGCGCAGAGGACCTTCACTTCGACCTTCTTGTCATCCGCGCGGCGCAGGCAGCTCGACTGGAAGAACAGGCGGGCCGGGTACCGCTCCGTGGAGGCCTCGTAGCGCAGGTCCCCCGCGGCCACCGAGCACCGCTCCACCGTGTCATCCGCGCGCGTCAGCTCCACCTGGACCAGCCGGGGGTCGGGCAGGTTCACCACCTCGATGCTCTGCGCCACCGTGGCCAGCTCGGCGATGCGCAGCAGGGTGTCGCGGTAGTTGTCCCGGCAGATGGAGTCGAGGTTGTCGAGCGACTGGTCGAAGGCCTCCGCCATGGCGCGCTGCCGGTGGCCGGGACCGTAGGAGGTCGGCAGTCAACGTTGCGCACGAAGACACCGTCGGGTGTCACGTCGCGGATCAGCTCCGCCCGCTTGTCGGACAGCGCCACCGGCCCAATCGTGGCCCAGAGCACCTGCCGCGAGGCCCCCGTCGAATCCCGAAGCTGCTGGAACATGTCGAAGTACTCCGTCACCGGCGTCAGCAGATGCGACTGCTCGCTGCAGTTGTCGATGGACGTGTCGTCGGACACCCAGACCGGCGGGGGCCGCTCCGTCGTGCTGCAGTCCTCCTCGTCCGTCACCACCGCCACCAGCAGCCGCGCGCCGTCGCGCAGGAACCCGGCGTTGCCGCCCTCCGCCAGCGACGTGGAGATCAGCGGCTCCGAGACGGCCAACCGGACCGCCTCGAGGGGGGTCTCCTGCCCGCTGCCTTCCGTCCCCTGGATCACCAAGCGCCGGAACTTCTCCAGCACGTACGGATCCGTGCCATCGATGAAGCGCTCGTCGGTGGGGTTGCCCGCCGAGTCGGGGACAGGCTGCAACCGGCCGGACTCCCTGGCATATTCGCGGAACTGCAGCTGCCCCTGGATCAGGGCCTGCCGGTACACGGACGTGGTGATCACCCCCACGCGGAAGTCCTGCGAGACGCCGCTGCCCTCCTTCAACGCCTCCAGGAAGGCTGGCAGCTCCGTGGCGATGGCGTTCTGCTCCTCCTCCATGGAGGCGGAGTTGTCGATGACGAAGAGGATGTCCGTCTTCTGCGGCGCGATGACCGGCGACTCGCTTTCGCATTTGCCCGGGAGATTGGAGCCCGGCTCGTCGACGGGCGACCGGCACGCCGTTCCCAGGAGAGAGGGCAGCAGGAGCAGGTGGGCGAAGGGTCGGAGCTTCATGGGGGGCCTCTCGGAGAGCGACGCACCCCGGCGGGGCGACGCGTCAGACACTAGGGGGCAAGCATGCCCCACCCCTCGCCCGGACGCGAGACTTCCGAGGAACACGGGGGTGACGGAGGGGGTCGGAAAAACGCACACGGCGTTTGCCATGTCCGTTTTGGTTGTTACGTTGGTTCATCCGCCGCAGAAAACCTGGAAATGTTCACTGGTTGTCGAAGGGAAAAGGCTGAACTTCATGTCCGATGAGAAGAAGAAGGGCACCGCTGCGAGCGCTATGCCCACCGCGATGGCCCCTCCGGGGCTCATCAACAAGGAAGACATCCCGCAGGTGCTTCCCATCCTCCCCCTGCGCAACAGTGTCTTCTTCCCGGGCGGGGTTCTTCCGCTGGCCGTCGGCCGCCAGAAGACCATCGCCCTGATCAAGGACGCCGTGCGTGACGACCAGGTCATCGGTGTCGTCACGCAGCGCCGCGCCGAAGAAGAGGATCCGGGTGCCGCCGACCTCTACACCATGGGGACGGTCGCCCGCATCGTGAAGCTCCTGAAGATGGGCGAGGACAACTACTCGCTCGTGGTGCAGGGGCTCGCCCGCTTCCGCGTGGTGGAGCTGGTCCAGGAGGCGCCCTACCTCAAGGCCCGCGTGGACGCCGTGGAGGACAAGACCTCTTCGGAGAACGTGGAAGTCGAAGCGCTGGGCATCAACCTCAAGAAGCTGGCGCGCGAGGTCATCGAGCTGATGCCCGAGCTGCCCGCCGCGGCCACCGAGCTGGTGGAGAGCATCACCCACCCCGGCCACCTGGCGGATCTGATCGCCGCCAACGTGGACGTGCCCATCGAGGAGAAGCAGGCCGTCCTGGAGACGGTGGACCTCAAGGCCCGGATGAAGCTCGTGCTCGAGCTGCTCAACCGGAAGCGGGAGATCCTCAAGCTCTCCAACAAGATCGACTCCGCCGTGAAGGGCGAGATGTCGAAGACCCAGCGCGAGTACTACCTGCGCCAGCAGCTCAAGGCCATCAAGGAAGAGCTGGGCGAGATGGGCGAGGAGGAGGAGGAGCTCGACGAGCTGCAGGAGCGCCTGAAGAAGGCCAACCTGCCGCCCGACGTGGAGAAGGTCGCCAACAAGGAGCTCAACCGCCTGAAGACGATTCCGGCGGCCTCCAGCGAGTACACCGTCGCGCGCACCTACCTGGATTGGATCGCCGACCTGCCGTGGGCGAAGCTGTCCGAGGACAACCTCGACATCGAGAACGCGCGCCAGCAGCTCGACAAGGATCACTTCGGCATCAAGAAGGTGAAGAAGCGCATCCTGGAGTACCTGGCCGTCCGCAAGCTGAAGAACGACATGCGCGGGCCCATCCTGTGCCTCGTCGGTCCGCCGGGCGTCGGCAAGACGTCGCTGGGTCAGAGCGTGGCCAAGGCCACGGGCCGCAAGTTCGTGCGCCTGTCGCTGGGCGGCGTGCGTGACGAGGCGGAGATCCGCGGCCACCGCCGTACCTACGTGGGCGCCCTCCCCGGCCGCTTCATCCAGAGCATGAAGAAGGCCGGCACGAAGAACCCGGTCATGATGCTGGACGAAATCGACAAGCTCGGCGCCGACTTCCGTGGCGACCCGAGCGCGGCGCTCCTCGAGGTGCTGGATCCGGAGCAGAACAACACGTTCAGCGACCACTACCTCGACGTGCCGTTCGACCTGTCCAAGGTGATGTTCGTCGCCACGGCGAACCAGCTCGACCCCATCCCCGGTCCGCTGCGTGACCGCATGGAGATCATCGAGCTGACGGGCTACACCTTCGAGGAGAAGCAGAGCATCGCTCGCATCCACCTGGTGCCCAAGCAGCTCAAGGAGCACGGGCTCAGCCCGGACCACATCGACATCACCGACGAGGCGCTGCTCACGCTGACCACCGCGTACACGCGCGAGGCCGGTGTGCGTAACCTGGAGCGCCGCATCGCGGACATCTGCCGCGCGGTGGCGGTGGAGGTGGCCGGCGGGAAGATGGAGAAGCAGACCATCAACGCCGAACGGGTGAAGGAGATCCTCGGGCCCGAGATGTTCTACTCGGAAGTGGCCGAGCGCACGGAAGTCCCGGGCGTGGCCACGGGCCTGGCCTGGACGGCGGCGGGTGGCGACCTGCTCTTCATCGAGGCGACGAAGATGGCGGGCAAGGGCGGCATGACGCTCACCGGCCAGCTCGGCGACGTGATGAAGGAGAGCGCCACGGCGGCGCTGAGCTACCTGCGCAGCAAGGCGGAGCAGCTCGGCATCAGCCCGAACTTCCTGGAGAAGACGGACCTGCACCTGCACTTCCCGGCGGGTTCCATTCCGAAGGACGGCCCCTCCGCGGGCGTCACCATCCTGACGGCGCTGACCAGCCTCCTGACGGGCATCCGCGTGCGTCACGACACGGCGATGACGGGCGAGGCCACGCTGCGTGGACTGGTGCTCCCGGTGGGTGGCATCAAGGAGAAGGTGCTGGCGGCGCACCGGGCGGGCATCAAGCGGGTCATCCTGCCCGAGCGGTGCCGCAAGGACCTGATCGACGTGCCGGACCAGGCGCGCAACGAGCTGGAGTTCATCTTCGTCACCCACATGGACGAGGTCCTGAAGGCGGCGCTGGAGACTCCTCCCGTGGGCGTGACGGGCACCCCGGGCGGCGAGCCGGGCAAGGAGGCTCCGCTGCCGAAGCCGGCCGAGTCCTCCCCCGAGGTCCGCGCTTAGCGCACGGCCTCAAGGCCGATAGGAAGTGACACGGGCAGGTTCCCTTTTCGGGAACCTGCCCGTTGTCTTTGCGGGGGGCCGTTAGTCCACGCGGGTGAAGTGCGCCTTGTCGAAGAGCAGCACGCCCGTCCCGGACGGAATCAGCGTCTGCGCGCCCACATCCTCGAAGAGGACCCGCCCGTTGGACCAGGCGGGCGCGAGGTCACAGAACTCGCCCTCTTTCCTGCCGGCGCAGACCCCTACCCCTGCGCAGACATTGTTCGCGAGGCATCGAGGGCCCACCTGGATGCGAGAAAGCCCCAGCTTCATCAGCGGCCGGTTGGACGGCAGGGAGATCAGCGCGGCCGCATCAGAGGCGTTGACGTACACAACGCCATTCTCGAACGCGCGCATGCGAACGAACTCTGAATGCCCCGTGACTGAGGCATGGGGTCCGGAAGGCGCTCCAAGGCCCATGGCGTACTCGGGGAACGCATTGAGGTAGTTCCTCGGGCCTCCCACCGGTTGTGCCCACGTGGGATTGAAGTCCCAAAGACCAAACCACATGCGTTCGCCCAGCGGCTCATACGCGAGCAGGAACGAAGCCAGGGTAAACAACCGGAACCTTGGGCTGATCTCCAGATCGTACATGTTGTGGATGGCGGGGAAGCACATGACGGACTTGCCACGCTGATGCTGGTCGGTGAGTTCGTCCAGGTGGGCTCGCCAGAGACTCCCCAAAGGCTGATCATTCGCCGACCAGAAGCATCCCTCGAACATGCCACCGTGAGTCCCCGACAGCGCCGTATCGATACCACGCGAACTGCGAGCGCTTACAGGGTCTCCTGGAGTCTCAACCTCGATGGCGTTCCCAATGAATCGCATACTGGGATAGTTCGCCCGAAGGTTCAGACCGAACTGCTTGAGTTCCTGTGCCCAGGCATCCTCGGCATTCGGTTGACTGAGGTTCTGACAGAAGCGTTCGTACTCGACTGAGGGGGCTTCGTGGTTGGCGCCCTTGGGAGAATTGATACACGGCTTCTCGGGACGGAACTCATCCAGGAAGATGGTGTTGTAGCCCTGGGTCTGAGCCTCTCCGACGACCAGCCCCATCTGACTACGCCAGTGACTGCTCGCGGGGTTCGTATTGTCACCGTTCCAGAACCTGTCGCCGATCCGATTGTGGAAGCGCGTTGAGAGATACTCGGAAGCCGAGGGGAACCGCCCCATGGGCAACTGCGTCCCCGCGACATGAAGCGCTGCCTCGACTTGATAGACGATCGCTTCCTTGCCATTCGGGACATGCCGCATCGGACAGGTCAGGAACTCCCTGTCTTCGACATGAAGCCGAAGAATACCTGAAGCCACCTGAGAAGCATCCACCGTGAGCGGCGTGTCATCTGAGATCTGTCCGAAGACCCCAAAGTTGATCAACGCGTGTCGAACGAGCTTGAAACTGTAGTTCGTGGGATTGAAGGTGGGAGCCACACGGAGCGTAACGGAGACATCCGCGTTGACGGCGTAGCGCGCGACTCCATCCGGATCGGTGTAGGGACATGCCAACCGGCTCCAGTGAGGATGCGACGTCACGGCAGTCCCGCCCTGAACGTCGGCATTCGCCGCGACCAACCGGAACCTCGGGGCAGGGTCGCCGGAATGTGTGATGCAGACAGGCAGTGAATAGGGGCGCGCGAGCCCTGCTTGTGCGGTCTTCACCTGGTAACAGACCGTCGTCCCCACCGGAGGAGGAGTATTGTCCTCAACCAGCAACGACCCAGGTGAATCTGGGATGCCGGACTGCCACAGGATGAAAGGCACCTGCTCCCACCAGTTCGCACTGCTCATGTCTACCGCGCCCACATAGCGATGCACCTCGTAGGTCGCAGGCTGACTGACGGTCGATGGAATTCCATAGATCCTCAGCACCGGGTCCTGGCGTCCGATCCGCCGGTCATGCTGCCACGTCACGACAATCTTCGACGCGCCATCACTCACAGCCCGCAGCAACGCTGGATTCGTGGTGTGAAGGAAGCTGCGCTCATCGAACTCCAGCTTTTGCTGCTCACTCCGCCCCGACTCGGGAAAATCTCCCGTGCGGATTTCATTGTCCGCCAGCCCATCAGCACCTGCGCTGCCCAGCGTGGAGATGAAATAGCGCCCCTTCTGCTCCTGGGGAAAGAGCACCGGGTCGGTGTAGATCTGATCGCTTCCATTGATGAACGAACGGAATATCCGCGGAAGCTGTTCGATGACCTCTTGGTTCCCGTAGCTCTCCTGCATGTGTAGGGGAATAATTCCGTTCGTTCCGCTCTGAATCTCTGGCTCCAACAGTAAGTGCCCGGCGCGCCAGACATGGATGCTCTCATCGAAGAAGAGCACGTCCGAGCGCGAGTCTCCGCTGAACTGCCCCGTGAGCCGCTGCTCTGGCGCCGAGAACCACGCCGCCCCACCATGAGGCGTCGTTGTACTCCCCGCGTAAGCGAACCCCGTTCCGGTGCTCACCCAGACGCCAATGCTGCCGTCCCCACCGATGACAGCGAAGTCCGACAAATCGTCTCCGTTGAAGTCACCCACGAGCCGGCGTCCCGGTGCACTGAACCAACCATCCTCCAGCGTCAGCCCCGTCTCCGTTGTCCCCTTGTAGGTGAAGCCCGTAGCGGAGGAGGCCCAGAGTTCGACACCGCCACCGTTGGAGAAGAACGCGAGGTCATCTCCTGGATGTTCGTCATTGAAGCGGCCCACCAACCGTCGGCCCCAGTGCCCGAACCAGCCCCCATCACTGTTGAGGCCCACGTCCGTGTCGGAGAGCTGAGAGAAGCCGTTCTCACCGAACCCCCAAACCACGACATGCCCATTGGTCTTGAAGTAGGCGATGTCCGTCCCACCATCCGCGTCGAAGTTCCCGGTCGCCCGGCGCTCAGGGTGATCAAACCATCCATCGGCCATCGTGAACGGCGTGGGAACGAAGCCTCCATGGATGAAGCCCGTGCCCGTGGAGTTCCAGAACGTGACATCTCCATTGTTCGCGAAGAATGCGATGTCATCCTTCCCATCGGCATTGAAGTCGCCCACGAGCCGGCGCTCTGGATGGCCAAACCATCCAAGGGCCATCGTCAAACCGGTGAGGGTCTCCCCTTCCCCTACAAAGCCATCTCCTGCTCCACGGAAGAGGAGGATTTGCCCATCGTTTCCAAAGTAGACGACATCATCATACCCCCCATCCGGCCGATCCCCGGTGAAGTCACCCACGGCACGCCGATTCGGAGCCCCAAACCATCCACCATCCGCTTCCAGCCCAATCGGAACCGCAATGGTCTTTCGGAAACTCGGACAGTTGTGCTGATCGCAAATCCCTCCATCCAGCCCCGATGACAGATCGGACTCCGCGTACTCGGCCCTCTCCACCTCCAGCTCTGGCTCAGGGGAGATACGGGAGCACCCTACGCTGCTCACGCTCAAGACGACCAGAAGCAAAGGTGGCAAGAACAGCCCCTTCACGTCGCAAGACAATGATCCTTGATGAATAGGCATTTCTGATTCGCACCTCAAAAAATGTGCAAAGGCCTGACGCCATCTCCACTCACCAGCCAATCAGCTGAGTGTCTGGCGGCCAGGACTTCCCAGCTTGAGCCGCCATCCGCCGAAGTGACGACGCTCCCAGGCGCCACCATCCTTAGCATGGCAGACCGACATGCGGGCCCAAGGGCTTCCACTGCTCCCAGGGCCGGGGGAAACTGCACGACAACGCTCCTCTCCCGGACACCGTGCGCACCATGCCGAAGACCTCCTTGCTGTTGGGACTGGGGATGCTGTTCCTCGCCGGGCCCGCCCCTGCATCCGAGCCCGCCACCGTCGTCCCCACGCCCACGTGGCCCGCGCCGGGTGCGCCCCTCACCGTGTCCGAGGTGCGGTTCCCCAAGGGCTTCGGAAAGCGGCGCATCTACCTGGACGCGGGGCATGGCGCGGAGGGGAACACCGGCAACAAGGGCGTCACTTGCGAGGACGAGGAGTCCTTCACCCTGCGCGTGGCGGAGGACCTCGCGAAGCGGCTGGAGGCCACGGGCCACTTCCGGGTGCGCCTGAGCCGCAAGCCGGGCGAACGCGTCCCCTATCCCGCCCGCGTCACCGCCGCCGAGGCGTGGCGCGCTCACGCGATGCTCAGCCTGCACTCGGATTCACGGGGAACGGCAACCACCTGGTCCCCCACGGTGGGACAGGAGTGCTTCCGGCAGGACTCAGCGCCCGGCTTCACCGTGCTCTGGTCGGAGTCCGCGGAATCCACCGCGCTTCTTCAAACCGGACGCGCGAGCCTGGCTCGCTCCCTGGCGCGCAGGCTGAGTCAGGCGGGTTTCCCGCCCTATGACGGCGTGGACTACGAAGGCCTTTATGCCATCGACAGCGCCCAGCTCGGCGTCTTCGTGGCGCGTGAGCCCACGCACCGGCAGATCTTCGTGCTGCGCAAGCCGCGCATGCCGTCCGTCATCATCGAGACCCACCACGCGCTCGACTTCGAGGAAGCCGCACGCTGGCGCGAGACACGCACCCTGGAGGCCTTCGCCGCCGCCGTGGCGCAGGGGCTGGTGGACGCGCTCACACCCGAAGCGCCTGCCCAGGCGGCAACGCCTACCGCCCGCTGATGTCCATCACCACCACCGGGCCGAGCTTCTGCAACCGACCGCAAGCCCATCAGTCCTCGTGCTGCGCGGTCGCCGCGTCGACGTGTTCGATAAGAAGACGTGACAGTGTCTCCACCAGTGGAGGCCGGAGCACGCTGTAGTGGTCGCCTGGCACGTCCTCCACCATGAGGCCTGCTGGCAGCCACGGGGCCCAGCCGTGCGAAGGGTCCACGTCGTGGGCACGCCGCGCATCCTTCGCGCGCAGCAACAGCACGGGGCACCGCAACGGACCGGGACGGTACGTCGCCAGCGCGCGGAGGTTCGCTCTCGTCACGTCACGCCAGGCCTGGAGCGCGGAGTCCTCCACCTCTCGAGGAAGCCACCCCGCCTCACGCGCATGCCGAGCAACCGTGGACAGTTGCTCCGCGTCGCTCAGGCCCGCGAGGTCCTCCGGGCGCAGGGCCGACTCGGTGCCCGCTGTCCGGGCCAGGTCCATGGCCATCCCCGCGAGCAGCAATGCCTCGTCCGGGAACTCCCGCGCGAAGACGTTCTCGTCGGGAGCGAAGCTGTCCAGCATCACCAGGAGCGCCACACGCTGGCCTTGTCGCTCCAGCTCGCGCGCCATCTCGAAGGCCACCACGCCGCCCAGGGACCAGCCTCCCAGGACATAAGGGCCCTCGGGCTGTACTTCGCGCATGGCTCCCACATAGCGACGGGCCAGCGCCTCGACCTGCTCCAACGGTGGCTCATGCCCATCCAGCCCCGCCGCCTGGAAGGCGTAGATGGGACGCGTGGTCCCCATCCTCCGCGCCAGCTCACGGTAGGGCCCCACTGCGCCGCCAACCGCGTGCACCAGGAACACAGGCGTGCCGGTGCCGTCCGGCTGCAATGCCACGCAGTTCCGCGCCAAGCCTTCCTTCGAGGCCCCCTGCAACCAGGCCGCGAGCCTCGCCATCGTGGGTGCCTCGAAGAGCGCGCGCAACGGCATGTCCACGCCCAGTGTCGAGCGAACTCGCACGACGACCTGCGTCGCGAGCAAGGAGTGACCTCCCATTTCGAAGAAGTCGTCGTGGAGGCCGACACGCGAAACGCCCAGCACCTCCGCGAAGATGCCAGCCAGTGCGTGCTCGGTCTCCGTACTCGGCGCGACGAAGGCTTCGGTGGCCGAGGCGGAAACTCCGTCAGGCGCAGGTAGCGCCTTGCGGTCGACCTTGCCGTTGGATGTCAGCGGCAACGCCTCCAGCACCACGACAGCCGACGGCACCATGTACTCCGGCAGCTTCTGCCTGACGGCCTCCCTTATCGCGGACCCGTCTCCCTTCGGGGCCACGACGTACGCCACCAACTGCTTGCCGCCCCCATCCTCTCTCACCACCGCAACCGCAGCGTTGACACCCGCCTGCTGCTTCAGCGCCGCTTCCACTTCGCCCAACTCGATGCGGTAGCCCCGCACCT
>JBKGHI010000266.1:0-11391 GCA_046520405.1 Myxococcus sp. 1LA
CCCAGCCCCGACAACCCCCTGCCCCTCAACCGGAACACCCCTTGTGCAAGGGCATTGCCAGACGCCGCGCCAGGGCGCCTTCCCTCTGAGGGGCGACGGAACATTGCCCCGGGGGCAGAGACGGGTGTCAGGCGCGCTGAAAAAACGCCTGTCCAGCAGGGAACGTCGGGGGAAAAACGACGGACCTTTGCCCCAGGAGGGCAGGTGTGTGCCCATCGCTCCAAAGCGAACGCCCGCCAGGTGACCAGAGGGTCGCTGGCGGGCGCCGGGTGCTTCAGCCTGCTTCAGGGGTGAATCAGAGCACCTTGACCTGAATCTCCTTCAGGACCTGGTCGCCGCGCAGCACCGACACCGTCCAGGTGCCGGGCTTGTTCAGCCGCAGGCCCGTCCACTGCCGCGCGCGCCAGCCCTCGCCCTTGATCTTCACGTCCTTCGTCTCGCGGACGACGGTGCCCTGCTTCGTCTGCACCATGATGTCCTCGACGGCGTCGCCCTGCGGCACCAGATAGGCCTGCCACAGCATGACGCTGGTGCCGGACTTGACGCCCTCGGGGCCTACCTCGGCGGTGCACTCGTACTTGTTGGGACCTTCCTTGGCGACCTCGGTGCAGACCTTGGCCTCCACCAGCACGGGCCCCTGGCCCTGGCCCTTGTAGAAGAAGTTCCAGGTGTCACGCACCGCGTCCGCGTCCGGCGCCTTCACCGGCGCGGCGGGCGGCTCCGCGTCCTGCGCCATGGCCACAGGCGACATCCCCAGCACCGCGCACAGCAGGCCCCGCGTCAGCATCTTCGCCATCTCAAGTCCCCTCGTTCTCGTGATGAGGCGAGCCCCCAGGCTCGCCTTGACCGTTGGGTGTAGCACACCGCGCGGCACCGCTCAGCCGAAGAGGAAGAAGGCCAGCGCCACCAGCGGCAGGTAGACGAGGAAGGCCACCAGCAGGAAGCCCAGGAGTTCTTTGAACTCCAAGCGCGCCACGGCCAGCAGCGGCAGCGCCCAGAAGGGCTGGATGAGGTCGGTGGCCATGTCGCCCCAGGCGTAGGCCAGCACCACCTTCTCCGGCGCCACGCCCAGCCGCGCCGCCGCGTCCAGCAGGTAGGGCGCTTCAATGGCCCACTTCGAACCACCAGAGGGGACGAAGTAGTTCACCACGCCGCTGTACAGGTAGACGACCGCGGGGAACGTCTCGCGCGTGGACAGCGACACGAACAGCTCGCCGATGCGCTCCGTCAGGCCCGTGGCCTTGAAGATGCCGTAGATGCCCGCGTACAGCGGGAACTGGAGGACGATGCCGTGCAGCACGGTGCCGGCCTCCTCGCTGGCCTTGAGCAGCCGCGCGGGCGTGCCGTGCAGCAGCACCGCCAGCACCAGGAAGGTGAAGTTCACCACGTTGAGGTTGAGCGCGCGCCAGCCGCCGTTCATCCACAGGTGCCGCGCCAGCCACAGGAGCCCCAGCACCCCGATGACGGTGTTGAGCAGGCGCGAGTGGTCCAGCCACAGGGCGAAGCCGCGCCCTTCGGGGCGCGGGGGCGGGACGAAGTCGCCCAGGGACTCCAGCACCGCGGGGTCCACGCGGACGGTGTTCTCCGGCTTCGGGTGCAGCACCCACGCGAGCAACGTCAGCCCCGCCACCACGGCCAGCGTGAGGCCGATGTTGAAGGGCGAAAAGAGCGTCTTGTTGATGGGCAGCACGCCCAGGCTCTTCTCCAGGAAGTGCCCTGGCGTGGCCACCAGCAGGGGCGCGGAGGCGGACAGGCCCGAGTGCCAGGTGGCGCCCAGGCCGAAGTACGCGCACGCCACCAGCAGCCGGTAGTCCACGTCCGGCCGGCGCTTCACCATGAAGCGCACCAGCATCGCGCTGGCCACCAGCGACAGGCCCCAGTTGACGTAGGCCAGCGCCATGGAGACGAAGGCCATCCACGCCGCCGCGCCCCGAGGCGTGCGTGGCACCCGCGCCGCGCGCTCCAGCAATGCGCGCACCGGGCCGGTGAGGGCCAGCAGGTATCCGGTGAACATCACCAGCGCCATCTGCATGGAGAAGCCGAGCAGCTCCCAGAAGCCGCCGCCCCAGGCATCCAGCACGGCGGGCGGCGCGGCGCCGGCCCAGCCGGTGGCCAGCGCCATGGTGAGCAGCGTGAGCAGGACGGCGATGGCGAACGCGCTGGGGACGAAGCGCGAGGAGAAGCGGCCCAGGCCTTCGGCGATGCGGACGAGGGTCTCCACGAGGTGTCGCTCCTTGGTGGGGCGCCCACGTTACGGCATGTGCGGCCCCGCCGGTCCGTGAAAGCCCCCCGCGCGGACCGGATGACCGCCCGGGCCCGGGCGCGCTGGCTCTCCTGGCCGCGGGGGTGCCCGGAGAGGGAGGGCGGAGGTTCCTTCCGCGCCGCGCGGTGTCAACGCTCCAGGATGCGCCGACTGCTGCGACACCTGCGCTCCGTTCTCCGCGTCCGGCCAGGAAAGCCCGCGATTGGCGCGGGCCTCCGCACCGCGCTGGCCACCGCCGTGCCGCTCATCCTCGCGTTCCTGCTGGGGGTGAAGGACGCGAGCTGGGGAGGCTTGTCCGGTCTCCTGGTCTCACTGGCCGACAAGGGCGGCTCCTACCGAACGCGCGCCAAGGAGCTGGGCGCGGTGACGCTGCTGGGCGCGGTGGTGGGCGCACTGGGCGCGCCGGGCGGGTCCATGCCCTGGCTGGACGTGACGCTGATGTGGCTGGGCGTGACGGCGGCGGCCTTCGCGCGGAGCTACGGAGAGACGCCGGGCTCCGTCGGCGGGCAGCTCGCGGTCATCTTCGTCGTGTCGCTGGGCGCGCCCGCGGTGGGGCTGGACGCCGCGCTGGCCCGCGCCTTCTGGCTGCTCTTCGGTGGCGTGTGGGCCATGACGCTGTCCCTGGTGCTCTGGCCGCTGCGGCCCTACCGCCCCGCGCGGCGGGCCATCGCGCGTGTGTACCGGGAGCTGGCGGAGGCGTGCTGGGATTTGGGCCGCCTGTCGCGCGAGGGCGCCGGCTCCCAGGCGTGGGTGGAGGCCGCGGAGCGGCACATGAGCGTGCGACCACTGATGGAGCAGGCGCGCGCGATATTGGGCGCCACCCGCGGCAGCCACATGGGCAAGTCCCGGCGGGGCGAGCACCTGCTGGTGCTGCTCGAGACATGCGAGCCGATGTCCGCCCAGCTCATCGCCCTGGCCGAGGCCATGGAGGCGGCCGTGCGCGAGCCCCGCTTCCTGCCGCTGCGCGCGCGAGTGGGCTCGCTGTGTGACGCCTATGCGGCCATGGCGAGCTGGGTGGAGCAGGTCCTGGACCGCGAGCGCAACGAAGGCGCGCCGCGCGCCCCCCGGTTGGTGCCCCGCTCACGCAGACGTCACTACAACCCCTCACCGGGCATCCGGACGCAGGAGGACCTGCTGTCCCTCCACGTGGAGACGGTCCTCTCGAAGCTGCGGGAGATGGCGGGCGTGGTCCACGAGACGACCGCGGGGCTGCTGCACGGCGACCCGGTGCCCGACCGCGGGCGGAGCCTGGTGGGCAACGAGGAGCGGCGCGTGCGCTCGTGGCTGGCGCCGCTGCGCGACCACCTCCGCTCCGACTCGCTCGTCTTCCGTCACGCGCTCCGGGTGGGGGTGGTGGCGACGGCGGCGCTGGTGGTGACGCAGGCGCTGGGCATCCGCGACGCGCACTGGGTGAGCCTCACCGTCATCGCCATCCTCCAGCCCTATTCGGGCATCACCGAGGAGCGCGCGCTCCAGCGCGTCGGAGGGACGCTGCTGGGCGCGTGCCTGGCCGCGGTGATTGCCACGCGGGTGCATTCACCGTCCGCGCTGCTCACCGTCATCGTCCTGCTCACGGCGGTGTCGGTGTCGCTGCTGCCCATCAACTTCGGCGCCTTCCAGATTCTGCTCACGCCGGACTACCTGCTGCTGGCCACGCTGAGCTCGGGGGATTGGAGCCTCGCGGGGCAGCGCGCGCTGGGGGTGATGGTGGCGTGCGCGCTGGCGCTGGCGGGGGCGTGGCTGCTGTGGCCCATGCCGGAGCGCAGGCGCTTTCCGGAGGCCGCGGCGGCCGCGTTGCGCGCGGACAGTGACTACCTGCGGGAGGTCATCTCCCGGCGCAGCGGCATCCGGCCCGAGGTGGGCGCGGCGCGGCGCTGCTTCGGCCTGGCGCTGCTGGACGCGGAGGCCTCCTTCGAGCGGCTCACCGCCGAGTACCATGGTCCGCCGCAGCAGCTCGAATCCGGCATGGCCGTCATCACCTACGCGCGCCGCTTCGCCACCGTGGTGACGGCCCTGGGCACGGAGCGGCCGGAGGCGGAGGTGCCCGGTCAGTTGAAGCAGTTCGCGCACCAGGCGGGGGGCGTGCTCGATGAGCTCGCGGACGCGCTCAAGGCCCGGCGGGTGCCGCCGCCCCTGCCGCCGTTGCAGGTGGCGTGCAAGACGGATGACCCCGTCTTCCGCGCGCTGCTCGAAAGGGTGCCCCGCCAGCTGGGCATGTTGCACGGCGCCGTGTCGCGGCTCAGCAGCGGTCCCATCCTGCGCTGAGCCGCGTCAGGGCCGGGCTTCCCGCTGAGCGCGCGCGGTCAGCAGGGGGAGCGACACATGGAACGTGGAGCCGCGGCCCAGCTCGCTGTCCACCCAGATGCGGCCGCCGTGCCGTTCGATGATGTCCCGGCAGATGTAGAGCCCCAGCCCCAGGCCGCCGAAGCCCGACACCGGCGCGTTGCTCCCGCGGAAGAAGCGTTCGAAGAGGTGGAGCTGCTCCTCCTGGGAGATGCCGATGCCGCCGTCCGCCACGCTGAGCACGGCGTCGCCGTCCGCGTGGGACAGGGTGACGCGCACCGTGCCGCCCAGCGGGCTGTACTTGACGGCGTTCTCCAGGAGGTTGGCCAGCACCTGCGCCAGCCGGCCCCGGTCGCCCAGGACGATGAGGTCCTCCTGGGGAAGCTCGCACGTGAAGGCATGCTCCGCGCTGATGGCGCGGAACTCCGAGCACGCCTCGCGCGCCAGCGCCAGGAGCGAGACGGGTTCGCGTTGCAGCTTCAGCCGGCCCGACTCCACGCTGGAGGCGTCCACCAAATCATTGACCAGCGCCGACAGGCGCTGCACCTGCGCCAGGGCCTTGTCCACGCGCTCCGGCGCGATGGGCTCCTTCGCTTGCAGCGTCCGCTTCAGCAGCTCCAGGTGGAGCCGCAGCGGCGTGAGCGGCGTCTTGAGCTCGTGGGCGGCGATGGAGAGGAAGTCGTCGCGCACGCGGATGGCTTCATGCGCCTCGCCCAGCAGCCGCTGCTGCGTGCGCTCCGCGCGCACGCGTTCGGTGATGTCGCGGAAGCTCCAGACGCGGCCGGTGATGAGGCCGCGCCGCCGCTGGGGCAGGGAGTAGCGCTCCAGGACGCGGCCGTCGCGCAGCTCGATGATGTCGAAGCTCTCCAGCTCCGGCTCCTCGTACAGGGCCCGCACCCGCGAGAAGAAGGCCTCCGGCGTCTTCAGCTTCTCGCGCACGGCCATGAGCAGGACCGAGTCCATCGTGGTGGTCTGGAGCTCCGTCAGGCCCCAGAGCTGTCCGAACTGGCGGTTGTAGGCGGTGACGCGCCCTTCCAGGTCGACCACCAGCAGCCCGTCCGCCGTCGAGTCGAGCGTGGCCTCCAGCAGGGATACCGTGTGTTCCAGCCGCTCCTGGGCCTGCCGCTGTTCGGTGACGTCCACCATGATGCCGTGCAGCCGGTGGGGGTGGCCGTCCCTGGACATCACGGTGACGATGTCGCGCAGCCAGACGACGCGGCCGTCCGCGGCCAGCATCCGGTATTCGAATTCGTGGGGCAGGCACTGCTCCACCGCGGAGAGGCAGAAGCCGGGGGCCCACGTCCGGTCGTCCGGGTGCAGATGGTTCACCCAGAAGTCGGGCTCCGTGAGCCACCGCTCCACCGGATAGCCGAGCAGCCGCTCCGCCTGCTTGCTGACGAAGACGAAGCGGAAGGAAGGGTCCGCCTCCCAGACGATGCCGTCGACGTTGTCGACCAGCGCGACATGTCCGTTCCGGGCAAGGGGGGGGACGTCCCCGACTGCTTCCAGGCCCGGCTCCCTCTCCGCCATGGCGCGCTCCCTCCCCGGAGCGGGGGCTCACCCGTGTCTCGGGTCCCCTTCAATCAATACACCCGGCGAGCCCGGCGCCACCGGTACCTTCCGGCCAGTGGCGCATCGTCCGCCCGATTCCCGGGGCAGGGCAGGCCAGGGGCGCCCTGGGGCAAGGCCTTGCTTTCGCGCGGGGGATGCACAGGCGGAGCATGCGAGGATGGGGCACCGAGCAAGCCTGATGACGCCCTCCCTCCGCGCCCGCGTGAAGTCCGCCCGCCCGGGGCCATGGCTGGGGCGCGTCTTCTTCGGCGCCCGGTGGTTGATGTACGCGGGCCCGCTCGCGCCGACGGACCCGCACGCCCACCCCACCTTCCAGGTCCTGTGGTCCCTGGACGCCTCGGTGCGCTTGCGCGACGCCCACCAGCGCGAGGTCGAATGCCAGGCGGCCGTCGTCCCTCCGGACGCCGAGCACGCCATCTCCGAAGGGGCCCTGGCCACGGTGCTGCTCCATGTCCCCGCGGAGGACCTGGTGGGCCGCCGGCTGGCGACGCTGGGCATTGGCGCGGACGCCGCCGCGTGGGCGAAGGCGGGCGAGCGTTTGAGGGCCTGTGGCATCGACCGGTTGCCGGTGCGCTGGGCGGAAGCGGAGGCGCAGACGCAAATCCTGCTGCGCGAGCTCCAGGCCGACGCGGGCGCCGCGCGGCCCACGCACCCCGCTGTGAAGAAGCTGCTGCGGCTGTTGCCGGAGGCGCTGGACGACGACGTGCGCCTGGTCACGCTGGCTCCACGCGTGGGCCTGTCGGTGGGCCGGCTGTCGCATCTGTTCAGCGCCCAGGTGGGCTTCCCCTTGCGGCCCTACATCCTCTGGCTGCGGCTGCAACGGGCAGCCGGGTACCTGCAACACGGCGCGTCCCTGACCGAGGCCGCGCACGCCGCGGGCTTCACCGACAGCGCGCACCTGAACCACGTCTTCCGCCGCACCTTCGGCCTCAAGCCGACGGAGATTGCCGGGGTGGTGCGGTGGGTGCGCCCGCCGACGCGATAGCGCGTTCTTACAAGCCGGCGCGGGCCCCGGCGCGCGAAGGTGGCGCCCTGTACCCTTCCCGGAGGAACCCATGTCCATGAAGGCGAAGCTGCGCGCCGCCTTTGAAGCGGAGTTGCACGAGGCCCACCAGGCCGAAGCGCGTTCGGAGCTGCCGCGCGCCTGGCGGCACCTCGAGCGGGCCCACGTCCTCAGCCAGGCCCATGCCGGGCCACACGTGCGGGTGCACTGGCGCATGCTGGGGTTCGGATGGCGCCGGCGCAACGCCGCGGAGTGGGTGGGGCAGGTGGTGCGGCTGCTCGTCGCCGCGCCGGGCTCCTGGCTGGGACGGGCGCCGTTGGGCAATACCGGCGGCGCCGACGTGGGCATCCTCACGCCCATGCCCATTCCCGACGACCTGCGCGCGCTGCTGGACGCGGACCGATGAATTCCGCGACGCGCGCTGGGACGAATTACGGTATGGAATGGACATCATGTCCTCTTCCGAGCAACCCGCACGGCAGGACGCGCGCGTCTCCACCGGCGTGCCTGGGCTTGACGCCGTGCTGGGCGGCGGCCTCGTGCCGTCGGGTGTCTATATCGTCGTCGGTGAGCCGGGGGCGGGGAAGACCCTCTTCGCCAACCAGCTCTGCTATCACCAGGGGCGCGCGGGCGCGCGGTGCCTGTACGTCACGCTGCTGGCGGAGTCCCACGCCCGCATGCTGGCCAACATGCGGGACATGGCCTTCTTCGACTCGGCGCTGCTGCCCGAGGGCGTCTACTACGTCAGTGGCTTCCGCACGCTGGAGGAGCAGGGGCTGCCGGGCCTCCTGGAGCTGCTGCGGCGCGAGGTGCGCAACCACAACGCCAGCATCCTGGTGCTGGACGGCCTGGTGCAGGCGCAGGAGGCGGCCGGCAGCAGCCGTGACTTCAAGAAGTTCATCCATGAGCTCCAGGTCGCCGCGGGGCTGACGCGCTTCACGGCGCTGCTGCTCACCAGCGCCAACGGGCCCGCCGTCCACCCGGAATACACCATGGTGGACGGCATCCTGGAGCTGCGCGAGCGCACCCTGGGCGTGCGCGCCTGGCGCGAGCTGCAGGTGCGCAAGTTCCGGGGCAGTCCCACGCTGCACGGCGTCCACGCCTTCCGCATCACCAGCGACGGCCTGGAGGTCTTCCCGCGGCTGGAGTCACGCGTCCAGCGCGCGCCGCCGCCGGACCCGGGCGCCCACCGCCTCCACTTCGGCGTGCCCTCCCTGGACGCGCTCTTTCCGGAAGGGTTGGCGGCGGGGTCCACGTCGCTGGTGCTCGGCCCGCCCGGGGTGGGGAAGACGCTGCTGGGCAGCAGCTTCCTGGAGGAGGGGCTGAAGCAGGGCGAGAACGGCCTCTACATGGGCTTCTACGAGCCGCCCAACCGGCTGCTGGGCAAGGTGTCGTCCGCGGGCATCGACCTGCGCGGGGCCCTTGCCGACGGGCGGTTGAACTTCATCTGGCAGCCACCCTCCGAGTGCATCCTCGACGTGTTGGCGGACCAGCTCCTCTCGGACGTGCGGCGGCGCAAGGTGAAGCGGGTGTTCGTGGACGGGCTCAGTGCGATGCAGCAGGCCTCGCCGGAGCCGCGCGCATCAGCTCGTTCTTCGCCGCGCTCACCCAGGAGCTGCGCTGCACGGGGACCACCACCCTCTTCGGCATGGAGACGCCGCGGCTCTTCGGTCCGGTGCTGGACGTCCCGATGGAGGTCGGTCCTTCCGCTGTGGCGGAGAACCTCTTCTTCCTGAGACATGTCGAGCTTGAAGGCCGCCTGCGCAGGCTGCTGAGCATCTTCAAGATGCGTGACACCCACTATGACCCCACCCTGAGGGAGTTCGTCATCACGTCTCAGGGAATCGAGGTGCTGCCCCCCTTCAGTGTTGCTGTGGATACCCTGCTCACGGGACTTGCCCGGCACCCGGGCGCTGGCCATTTCTGAACGAACCGCGAGGAGTAGTACCACCCGTATGGAGACGGTCCTGGTGGTGGATGACGAGCAGGGCATCCTGGAAGCCCTGGCGGACCTCCTTCGAGAGGAGGGCTACCGCGTTCTGACGGCGTCTCACGGACGTGAGGCGCTGGAGCGGATGGCGGAGCTCCGGCCGGACCTTGTCCTCACGGACTGGATGATGCCCATCCTGGATGGACCCGCCCTCATCGAGCGCATCCGCGCCGAACCGGCCTACAAGGATGTATCACTCATGGGAATGAGCGCGGTGGACGTTTCCGCGCTGCGGCATCTGTATCCAGGAATGCTGTTCCTCCAGAAGCCCTTCGACATCACCGCGCTGCTGCGGCACGTTCGCAAGGCCCTGGACGGAAAGCGAGGCTGAGGCGCCATGTTCTACCTGCTCAAGCTGGGCCCCGTGCCAATCAGCCAGGGCACCACGCAGGTGCAGGTGTATCTGCGTATCTCTGAAACAGGAGAGCCGGCCCCGCCCGTCTTCGAGTCGGACGATGGCGCGGGGCTGCGGGCCCTCCTGGAAGGGGTGGACGCGGCGGAGGTCCGTTGTGAGCCGGCCCTGGCCGCCGCGGGCGCGGAGCTGGGGCTCTCCGTGGCCGAGCCTTCACCGCAGGCCCTGTCATCCTGCGCGGCCATCGCGACCTTCGTGGCATGGGGGCAGCGGGGCTTGTCCGGGCTTGGCTCGGACAAGGCGCTGCTCTTCGTGCAGGCGGCGACGGAGTACTGGGAGGCGCGTCCCTGGACGCACTGGGATGACAGTCAGCCCTTCGAGGTGGCCGTCAGCGGGCCGTTGACGCACACCTTCGAGGGCTGCGTGTTCCACATGGGAGACGGGCGCGCGGGGCTGGCGCTGTACTTCAAGCCGGGCGCGCTCCAGATGCTGATGGAGATGCAGGCGCGCGGTCAGGGTGACGCCGCCACCAGCCTGCCCGCCATCGCCGTCACGCTGGACACGTCCCCCGCGTATGCCGTGGACGCGCTCACCGCCGCGGGCCGCGCGCCCCGCCTGCCGTTGCCCTTGAAGACCGGGCCGGACGGCATCAGCGTGCCGGACGCGTTGGAGTCCCTGGTGTTGGTGGCCTCGCTGCGCGCGGTGGCGCGGATGTCTCCGGACCAGCGCGAGGTGCTCAGCAACGTGGTTGCTGGCGACGCGCAGATGCAAGTCCGCGTGCGCGCGCCCGCGCCTCGCGTCCGGCACTGAGCCTGTCTGCCCGGTCAGCGCGCGCACCGGACTTTCACGCCGGGTTGTGCCCTGCTCCGGCCAGTGTTGGCTGCCAGACGAAGTCCTCTTGGAATGTCGCCTGATGGCCAGCCGAGCGTCCCAGGGGGGCTGGTCCAAGTGTGCGAAAGCGCGAGAAAACACGGTGTAGCTGCGAGATTCCCGCAGGACGGCAGCCCGTGCTTCGCCGTTCCGGGACCGACCAGGAACTCATATGGCCACGAAGAAGGTTTCCTCCCGCCGTGCCCCCGTCGCGGCTCCGCCTCCACCGCGAATCCGGGAGGATGATTCGCAGACGCTCGACTCGCGTCAGCTCCTGCGTGTCCTCACCGCCGTCCGCAAGGGCGACTTCTCCGTGCGCATGCCGGTGGACAAGGTGGGCGGCGCCGGCAAGGTGGCGGACACGCTGAACGAAATCATCGAACTCAGCGAGCGCATGGCGCGCGAGTTCGAGCGCATTGGCAACGTGGTGGGCAAGGAAGGCCGCATCACCCAGCGCGGCAACGTGGTGGGCGCGCTGGGCTCGTGGGGCGACTGCGTGGAGTCGGTGAACACGCTGGTGGCCGACCTGGTCCAGCCCACCACGGAGATGGGCCGCGTCATCGGCGCGGTGGCCAAGGGCGACCTGTCGCAGACGATGGCCCTGGAAGTGGATGGCCGTCCCCTCCGGGGCGAGTTCCTCCGCACCGCCCGGCTGGTGAACGGGATGGTGGAGCAACTCGGCGCCTTCGCCTCCGAGGTGACGCGCGTGGCCCGCGAGGTGGGCACCGACGGAAAGCTGGGCGGTCAGGCCAAGGTGAAGGGCGTGGCCGGCACGTGGAAGGACCTCACGGACAACGTGAACTCCATGGCCTCCAACCTCACCGCCCAGGTGCGCAGCATCGCCGAGGTGACGACGGCCGTCGCCAAGGGCGACCTGTCGAAGAAAATCACCGTCGATGTGCGCGGCGAGATTCTGGAGCTGAAGAACACCATCAACACGATGGTGGACCAGCTCTCGTCCTTCGCCTCCGAAGTGACGCGCGTGGCGCGTGAAGTGGGTACCGAAGGCAAGCTGGGCGGTCAGGCCGTGGTGAAGGGCGTGGGCGGTACGTGGAAGG
>JBKGHI010000267.1:0-11376 GCA_046520405.1 Myxococcus sp. 1LA
GGCCGTGACGCGCTCGGGGCGGCTGAAGCTGGTGCGCCTGGCGGATGCGCTGGACGCGGACGGCAGCGCGAGCGCCAGGCCCGTGAGGCCGAGGCCGCCGAGGCGATGAAGGCGGGCCAGCGGGCCTACGACGAGCTCGACACCGAGAAGGCGCTCGAGCACTTCGACAAGGCGGTGCGTGGCTATGAGGGCGCGGACCTCTCGCGGCGCTTCACCGAGCTGAGCCGCGCGCGGGTGATGAAGGCCGCGTCGCAGGTGGCCAACGGCGAGAACACCGCCGCGCAGTTGGAGATTCGCTCCACGCTGGCGCTGAACCCGGAGGCGCGCTTCTCGCCCAACTTCTTCCCGCCGGAGGAGATGACCTTCGTGGAGAAGGAGCGCAAGGCGGTGCTCACCGGCGCCAAGGGCGCCCTGCGCGTGAGCACCGAGCCGGTCCCCGCGCAGGTGTTCGTGGATGGCCAGTTCCGGGGCGTGTCGCCCGTGGACGTCGCCGGCCTCACGGCCGCGGACCACTACGTGACGGTGGTGGCGCCAGGCTACGCGCTGACGCAGCGCCGGGAGCGCGAGGGCGAGGTCTCCCTGACGCTGGCCCCCGTGGCCGCGGAGAAGGGGCTGCAGACGTTCTCCGAGCAGGCGGCGCGCAAGCCGGAGAGCCCGGAGCGGGACGCGGCCCTGCGTGAGCTGGGAACGCTCGCGGACGTGTCCCAGGTGCTGGCGCTCCTGGTGCGGGGTGGCGCTGGGACGAGCCCGCTGGAGGTGACGGGCCTGCGCCTGGACGTGGCGGACGGCCACAACCAGGCGTACGCGCTGGGGACGGTGCCGCGCGGCGACGCGCTGGTGGACGGCTCGCAGGCGCTGCTGGCGCAGTTGGTGGCCGCGGACGCGCCGCGCCAGGGCGGCAAGCCGGTGACGCACTTCGCTGGCGGCGTCAGCAACACGCGCCGCACGGTGGGCTACGTGCTGATGGCCACGGGCGTGGCGCTGCTGGCCGGCGGTGTCTACTTCGGCATGGAGGCCTCCGCGAAGTCGGATGACTTCAAGCGCGCGGCGCAGAACAGCAGCCGGGCCCAGGACCTCAAGAGCACGGGCAAGACGTACGCGCTGGTGGCCGACCTGGGCATCATCCTGGGCATCGCCTCGGCGGGCGCGGGTGGTTACCTGGCCTTCGCCAAGGGTGGCAACGGCGGTGGCTCGAAGTCGTCCTCCCGCGCGAGCGTCCCGCGCCGGCCCCTGCCCCGGCGGCCGCCGCGCCGCAGGAAGCGCCTCCCGAGCCCAAGGCGGCCCCCGCCGCGGCGAAGGAGTCGCTGCCCATGCCTCCGCCGCCCGCGCAGGCGCAGCCCGCCTCGACGACGAAGGAGTCCAGCTCCAGCAAGGAGTCCAACAAGCGCGCGCAGGAGGAGCAGGAGCGCCAGCGCGAGGAGGAGCTCCGCAAGCGCCGTGACGAGGTGGAGCGCCAGCGCAAGGAGTTGGAGGAGCGGCGCAAGCAGGAGGAGGCCGCGGCGCAGCGCGAGCAGGAAGAGCGGCGCAAGCAGGAGGAGCGGCGGCGAGAGGAAGAGAAGAAGAAGCGGCCCTCACTCGACGAAGACGATCTCCGGAACTACTAGCCATGCGTCGTCCCTTGCGAAACCTCGTTGCTTTCATGGCCCTGGGCACCGGGCTGTCCGCGTGCAGCCTCCTCGTCGACTTCGACGAGGAAGGGCAGCCCTGTGATGAGCGCTTCCAGTGCCTGGAGGGCTACACCTGCGTCGACAACGCGTGCGTCCCGGAGGGCTCCACCCCGCCTGACGGCGGCACCGATGCGGGCTCCGACGGCGCCTTGGCACCGATGCGGGCACCGACGATGCCGGCTCGGACGCGGGCACCAACATCGACCCCGACGCGGGGAGCACCACGGACTCGGGGACAGGGCCCGTTCTGGAGCCGCAGTTTCCGACTGAGTGACCTGGAGCCGGGGCCGTCCTGGGCCCCGGCGAATCCTGGTGACTGAGGAGGCGGGTGGGCCGGTGACGTGCTCGAGCCGGCGCCCTCGTCATGTACCGACTGCGTCCTCGCGGTCCACGGCTCCAGGCGTAGAGCCGGAGCGGTCCCACGCGGGCCGCCCGTTCCGTGTCGGCCGGGCCACGCCGCGGCCCGGTAGACACGCCTGCTCGGCCCGCATGGCGTGGCTGGCGTCCCTCAACCCTGGGGGATTCCGCACGCCGTGGCCCGCTGCGCCAGTCTCCCCGGTGTTGGCATCATCCGTGCTCTGCGCTCCGCCCAAGGAGGCATCATCGACATGGGCAAGCGTGTGGGAGTGCTGATGGGCGGGTGGGGCGAGGAGCGGGAGATTTCGCTCAAGACGGGAGAGGCCGTGGTGGCGGCGCTCGAGTCCCGGGGCCATCAAGTGACGCGCGTCTTCGCGGGCCCGGGCCTGGACCGCGCGCTGCGCTCGGCCGAACTGGAGGTGGCCTTCATCGCGCTCCATGGGCGCATGGGCGAGGATGGCCGGGTGCAGGGCCTGCTGGAGCTGCTGGAGTTGCCGTACACGGGCTCGGGCGTGCTGGCGTCGGCGCTGGCCATGAACAAGCCCTTCGCCAAGCGGCTCTTCCGCCTGCACAACCTGGCCACGCCCCAGGGCTACACGGTTTCGCGCGAGGACGCCTGGCGCGCCCTGGCCCTGCACGGCGACCTGGGCTTCCCGTGCGTGGTGAAGCCCGCGTGCGGCGGTTCATCGGTGGGGCTGGCCGTGGTGCGTGAGCCAGAGGCACTGGCCCCCGCGGTGGCGCAGGCGAGCCGCTTCGGTGGCGTGGCCCTGGTGGAGCGCTACATCGCGGGCCGCGAAGTCACGGTGGGCATCCTCGGGGGCGAGGTGCTGGGGAGCTGCGAGGTGGCCACCCCGCGCGAGGGCTTCGACTTCGACGCCAAGTACAAGGGCGGGGCCGCGTACTTCTGCCCACCCCGGCTGTCGCCCACGCGCGTGGCCAACGTGGAGGCGCTGGCGCTGGCCGCGTACCGCGCGCTGGGCTGCCGCGGGCAAGCGCGGGTGGACCTGCTGTGCTCGGACACGGAGAACGACGTGGTGTTGGAGGTGAACACGCTGCCGGGCTTCACCCCCACCAGTCTGCTGCCGAAAATCGCCGCCCGGGCCGGGTTGGACTTCGCCGCGTTGACGGAGCGCATCCTGGCGCTCGCCACCCGCGACGAGGCCGGCGTGCTGGAGGCTCCGCTGGTGGAGGACGCGCCGGACCTGGCCATGCCCCGCCGCGCGGTGAGCTGACCCGCCAGGTCGGTCAACCCCTGGCGTTGTTTCAACCCCAGCGCCAGGGCCACAAGATGGGTGTGGCAAGAGCGACGCAGGGTGTCAGAGCCCCGTGAACGGAACGTTCAAATCCGGGGAATAGTTTGACACGGCCTCGAACGCATTCCTATTGTCCGGCGCCGATCACTCCCCGAAGGTCAAAACCTTGTCTTTTCGGGTACATACGATGTGGGGGCTTGGACGACCCATCTGGCGCCGGTACGCGCGAGACGGAATCTGCCAGGCCGCCCCGCACGGAAGGACCGCAGGCCCTCTGGGCTGTGGCAGGGGTTGAGCGTCACCGATGACCACCGTCGAGATCATCTTTCTGGGCGTCTATTTCAGTCTCTTGTGCGTGCTGGGAGTCTACGGCTCGCACAGGTACCGGATGGCGTTCCTGTACTACCGGCACAAGTTCAAGCTGCCGACGCCGAAGGGGGCGCTCAAGACGCTGCCCAAGGTCACCATCCAGCTCCCCATCTTCAACGAGATGTACGTGGTGGAGCGTCTCGTGGAGTCGGTGTGCCGCATCGACTACCCGCGTGACCTGTTCGAAATCCAGGTCCTCGACGACTCGACGGATGAGACGTGTGGCATCGCCCGGGCGTGCGTGGAGCGCATGCGCCAGAAGGGTCATGACATCGTCTACATCCACCGCGTCAACCGCCAGGGCTTCAAGGCGGGCGCGCTGGAGAACGGCCTGAAGCTGGCCAAGGGCGAGTTCGTGGCCGTGTTCGACGCGGACTTCGTGCCCAGCCCCGACTTCCTGATGCGCACCGTGCCGTTCTTCTCGGACGACAAGGTGGGCATGGTGCAGGTGCGCTGGGGCCACCTGAACCGCGAGTTCTCGCTGCTGACGCAGGCCCAGAGCATCTTCCTGGACGGCCACTTCATCATCGAGCACACCGCGCGCAACCGCGCGGGCTGCTTCTTCAACTTCAACGGCACCGCGGGCATCTGGCGCCGTGACACGATTTCCGACGCGGGCGGCTGGCAGCACGACACGCTCACCGAGGACCTGGACCTGAGCTACCGCGCCCAGTTGAAGGGCTGGCAGTTCGTGTTCCTGCCCGAGGTCATCTCCCCGGCCGAGGTGCCGGTGGACATGAACGCCTTCAAGAGCCAGCAGCACCGCTGGGCCAAGGGCTCCATCCAGACGGCGAAGAAGCTGCTGCCCACCATCCTCAAGAGCGACCTGCCGCTGGTGGTGAAGCGCGAGGCCTTCTTCCACCTCACCAACAACATGGCGTACCTGTTGATGGTGCTGCTGTCGGTGCTGATGCCCATCAGCATGGTGGTGCGCTTCCAGCACGGCCTCTACGGCACGCTGTTCCTGGACCTGCCGTTCTTCCTCACGGCCACCGCCAGCGTCTGCTTCTTCTACGTGGCGGCGCAGCGTGAGCGCGGCGCCAAGGGCTGGGAGCGGGTGAAGTACCTGCCCTTCCTCATGAGCCTGGGTATCGGCATGGCCATCAGCAACGCCAAGGCGGTGGCCGAGGCGCTGCTCAACCAGCAGTCCGGCTTCGCGCGCACGCCGAAGACGGGCGCCGAGGGCAAGAAGGCCGTCGTCGTCAAGAAGGCGTACCGGGGCAGCAAGTCGCTGCTCCCGCTGGTGGAGCTGCTCTTCGCGGCGTACTTCACCGGCGCGCTGTGGTTCGCCATCGACGCGCGCATCTACACGTCGGTGCCCTTCATCGTCCTGTTCCTGGCGGGCTTCCTCTACGTGGGCGGCTCCAGCCTGCTGCAGGGCCTGTCCGGCCGGATGAAGCTGGTGGAGTCCACCCCCGCGGTGGACGCCGCCGACGAGCAGCCCCGCCGCGCGGCCTGAGCGGCGTCTTTCCTTTGGGAAGGCCGGGGGGGAGGCTGGCCACGCGCCGCCTCACCCCTTCTTCGTTTCTAGGTGCCCGCGTCCGGCGAGGTGCCAGCATCCGGCGCGCCGCGCAGCAGCACCTGCTCCAGCCGCACGCTGGGGGCGCCTGAAGGGGCCGTGCGGCAGTCCTCGTCAATGGAGGTGCTGGTCGCCGAGCGCAGCGTCAGGCCCGCGTCCGTACACTGCACCACCTCTGTCGGGAAGGTGACAGGGCAGGGCGTGCCGGCGCCGGAGAAGCCGGTGGCGCGCGTTTCACCCACGAAGCCGGCGGGGGTGCGCCGCAGGACGATGGACGGCGAGCCCGCGTCCGGGACGTCCACCTCTTCCGAGTCATGGGCCCGGACGACGGCGAGTGACAGTGTGCTGCCGTCATCTTCGCCGTAGTACCGGAAGGCAGGGTTCCCCGCGTGGTGGTACTCGCCGGCCTGATTCTGCTCGCAGCCCGCGGGAATCTTCACCGCGGGCGGTGGAGGGGGCACGGGCGCCGTCCTGGGAGGCGCCTTCGCGGAGCACGCGGTGAGGGAGAGGACGCTGAGGTGGAGGGCCAGTGTGGGCAAGACGCGGTGCATGGGGCGCGGATATTCTCCCAATCCGCAAGGCCCTGGGACTCTGTTTGATTCCCTTGGGATGACTCTCTAACCTTCGGTTCGTCATGAGCCTCCACCGCATCGTCGTCTTCGCCCTGGTGACTGTCCTGGCCGCCCCTTCGGCCGCGCTCGCGCAGGATGACTTCCTGGCGCCGCTCACCACGCCGTCGAAGCCCAAGACAACCAAGCCCAAGGTGGTGAAGAAGAAGCCCGCCAAGAAGCCCGCGCGCGCCAAGGCGCCAGCGAAGGGCAAGAAGCAGGCGGCCGAGGACGACCTGCTGGTGGCGCCGCTGGCGCCCGCGAAGACGGAGGTGCTCGTGCGCATGACGGGCAACGTTCGCGGCGCGAAGCTGTTCGTGGATGGGAAGGAGTTCGGCGTCCTCTCCTCGGCCGTGGTGCCGGTGGAGGTCCGCCCGGGTGAGCACCAGTTGGTGGTTCGCCGGCCGGGCTACGCCGACTTCACGCGCCGCATCGACGTGAAGGCGGGCTCGCAGGCGGAGGTGCTGGTGTCGCTGGACGCCACCATGGGCTTCGCCACGCTGACGGCGGACGTGGCGGACGCGGTGGTGCTCGTGGACGGGCAGCAGGTGGGCGCGGTGCCGCAGGCCAACGTGCTGCTGCGCCCCGGCTCGCGTGAGATTGAGTTCCGGGCCCCGGGCTTCAAGCCGGACGTGCACAACATCACCGTGTTCGCGGGCCGGAACTACGAGGTGACGGGCAACCTGCGGCCCCTGTTGGATCCGTCCGTGGCCGTCGCCGACGCGCCGAAGAGCCCGGTGCTGGAGCCGTCCTCGAAGATTGATTCCGACGAGGAGACGTCCCCGGGCCTGTCGCTCGCGGGGGACCCGGAGACGCCCGAGGTGGAGGGCTCCAAGCCCTGGTACGGCCGCTGGTACGTGTGGGCCGGCATTGGCGCGGTGGTGGCCGCCGGTACGGTGGGCGCGGTGATGGCGACGCAGGGCGGTGGTGCGAACCCGCTGAGCCCCACGGACGTGTGCGGCCCCGCGGGCTGTGACGCCGTGCTGGGTGGCATCCGCTCGGTGCGCGGTGGTGGCGCGGGGCTCCAGTCCCCCTCGCCCGCCGGGCTCCGCTTCTGATTCAAACAGCGCGCGTCCCGCCCTCTGTGTGAGGGCGGGCCCGCGCTACTGGCCGCGCAGGTCGTCGTCGTCCGAGCGGCTGCCCGGGGCGAGCAGCAGGTACACGTCGCTCACCCGGCCCACGCCCCAGGTGTCCAGCGCCGTCGCCCGGACCTGGAAGGGGGCGGAGTCGGGCAGCAGGTGGGTGATGTCCACTTCGCCCGCCTCGAAGGTGAAGGCGCGGCGCCCCACGCTGTCCACCTGCTCCCGGCCCATGTGGACGGCCTCGGTGAAGCCCACGGTGGCGCGCCGGGTCACCTGTCCGCTGGCGTCCAGCACCTCCAGCAGCAGGAAGTTGTCCACGGCGATGCCGAGCGTGCCCTTCACGTCACCATAGAGGCGGGCCCGGTGCCCATCCAGGCTCAGCGTGGGCGTCTGGCCGGTGGCGACGACGCGCGGCGTGCGCTCACCTTCGGTGGCATCGACTTCCACGTCCTCGCGCAACTGTGTCAGCGAGTGGGTCTCCTTGGCGGGCGTGTCCAGCAGGAGCCGAACGGCGCGGGACTCGGTCGAGGTGGGGGTGGACGTGGCCGAGGCGGGCACCTGCCGCGCACAGGCCATCAGCCCCAGGGTGGCGGCCATGACGAGCGTTCGAGAATGCATGGGAGGTCCAGGGTAGATGAGCGGGGGTGACCCGGGTCAATTAGCATGGCCGCATGCGGACCTTCCTCCATGGGTGCCTGCTGTGGTGTGTGTTCTCCGGGGCTCCGGCGTGGGGCAGCGCGCCCGCGACGCCCCCGGTTTCACCCGAGGTGCAGCTGTGCCTCCAGCACCTGAAGCCGGCCGAGCGTGAGCGCGCCGCGAAGGCGCTGGGTCCCCTGGAGGAGCTGCCGCTCTACCGCGTGCAACTGGAGGTCGACCCGGACACTCGAACCGTGAAGGGCCGGGTGCAGGTGGAGGTGCTGGCCCGGAAGCGCCCCCTCACCGAGCTGTACCTGCGGTTGACGCCCAACGCGCAGAGCCGCCGGCTGACGCTGTCGGATGCGAAGCTGAGTGGTCAGCCCGTCAAGCTGGAGCGGCCGGAGCCCACGCTGTACCGCCTGTCGCTGGAGTCCGGGCCCGTGCCGCCGGGCGCCGCCGCGGTGTTGGACGTCGCGGTGGAGGGCCTCGTCCCGCGCGCCGCCACGCCGTCATCGGGGGCCTCTGGTGGGCTGCTGGGCGGATTGATGGGAGGCGGAGGCGGACGTCCCTCGGGCGGGGACCATGGCGCCTTCTCCGCCACGCCGGACTTCATCAGCCTGGTGGGGGTGGTGCCGCAGGTGCCTCCGGTGGGCGAGAACGGCCAGCCCTGGGATGGGCCGCAGGGGATTGGCGACCTGGGCCTCTATGAGCCGGCGCACGTGCTGGCCACTGTCACCGTGCCTTCGGGTTGGACGGTCCACGCCACCGGCGCGCCCATGGGCGAGGTGCCGGAGCGGGACGGACGGGTTCGCTACGCCTTCGCCGCCGCGGCGGTGCGTGACTTCCCCCTCTTCGTGTCGCGGGGCTACGCCAGCGCCACCGCCACGGTGAATGGCGTCACGGTGGAGAGCCACTACGCCGCGGCGGACCAGGAAGCGGGCGAGCGCGTGTTGAAGCACGCCACGTCGATGCTGACGGAGTTCGAGCGCCGCCTGGGGCCGCTGCCGTACACGCACTTCCGCGTGGTGCAGGCGCCGCTCTCCGGAGGCGCGGGCGGCATGGAGTTCCCGGGCCTGGTCACCATCGCCACGTCGCTGTACCGCGGCGCGGCGGGCGCCTCCGAGATGCTGGCCGGCATGGGCGGCATGGCGGACCTGGAGGCGATGCTGGACATGTTGGGGGGGCAGGGCGGAGGCGGGAGCAAGGGCGCGATGCTGGGGCAGCTCAACGGCGCCATGGAGCGCACGTTGGAGTTCACCGTGGCGCATGAGGTGGCGCACCAGTACTTCGCGGGGTTGGTGGGCTCGGACCCCATCCTGGAGCCGGTGGTGGACGAGTCGCTGGCCCAGTACGCCGCGCTCCTCTACCTGGAGTGGAAGCACGGCAAGAAGGTGGCGGAGTCGGTGCGCCAGGAGACGTTGGTGGGGCAGTACCACCTGTACCGGATGACGGGCGGGAAGGACGGTCGCGCGGACCGTCCCACGGGCCACTTCGCGGATGAGATGGAGTACGGCGCGCTCGTCTACGGCAAGGCGCCGCTGCTGCACCACGCCTCACGGAAGCTGGTGGGCGACGCCGCCTTCCTCAAGGCCCTGCGCGCCTACGTGGACACGTACCGCTTCAAGTGGACGTGCAAGGACTGCTTCACGAAGGAGCTGGCGAAGGCGAGCCCCGCCAACGCGAGCGCGCTGGAGCGCCTGCGCACGCGGTGGTGGCGCGAGGCGAAGGGCGACGAGGACCTGGGCAAGCCCCGGCTGGAGTCGCTGCTGGGTGGCTTCGAGGGCCTTCAGGGGCTGGAGGACCTGCAGTCCCTCCCCGGCATGGACCTGGACGCGCTCCAGGGCATGCAGGGGCTGGAGGCCTTCCAGGAACTCGACGCCCAGTCGAAGGAGCTGCTGGAGCAGCTCATCCCCGGCCTGATGGGGCAGTGACGCGGGCCGGGTCCACGACTGCCAGGGCGTGGGGGAAGTGATACAGGCCCGGTGAGAACACGAAAAATTTGCGCGGTGTGAGTACGCGAAAAATTTGCGCGTGCTGACGCGCAATCATTGCGTTGCATCATGGGTTCACAGGCTTGTCTGCATGCTGTACCAATGGGCGGCTGGAGGTGCGCCCTGCCTGGCATTTTGATTGTCATTGTCGCTTCCGTGGCCGCACTGGTGGGGTTCATCGCCTATGCGGCGGGGCTCCTCACCGCGAACCGGCTGGGGCGTCTTGTGTTGCTGGGCGGGCTGGCGCTGCTTCCATTGACAGTCACGGGGGCGGGCGTGGCGGTGGGGATGCGTGAGTCGAGCCAGACGCAGTTCTGCATGAGCTGTCACGGCATGGAGCCGTACGGGAAGAGCCTGTTCGTGGACAACGCCAACGCGTTGGCCGCCGTGCATTACCAGAAGCGCCTCATCAGCCGTGACTCCACGTGTTTCGCCTGCCACACCGACTACGCGCTCTTTGGAGACGCGAAGGCCAAGCTCAACGGCCTTCGTCATGTGTGGGTCCAATACTTCGGGACGGTTCCCCAGCGGCCCAAACTCTATCAGCCGTATCCCAATTACAACTGCCTTCATTGTCACAACGACGCGCGTCCCTACCTGGAGGCCGAGCCGCATCGGGAGCATCGCGCGGAGCTTCAGAGCGGGGAGCGGTCGTGCCTGAGCTGCCACGACCTCGCGCATGACCTCGAAGGGGTGAAGGAACAGAACTTCTGGCTGCCGGAGCAACCATGAGCCATGAGAAGCGAATCCGCGTGGCGGCGCTCCTGGTGCTGGCGGGGCTGCTGGTCCAACTGGCCGCCTTCCTGCACTGGACGCCATTGACCTTCGTGGTGTTCGCCATGGTGGGGATGCCCCTGGTCCTGTTGGGCGTGCTCGTCTACGTGGCGACCGTCTGGCGAATCCTGAAGGATCGGAAGGCCCTATGAGCACCGCCCGGTCCCGTCCTCGCCGCTCCTGGGGAAGCGTGTCGCGCGGCTGGCGGTGGTGGGCCGTGCTCGCGGCGCCGCTGCTGTTCGCCACGCCCATCCTCGCGGTGAACGCCCCTCAGGATGTCCGCCTGCCTCCGCTCAAGGCTCGCGCCGCGCCCGCGCCCGCGCGCTTCTCGCATTGGGAGCACGGCGCCCAGCACTGCTACGCCTGTCATCCGGCTGTGTTCCCCCAGGCGCCACGGGGCTTCACCCATCAGGACATGCGGGAGGGCCGCTACTGTGCGAGCTGTCACGACGGACAGGCCGCCAAGGCCGTCTCCGCCATGCGCTGCGAGGTCTGTCATGCGCCGCGCTGACGCGAGGGGCTGGGGGGTGTTCGTCTGTGTCCTGATGCTGGGGATTCCTGGCGCCGCGCGAGCGCAGTCCCAGGAGGAGAAGCGGCGGCAGCTCCAGGAGCGGCTGGGCATCAAGCAGCCTCCGGCGGCGCCCAAGCCCGCCGCCGACCCGGCGCCCGAGCCAGGAGCTGCCGCGCCAGGAGCGGCGCCCGCGCCCGCCGTGGACGGCTCGAAGGTGCCCGTGGCGAGTCCCCGTCCTGGAGCGCCGCAGCCGCGCGTGTGGACGTTCGCGGCGGATGCCCGGCCCATTTTGGAAAAGCAGTGTGCGTCCTGCCACCGCCCGGAGGGCATGGCGGGCCGGTCCAAGTGGGTGCTGCGCGGCGAGGCGGGCGACTACGAGGCCACCTTGCGCTTCGTGAAGGTCGACGCCGCGGCCCAGAGTCCGCTGCTCCGCAAGGGCACCGGCGCCACGTTCCATGGCGGCAAGAAGTCGATGTCGGCGGCGTCGGCGGAGTACGCGACGCTGGTGAAGTGGATTGAAGGGGGCGCGCTTCAGGGCAGGGCGCCGCAGGCCGCTGCTCCGGCGGCCCCCGAGGTGGCGTCCGCGACGCCCGCCGCGTCCTCGGGGAC
>JBKGHI010000268.1:0-11370 GCA_046520405.1 Myxococcus sp. 1LA
TTCTCGGCGGCGCGAGAGGCGCGCGTGGCGTTCCTGCTGCCGGGACAGGGCGCGCAGTCCGTGGGCATGGGCCGCGAGCTTCACGCCGCGGAGCCGGTGTACCGGGACGCCCTGGAGGACTGTCTGCGGGGCCTGGGGCCGCGGCTGGAGGCGTCGGTGCGCGCGGTGTTGTTCCCCGCGCCAGGAGACGAAGACGCCGCGAAGGCGCTGCTGGCGGACCCGGGGTGTGCGCTGCCCGCGCTGTTCTCGGTGGAGTACGCGCTCGCGCGCCAGTGGGAGTCGTGGGGGGTGACGCCCCATGCGCTGCTGGGACACAGCTTCGGTGAGTACGTGGCGGCGTGCCTGGCGGGCGTGATGCCCCTGGAGGACGCGGTGGCCCTGGCGGCGGCGCGTGGCCGGCTGATGGCGCGCATGCCGGCTGGAAGCATGACGGCGGTGGGGTGCTCCGAGGCTGTCATCCGTCCCTTGCTGACGGGGGCGTTGTCGCTGGCCGCGGTGAATGGGGCGGAGCGTTGCGTGGTGTCGGGCCCCACGGCGGAGGTCGAGGCCCTGGAGCACGAACTCGCGGCCCGGGGCGTGGGCGTGCTGCGCCTGCCGGCGGCGCATGCATTCCATTCCGCGGCGGTGGAGCCGCTGGTGGAGGAGCTCCGTCAGGTGGTCTCGGGGATGCGCCTGTCCGCGCCCCAGCGTCCCTATGTGTCCAGTCTCACCGGAACCTGGATTCGCGCGGACGAGGCAACGGACCCGGCCTACTGGGCCCGGCAGATGCGAGCGCCCGTGCGCTTCGCGGATGGCCTGGAGACACTCCAGGCGGATGGCTGCACGGTGTTCCTCGAAGTGGGGCCGGACCAGGCGCTCACGGCCCTGGCGAAGCTGGGCTTGCGCGGACAGGCGGGACGGGCCGTGGCATCGCTGCCGCGCGCGGGCTCGGCGTCGGGTTCCCATGCGGCGCTGATGGCGGCACTGGGCGCGTTGTGGGAGCAGGGAGGGGTGCTCGACTGGAACCAGGTCTACGCGCACGAGCGGCGCCGGAAGTTGCCGCTGCCTGTCTATCCCTTCCAGCGCCAGGTCATGGGCGCGGCGCCCGTTCCCGAGTTCGCCAGCCCACCGGCGCTTCGTGAGGTGCCGCCACCTCCCGTGACAGTGGCGGCGGTCCCTGGGGAGGGGCCGTCCGACGGCGCGGGGCCTCGGACGGACGTGGAGCGGCAGGTGCTGGCCATCTGGCGCGAGCGGTTGGGCCGCGCGGACTTCGGCATCCACGACGACTTCCTGGAGCTGGGGGGCAACTCGCTGATGGCCGCGCAGATGCTGACGCGGCTGCGCGAGGCGTTCCCGGTACAGCTCCCCCTGAGTGACGTGTTCGAGGCCCCCACGGTGGCCGGGGTGTCCGCGCGCATCCAGGCGCGGATGGGCTCGGCGGGCGCGGTGACGGGAGAGGCCGCGCTGCCTCCATTGGCGCGCATCGCGCGTGACGGCGCGTTGCCCCTGTCGGTGGTGCAGGAGCGCGTCTGCGCGTTGGAGCAGGCGCTTCCGGGCAACCCGGCGCTCAACATGTACGTGGTGTTGCGGCTGAACGGGGCGCTGGAGGTCGCGCTCATGGAGCGGAGCCTGGAGGCGGTGGTGCGCCGTCACGAGGCGCTGCGCACCTTCTATCCGCGTGTCCAGGGCGCGACGGTCCTCCGCATCGCGCCGGAGGTGAAGCTGCCGCTGACAGTGGAGCCGCTGGCGGCCGAGGGCTGGGAGCAGCGCGTCCATGACGAGGTGGCGCGTCCCTTCGACCTGGAGCGCGGGCCCGTGGTCCGCGCGCGCCTCTGGCGGCTGTCCCCGGAAGAGCATCTGCTCGCCGTCACGGTCCATCACGTGGTGTGCGACACGTGGTCGCTGGTGGTGCTCGGCAAGGAGCTGGGGGCGCACTACCGCGCCTTCAAGCTGGGGCAGCCCGTTCCATTGCCCGCCCTGGCCGTGCAGTACGCGGATTACGCGGCCTGGCAGCGACGGGCGCTGAGAGAGGGGGCCTTCGCCTCTCAGGCCGCGGCGTGGCGTGAGCGCCTGGTGTCGCTCCCAGGTCCCTTGGCGCTGCCGGTGGACCGTGCCCCGGGCGAGGGACCCGCGCTGCGTGGCCAGCGGTTGAACGTGGGGTTCTCCCGCGCGCTGTCGGATGCGGTCCAGGCCCTGGCGCAGCGCGAGGGCATCACCCCGTTCATGGTGCTGCTGGCGTCGTGGAAGGCGCTGCTGGCTCGCTGGTCGGGCCAGGACGACATCGTCGTGGGAACACCCATTGGCAACCGCAGCCGGCCGGAGCTGGAGCCGCTGATGGGCTACGTGGCGCACGCGGTCCCGCTTCGGACGGACCTGTCGGGAGCGCCGCCGTTCCGCGAGCTGCTGGCGCGAGTCCGGGACGTGTTGCTGGAGGCCTACGCGCATCCGGACGTTCGTACGAAGAGCTGGTGCGGGAAATCGAGCCCCGGAAGGACACGGGCCGCGAGCGCGTCTTCGACACGTTGCTCGTCCTGCACACCCGCTTCGAGCCCAACGTGGAGCTGCCCGGCCTGCGGATGAGCCTGATGGAGCTGGAGAACGGGCCGCCGCAGTTCGGCGCCGTGCTGTCGAACCTGTCCATCTCCCTGGGCGAGCACGCGCACGGCTTCGCTGGCACCGTGGACTACGCGGACGAACGCTTCGAGCGGGCGACCGTGGAGCGGTTGATGGCGCACTGGACCACCCTGCTCGAAGCAGCCGTGGCGGACCCCAGCCTGCCCGTGTCCCAATTGCCACTGGAGGCAGCGCCATCGCCGCACGCCCCCGCGCTGGCGGACAGCCGTCTCCCCGCGCCAGTGTCCGTGGTGTCGCTGCTGCGGGGGCGCGCGGCGGAGGCCGCGTCCGCCGTCGCGCTGACGGCGGCGGATGGCCGGGCCGTCACGTGGGGAGCGCTGCGCGCGGGGGCGAGGGCGGCTCGCGTCCGAACTGAAGGCGCGAGGCGTGGGTCCCGACGCCCTGGTGGCCGTGTGCCTGGACGCGTCGGTGGAGCAGGTGGTCGCGCTGTGGGCGGTCCTGGAGGCGGGCGCGGCCTATGTGCTTTTGCCGGTGCCCAGGCTTCATGAGCTGCCCGCGTTCGCACCGCCGGGCGCGCCCGCTCCGCTGTTGCTGACGCGCGAGAACGTCCGCACGAGCGTGCCGCTCGACAGGTCGAGAGTCCTCCACGTGGAGGCGGTGCTCGCGTCTCCTGACACCTCGGGGGCCGCGTTCCAGGCGGGGGCCGGGGCCGTCTCGGAGCGGGTCTGTCTGGAGCTCCTTCGCGGGCCCGGGGGCGAGCGGCTTCACGCCATCCACACGCACGACACGGTCGCGGCGTTGTTCGCGCGGTTGGATGCGGGTGGGGCGCGGGAAGGCGGTGTCTGGCTCGTGGCGGAGGCGTCCACCGAGCTGGGGGCGGGCCTGGAGTTGCTGTGGGCCCTGACGCGCGGGCTGCGCGTGGTGCTGCCAGCGGAGCGCGCGCGCTTCGCGTGGGGAGGCTCGGGCGCTGGTGGCGCGCGGCGGCCCATGGACTTCAGCCTGTCCTTCTTCGCCAACGACGAGGACTCGCTGGGCGGGCGCAAGTACCGGCTGCTCCTGGAGGGCGCGAAGTACGCGGATGCCAACGGCTTCTCCGCGGTGTGGACGCCGGAGCGGCACTTCCATTCGTTTGGTGGGCTCTATCCCCGGCCGGCGGTGGTGGGCGCGGGCGTGGCGACGGTGACGGAGCGCCTGGGCATTCGCGCGGGCAGCGTGGTGCTTCCGCTGCACGACCCCGTCCTCGTCGCCGAGGAGTGGGCCGTGCTGGACAACCTGTCCGATGGCCGCGTCGGCGTGTCCTTCGCTTCCGGCTGGCACGTGAATGACTTCGTGTTCGCGCCGGACCGCTATGCGCGCAGGAAGGAGGTCCTCCTTCGCGGCATCGAAGAGGTGCGGACGCTGTGGCGCGGGGGGACGGTGCTCCGGCGCAACGGGAATGGAGAGGAGGTGGCGCTGACGCTGCGGCCTCGGCCCGTGCAGAAGTCGCTGCCTGTCTGGCTCACCGCCGCTGGAAGTCCGGAGACGTTCCGCCTGGCCGGAGAGATGGGGGCCTACGTGCTCACCAACCTGATGGGCCAGCAGTTGGATGACCTGGCCTCCAAGGTGGCGTTGTACCGGGACGCGTGGCGCCAGCACGGTCATCCAGGCCGGGGACACGTGAGCCTGATGATGCACGCGTACCTTGGCGACGACCCGGCCGTGGTGCGCGAGCGGGTGCGCCAGCCGTTGCTCGACTACTTCCGGGGCTCGGTGGACATCCTCGCGGGCTTCGTGGCCAGCCAGGGCCTTCAGGTGGACCCGCGCTCGCTGACGCCCGCGGACATGGACGCGCTGCTGACCCACGGCGTTGAACGCTACATGGACGACGGGGGCCTCTTTGGTACCCCGGAGAGCTGCGGCCCCGTGGTGGAGCGCGTGCGGCGGCTCGATGTGGACGAAATCGCCTGCCTCGTGGACTTCGGCGTGGAGGTGGACGCGACCCTGGAAGGACTGCGTCACCTGGAGGGGCTGCGAGGCCTTCATTCGCCGGAGCCAGGCCTCGCGGTGCCGGTGCCTCAGTTGAGGGAAGGGCCCGACGCGGCGACGGCCTTGTTGTCGCTCGTGCGGGAGGCGGAGGTGACGCACCTGCACTGCACGGCGGCGCTCGCGCAGTCGCTGCTGGCGCTCCCCGGGGCGGAGGCGGCGCTGCGTCCTGTCCGTCAGGTGCTGCTGGAGGATGCCGCGCCCGATGTGGCGGCGTCGCTGGAACGGCTGCTCCCGGGACGCGTCGCGCATCGCCGTGAAGCCCTGGGGCCCGGAGCCTGGGCGATGGGCACGGAGGCTCCCGCCGGCACCGTCTGGAGCGTGGTGGACAGGCGCGGTCAGCCCGTTCCCCTGGGCGTGGTGGGGGAGCTGATGGTGGAGGGCGCGGGTGTGCCTCGGGGCTTCTGGAACGCCCGGATGTCTCCGCGCTGCGCGTCCTTCCCACCGCGAAGGAAGGCGTGCGCCGCCTGGCACGGGGCGCAGGGCCGGCGCCGGCGGATGGGACGCTGGAGCTGCTGTCCGCCGTGCCCACCCCCACGCGCCGTCCCGTGCCGCCGAAGGCCGCCGTCATGCCGGGCGCCGCCGCGAAGGCACGGCAGGGGCCTCCGCCCATCCCCGTGGTGTCGCGAGACCGGCCGCTGCCGCTGTCGTTCTCACAGCAGCGGCTCTGGTACATGGACCGGTTGGAGCCGGGGAACATCGCCTACAACAACGCCGTCGCGTTCGTGCTGAGCGGCGCGCTCGACGTCGCCGCGCTGACCCAGGCGTTCAATGCCGTGGTGGCCCGGCACGAGGTGCTCCGGACCACCTTCGCCCAGGTGGGCGCGGACGCGGTGCAGATCATCGCGCCAACGCTGGAGGTTCCCATCGCCCTGCGCGTGGCGGAGGGGGCGAGCGAGGACACCGTCGCGAGCTGGGCCCGTGAAGAGGCGCGCCGTCCCTTCGACCTGGAGAAGGGACCCCTGCTCCGGGCGATGCTGCTTCGCCGGGGAGACACCGAGCACGTCCTGCTGCTCACGCTCCATCACATCATTTCGGACGGCTGGTCCGCTGGCGTGATGGTGCACGAGGTGGCTCGCTTGTACGAGGCCGCGAAGACGGGCAAGCCCGCGGCGCTGCCCGCGTTGCCGGTGCAGTACGCGGACTACTCCGTCTGGCAGTTGGAGTGGATGAAGGGGGCCGCGCTGAAGTCCGAGCAGGACTGGTGGCGCGACGTGTTGACCGGCGTGCCCGTGCTCCAGCTCCCGACGGACAGGCCACGTCCCGCGGTGCAGACCTACGCGGGGGAGCGGCGCGCCGTCGCCATCCCACGCCCGCTGACCGAGGCCCTGGCCTCGGTGGGCCGGCGGGTGGGGGCAACGCCCTTCATGGTGCTGATGGCCGCGTGGCAGGCCCTGCTCCACGCGTACTCGGGGCAGGAGGACTTCGCGGTAGGCACGCCGGTGGCCGGCCGGAACCGCCCGGAGGTCGAGCCGTTGATGGGGTGCTTCATCAACTCCATCGCCCTGCGCGCGGACCTGGCCGGCGACCCGGCCTTCGCGGAGCTGGTGGGCCGCGTGCGCCGGACCGCGCTGGAGAGCTTCGCCCACCAGGAGGTGCCCTTCGAGAAGCTGGTGGAGGCGCTGCACGTCCCGCGCGACCTCAGCCACACGCCCATCTTCCAGACGATGCTGGTGCTCCACAACACGCCCACCCCGGAGCTGTCGCTGGCGGGACTTCAGCTGCGCGGCCGGCCCGTCCACACGGGGGCCACCAAGCTGGACCTGACCCTGGAGCTCGCGGAGGCGCCAGAGGGCCTGAGTGGCGGCATCGAATACAACACGGACCTCTTCGACGCGGACACCATCGCGCGGCTCGCGGGGCACCTGCTCCGCGTGTTGGAGTCGGTGGCGGCGGCGCCGGAGCTGCGGCTGTCACAGCTCGAGTTGCTGAGCGGGGCCGAGCGCCAACGGCTGTTGGTGGAGTGGAACGCCTCGCCGCTGCCCGGCGTCGCGGCGGCGGACAGCGTCCCGGCACGCTTCCTGGCGCAGGTGGAGCGCACGCCGGACCGGACGGCGGTGGAGGACGGCCATCAGGCGATGACCTATCGCGAGCTGGCCGGAGGGTCGGGGCGCGTCGCCGGGTACCTGTCGGCGCGAGGCGTGGGACCGGGCTCCATCGTCGCGCTCGCGCTGGCACATCCCGCGGAGGTGGTCGTGGGACTGCTCGGCGTGATGCGCGCGGGGGCGGCGGCCGTCGTGCTCGACCTGGACCACCCGATGGAGCGCCTCGCGGGGGTGCTCGCGGATACGCGAGCCAGCGTGGTGCTCACCACGGGGACGTCACGCGCCCAGGTGCCCATGCGCGAGGGAACGGAGGTCATCCACCTGGAGTCCGTGCCCTCCAGCCTGGAGGCGCCGCGGAGCGCCCCGGCCGCGGAGGACGCGGCGTGTGTCGTCTACACGTCGGGGTCCACGGGGACGCCGCGGGGTGTGGTGATGGAACACCGGCAGCTGGTGTCCGCGACGCTCGCGCGGCACGAGGTCTACGGCGCGCCGGGCGTGGTCATGTCCCTGGCGCCGTTCACCTTCGATGCCTCGCTTGCGGGCCTGCTGTGGTCCTTGTTCGGTGGCGGCACGCTGCGCTACCCGGAAGCGGAGGAGCGTGAGGATCCACGCAGGTTGGCGGAACGGGTCGTGCGCTCGGAAGTCACCCACTTCATCTCCGTGCCCGCCCTCTATCGGCAGGTGCTCGCGGCGGCGCCCCCGGGTGGCCTGCCAGGGCTGCGGGCGGTGAGCGTGGGCGGCGAGGCGTGTCCGGTGGAGCTCTCGCGAGCGCACCACGATGCGCTGCCCTCGGTGCCCTTGTTCAACGAGTACGGCCCCACGGAGGCCACCATCTGGAGCACGGTGCACCGGGTTCGCGCGGACGCACAGGGCCGCGTGCCCATTGGCCGCGCGGTGCCGGGGGCCCGGGTGTACCTGCTGGATTCGCGGCGCAACCTGGTGCCGCAGGGAGGGCTGGGCGAGGTGTACGTGGGCGGCGCGGGGGTGGCGCGAGGGTACCTGGGCCAGCCCGCGCTCACGGCCGAGCGCTTCGTGGAGGACCCGTTCGACGGACGTCCGGGCGCCCGCATGTACCGCACGGGCGACGTGGCCCGGTGGCGCGCGGACGGAGCGTTGGAGTTCGTGGGCCGCGTGGACCGGCAGGTGAAGGTGCGGGGCTTCCGCATCGAGCCGGGTGAAGTGGAGGCCGCGCTGCTCGCGAGTCCCCAGGTCCGGGACGCAGCCGTCATGGCGCGCGAGGACGGGCGGGGTCCTGGCCGCCTCGTGGCCTACGTCGTGCCCGCGCGGGAGGTCGCGGACAGCGCACCCGATGCCGCGGCCCTGAAGGCGTGGCTGATGTCCCGGCTACCGCCGTACATGGTCCCCTCGGCGTTCGTCACGCTCGACGCGCTGCCTCGCACCCGGCACGGCAAGGTGGACTTCCGGGCGTTGCCTGCTCCGGAACGCCCCTCGGCGGACGCTCAAGGGCCCGTGGCGGCGCCGCGCTCGGAGGTGGAGGAGACGCTCGCGGCGCTCTGGCGCGACGTCCTCTCGGTGGAGCGCGTGGGGATCCACGACGACTTCTTCGAGCTGGGCGGTGATTCCATCCTGGGCCTGCAAATCGCCACCCGGGCGCGCGCGGCGGGCATCGAGGTGTCGCCCAAGCAGTTGTTCCAGAATCCGACGGTGGCACGGCTCGCGGCGGTCGCGGGAACGCGCCTCGCGGTGCAGGCCGAGCAAGGCCCCGTCACCGGGCCCGTGGCGCTGACCCCCATCCAGCACTGGTTCTTCGAGCTGGCGCTGGAGGCCCCGCACCACTGGAACATGTCCCTGCTGTTGGAGGCGAAGGCGCCGTTGGACGCCGCGTTGTTGCAGCGAGCGCTGGGGCATTTGCTGGAACACCACGATGCGCTCCGGTTGCGCTTCGCTCCCGGTGACGAGGGATGGCGCCAGTCCGCCTCCGCGCCAGGAGAGGCCGTCTCGGTGGCGCGTGTGGACCTGTCCTCCGTGCCTGAGGCCGAGAGGCCGGAGGCGCTGTCCCGGCACGCCGAGGCGGCGCAAGGGAGCCTGCGGTTGGAGGGGCCCCTGGTCCAGGTCACGGTGCTGGATGGGGGCGCCGGACGTCCTTCCCGGCTGATGCTGGCGGTCCACCATCTGGTGGTGGACGCGGTGTCGTGGCGCATCCTCCTGGAGGACCTGGCGGCGGTGTACGCGAAGCTCGTTGCGGGCGAGGCCGTGGTGCTCCCGCCGAAGACGTCGTCGTTCCAGGCGTGGGCTCGGGGGTTGGAGGCGTTGGCTCGCTCTGAGGCGCTGGCGGCGGAGCGGAACTGGTGGATCGAACGTCCGTGGCGCGAGGCTTCGCGGCTCCCCGTGGACCTGGCGGGTGGGGCCAACACGGAGGCCACCGCGAGCAGGGTACGCGTGACGCTGGACGCCGAGCACACGCGGGCCTTGCTGCACGACGTGCCGAAGGCCTGGCACACGCAGCCCCAGGAGCCGTTGCTGGCGGCGCTGGCCCAGGCGCTGACGGCGTGGTCGGGTGGCGCCGTCGCGTTGGTGGACGTGGAGGGACATGGACGGGAAGACGTGCTGCCGGGCGTGGACGTGTCCCGCACGGTGGGATGGTTCACCCGGGTGTTCCCCGCGCTGCTGGACCTGCGTGAAACGAAGGCGCCGGGTGAGGCGCTTCGCGCGGTGAAGGAGGGCCTGCGCGCCGTGCCATCGCACGGAATGGGGTGGGGCCTGCTTCGCTACGTCGCGAAGGACGCGGCGCTGGCGGCGCTGCCGTTGGCGCAGGTGGGCTTCAATCACCTGGGGCAGGTCGATGGCGCGGTGGGGGCGGGGGCTCCCTTCGTGCTCGCTCCCGAAGGCGAGGCGTTGCGTCAGCGGGCTCCGAGCGCGCGCCGGCCGTACCTGCTCGACGTGACGAGCGCGGTCCGTGACGGGCGGCTCGAGGCCATCTGGACCTTCAGCGAGGCCGTTCACCGTCGCGAGACGGTGAGCCGCGTGGCGGAGGACTTCCTGGCCCGGCTCCGGGCGCTGGTGGAGGCGTCGCGCGCGCCGGATGCGGGGGGCCACTCACCCTCGGATTTCCCGCTCGCGAAGGTGAAGCAGGCGCAGCTCGACAAGCTGGCCGCGCGGTTTGGAAAGAAGACGCGATGAGCGACAACATCGACGACCTGTACCCCCTGTCGCCGTTGCAGGGCGGCATGTTGTTCCACGCCATCTCCGAGCCCGGCAAGGGGTTGTACTTCAATCAGCTCGTCTGCGAGCTGCGGGGCCGGCTGGACCTGGACGCCTTCACCCGGGCCTGGAACGGCGTCGTGTCCGCGCATCCCGTGCTGCGCACGGCGCTCGTCTGGGATGACGTCGACGAGCCGATGCAGGTCGTGCTCCACGACGTGGAGCTGCCCGTGCGCGTCGAGGACTGGCGCGGCGTGCCGGCCGAAGCCCGGGAGTCGCGGTTGGAGGCCTTCCTGGTGGAGGACCGGCGCCAGGGCTTCGACCTCTCCTCGGCGCCGTTGGTACGGCTGGCGCTGTTCCAGTGTGGCGACGACTCACACCGCTTCGTGTTCAGCCATTCGCACCTGATCCTGGACGGCTGGTCGGTGCCGCTGGTGCTCCGCGATGTCTTCACCTTGTACGAGGGCGCGTGCTCGGGACGGCCGGCCCGGCTCTCCCCACCCAGGCCCTTCCGGGACTATGTCGAGTGGCTGAGCGTGCAGGACCTGGCGGTCTCCGAAGCCTTCTGGCGTCAGGGGCTCGACGGTTTCGATGCGCCCACGAATCCGCGGCACGTGCTCGGGAGTGGTGAGGGGGCGGGGAAGGCCTCGCGGTCCTTGTTCCTGTCGGAGCCGCTTACCACGGCGTTGACCGGCTTCGCCCGGCGGCAGGGGCTCACGTTGCACACCCTGGTGCAGGGGGCCTGGGCCCTGGTGCTCGGCCATCTGTGCGGCAGGGAGGACGTCGTCTTCGGCACCACGGTCTCCGGGCGGCCGCCGGGACTGGCGGGCGTGGAGGACATGGTGGGGTTGTTCATCAACACCCAGCCCGTGCGCGTCCGGCTGCCACCCGAAGCGTCCCTGTCGGCGTGGCTGCGCGGCATCCAGGAGCTGCAGTTGGAGGCGCGTCAGCACGAGCACGCGCCGCTGGTGAAGGTCCAGCGCTGGAGCAGCGTGCCCGCGGGGACGCCGCTGTTCGAGACCCTGGTCGTCTTCGAAAACTACCCGCTGGACGCCGCGCTCACGTCGGCCTCCCGGGCGTTGGAGGTCCGGGACATCCGGGCCGTCGAGGCGGACCACTTCCCGCTGACGCTCATCTCGACGAACGGGGCCCGGCTGCCGCTGTACTTGCGCTACGACCGGAAGCGGTTCTCCGCGGCCTTCGCGGATGCGCAGCTCGAACGCATGCGCGTCGTGTTGGAGGCGCTCGCGGCGAGCCCTGAGCGCTCCTTGGGCGCGCTGGCCCTGGGCTCGGAGGCCGAACGTCAGCAGGTCCTCGTGGCGTGGAACGACACGCGCACCGTCTTCGCGGAACAGGCCTCGGTGCTGGGCCTCTTCCAGGCGCAAGTGGCCGCATGTCCGGCTGCCGCGGCGGTGAGGTGCGAGGAGGAGGTACTGACGTACGGGGAGCTGGAGGGGCGTGCGAACCAGTGGGCGCACCTGCTGTGCGGGCTGGGAGTGGGTGCGGAGGTGCCGGTAGGGCTGTGCGTGGAGAGAGGCGTGGAGTGGGTGGCGGCGATGCTGGGCATCCTGAAGTCAGGAGGCGCCTA
>JBKGHI010000269.1:0-11283 GCA_046520405.1 Myxococcus sp. 1LA
GTCCCGGTGGTCCGGGTGGCCCGGGTGGTCGTCCCGGTGGTCCGGGTGGCCGTCCGTCCTACCAGGGGCCGGGGTCGTATCAGTCCGGGCGTCCCGGTCAGGGGCCGGTGCGTCCGACCTCGGCGCCTGGCATGGGCGCGCAGCCCTCCGCCTCCGCGACGCCTGTTCCGCAGGGCCCCACCATCATGGTCGGCGGCGTGCCGCACGCCCAGGTGACGCCCACGGGCGCGCAGGCGCGTCCCACGGCGACCCAGGCCGTCGTCATCTCGCGCCCGCTCATCCAGGTGCGCCGCGTGACGCCCACGGCCGGTCAGGCCAAGCAGTACCCCATGGCGCCGGGCCGCACGGGCATCCCCGAGCGGCGTGAGTACAAGGTCGTCCCCGACCACCTGGGCCGCGGCCGCGAACTGGTGGACGTCTCCAAGAACAAGGAGCGTGGCCAGCGCAAGCGCACCAGCGGTGATACGCAGAGCGTGTCCAAGCAGGAACTGACGGACATGGTCTGGGGCCGCGTCACCATCCCCATCCGTGGCAAGAAGCGCAAGCCCACGAAGAAGGGCGCCAAGACGCAGATCACCCAGATGGCCGAGGAGAAGAAGGTCATCAAGCTCCAGGAGGGCATCAGCGTGTCCGACCTGGGCCAGCGCATGGGTGTGCGCAGCGCCGAACTCATCAAGAAGCTGATGGGCCTGGGGAAGATGGCCACCGCGAACCAGATGGTGGACGCGGACACGGCGGAGATGATTGCCGGCGACTACGGCTGGAAGATCGACCGCGTCGGCTTCGAGGTGGAGGACTACCTGCCCGAGGTGGAGGCCCGTCCCGAGGACGAGCGTCCCCGTCCGCCGGTGGTCACCATCATGGGCCACGTCGACCACGGCAAGACGAGCCTCCTGGACGCCATCCGGAAGGCCAACGTCGCGCAGGGCGAGGCCGGTGGCATCACCCAGCACATCGGCGCGTACAGCATCAGCACCGCGCGCGGTGACGTGACGTTCCTCGACACGCCGGGCCACGAGGCCTTCACGTCCATGCGCGCCCGTGGCGCCGACGTGACGGACATCGTGGTGCTGGTGGTGGCCGCGGACGACGGCGTGATGCCGCAGACGGTGGAGGCCATCAAGCACGCGAAGGCGGCCGAGGTGCCCATCGTCGTCGCCATCAACAAGATGGACGTGCCGGGCGCCAACCCGGACCGCGTGAAGAAGGACCTGTCCGCCCACGAGCTCGTTCCGGAAGAGTGGGGCGGCGACACCATCATGGTGCCGGTCTCCGCGAAGACGAAGGAGAACCTGGAGCTGCTGCTGGAGAACCTGGCCCTCCAGGCCGAGGTGCTCGAGCTGTCGTCCAACCCGAACCGTCCGTCGGTGGGCGCCATCATCGAGGCCAAGCTGGACCGCGGCCGTGGCCCCGTCGCCACGGTGCTGGTGCAGGAAGGCACGCTGAAGCTGGGTGACGCCGTCGTCACCGGTTCGCACTACGGCCGCGTCCGCGCGATGACGAACAGCCGCGGCGAGCAGGTGAAGGAAGTGAAGCCGGGCTACTGCGCCGAGGTCGTCGGTCTGTCCGGCGTGCCGAGCGCGGGTGACGCCATCAACGTGGTGGCGGACGAGAAGGCGGCCAAGCAGATCGCCGAGCACCGCAACATGAAGGAGCGGCAGACCGAGCTGTCCAAGGTCAGCCGCGAGTCCCTGGAGCAGCTGTTCGCCAAGACGAAGGCGGGCGGCGGTCCCAAGGAACTGCGCGTCGTCATCAAGGCGGACGTGCAGGGCTCGTCCGAGGCCGTCAAGCAGGCCGTCCAGAAGCTGTCCACGCACAAGGTCAAGGTGGAGGTCGTCCACTCCGGTGTGGGCGCCATCACCGAAGGCGACGTGATGCGGGCGGCGGCTTCCAAGGGCGTCGTGCTGGGCTTCAACGTCAACCCCGAGTCCGGGGCCGAGGCCGCTGCCAAGGCTCAGGAAGTGGTGCTCAAGAGCTACTCCATCATCTACGAGCTCATCGACGGGGTTCGCACGGAGATGGAGGGCCTGCTGGAGCCCATCCGCACCGAGCGCAAGCTGGGCCGTGCGGAGGTCCGCAACACGTTCAACGTGCCGCGTCTGGGCACCATCGCCGGTGCGGCGGTGCTGGATGGCGTCATGAAGCGCGGCGCCTTCGTCCGCCTCATGCGCGAGAACAAGCAGCTGTTCTCAGGGAAGATGGCGTCGCTGCGTCGCTTCAAGGACGACGTCAAGGAAGTCGCCCAGGGCTTCGAGTGCGGCATCGGCATCGAGAGCTTCAACGACCTCAAGCCCGGTGACATCATCGAGGCGTACGAGATCGAAGAGACTCGGCAGAGCCTCACCTAGTTGCAGGAGAGCCTCGGCGCCTCCCTGAAACCCTGGGAAGACCCCATCTTCCCAGGGTGCTGATGCCCGGGTTGCCACCGCCTGACGGCGGGGCTACCCGTGGCAAGGGGGACATTCATGTTCGTAGGTGTCGCACGCCTCACCCTGCAGATTCCGGACAGCGGCTCGCTGAAGTCCAAGCGGCAGGTGCTCCGCCGGGTGACGGACCGGCTCAAGGCCCGCTTCAACGTGGCCGTGGCCGAGGTCGAGGACCAGGATCTCTGGCAGAAGGCCTCGTTGGCGCTCGCGGTGGTGGGCAATGAGCGCCGCCACGTGGATGAGCAACTGGAGAAAATCATCCACTCCGTCGAGGAGATGTACGTCGCCCCGCTGTTGTCGCGGGAGACGGAAATCCTCGGTTTCGGGGACCAGCTCTTCGCGAGCGGCCATGCGGCTGCTCGTGGGGCCTTCTCGGCGCGGGCGGTGGACGAGGACGCGGAGGAGCTGGACCTTTCCCCGGAGCAGGCGGCGGCGCAGTCGGAGGCCGCCATTGCCCGCTTCATGCGAGGCGAGCGTGCCTCGCTCGCGGAAGCCGAGGGGTTGGGGGAGTGGGAGAACCGCCATGAAGGTGGCATGGACGGCGGCACGGGCCGCCCGTCTCCGTCGAGCGGTGGACGGATGACGTTCGATGAGGCGCGGGCCCGAGCCCGCTCCCTGCGCAACCCGCGAGACTGGGAGAAGAAATGACGACGCATTCCCGACCGGAGCGCGTGGGGCAGGAAATCCAGGCGGCCATCGGTGACTTGCTCACCCGGGGCATGCTGCGGGACCCGCGCATCGGCTTCATCACGATTACCGGCGTGAAGGTCTCCCCCGACCTTCGCGTGGCCCGTGTCTTCTACTCGATGATGGGCACCGAGCAGGAGCGCGCGGACACGCAGAAGGGCCTGGAGGCCGCCAAGGGCTTCGTGCGCCGCGAGGTGACGTCCGCCGTCAACCTGCGCGTGTCGCCGGAAATCTTCTTCTCCTTCGACGAATCCGTCGGCGAAGGTGACAAGATTGACCGGCTGTTGCGCGAGGTCCGCAACAAGGAAGGCTGGTAGGTCCGGCCCCGGGCCTCCACGATTGGCGTGCCATGGACGGCGTCCTCGTCATTGACAAGCCCACCGGCCCCACGTCCTTCGACGTGGTCCGCCAGGTGCGTTCGCTGCTCCGCCTGAAGAAGGTGGGGCACACCGGAACGTTGGATCCGCTGGCGACCGGTGTGCTGCCGCTCTGCCTGGGGGAAGCCACCAAGGTCGCGGGCTTCATCACCGAGGGCGACAAGGCCTACGACGCCACGGTGCGGCTGGGCTCGGAGACGGACACCCTGGACGCGGAAGGGCAGGTGACGGCGCAGGCGCCCGTACCGGCCCTGACGCCCGCCCTGATTGAGGCCGCGCTGGCGCGCTTCCGGGGCACCTTCGACCAGGTCCCCCCCATGTATTCGGCGGTGAAGGTGGGCGGGAAGCGGCTCTACGAGCTGGCCGCGCGGGTGAAGAGGTGGAGCGCGCCGCCCGGCAAGTGACTGTGTACGAGCTGGTGCTGCGGGACTTCTCCGCGGAGCGGCTGCAGCTGTCGGTGCGCTGCTCCAAGGGCTTCTTCGTGCGCACCCTGGCCCAGGACGTGGGCCGGGCGCTGGGCTGTGGCGCGCACCTGGAGGCGCTGCGGCGCACGGCCAGTGGCCCGTTCTCCCTGGCTCAGGCGCTGCCCCTGGCCGACCTGCCGGACCTGCTGAAGGAGGGCACGCTGGCGGGGCGCCTCATGTCCATGTCACAGGCCCTGGTGGACCTGCCGGAGGTGCGTGTGAGCGCCGCCGACGCCAAGCGCGTCTCCCACGGCGTCCCGGTGGAGGTCCCCGCCGGAAAAGCGGGTCGGGTGCGGGTCATGGGCCCGGACGACGCGCTGCTGGCGGTGGCCGAAGTCACGGGTGGCCGCCTGCGCTATTTGCGCGTCCTCGTGTAGCGCCGGGACTTTTCGCGGGGTTGTGGCTGTACGTCAGCTCACGGTCCCTGACTTTCCGGGACTGGCGGGCAGGCGTCGAAGGTTGACCCCACGGGGGGTGAAGCTTATAAGCCCCCCGCTCGTTAGAAGGACGAACCCGGTCTGTACCCCTCCGCGGACCGCGGTGACGCGAGCAGCAACCTCCACCGGAGCGGGCAAGGTAGAGTCGAATGTCGCTGCATCAGGAGCGCAAGTCGGAGCTGGTGTCGAAGTTCAAGACCCACGAGACGGACACGGGGTCCCCCGAGGTGCAGGTGGCGCTGCTGTCCGAGCGCATCACCATGCTCACGGAGCACTTCAAGACGCACAAGAAGGACCACCACTCCCGCCGCGGTCTGCTGAAGCTGGTCGGTCAGCGCCGCCGCCTGCTGGACTACCTGAAGTCCAAGGACGTCGCGCGGTACAAGAAGCTCATCGACGGCCTCGGCATCCGCAAGTAGGCAGTTGAGCAGGACCCGGGGCGCTGGCAGAAACCAGCGCCCCGCGCGTTTAGGACGTAGGCGGTAACGGAAGTGAAGTGAAGTGAAGCAGTCGAAGCGCGGTGGGTGGAGGCGGGCGAGGGAGTGGTGGCTGCGGAGGTTTTGGTTTCCGTTCGGAGGGGCTGACCACGGTCGGCTCCTGCGATCAGGGATCAAAAGTTCCGAGACATCCCTCCGGCGCTCCGCAAGCGCCCTCCGCAGTACATGCTGGCGGTTGCCTCAATTGGCGCCTGTCTTGAGGCGCGGGTGACCGCTCAAACACCCCGAGGGCCCTCCCGGGGTGCCAGGCCTATTTCCCAGGCCGGGTGCGCGCGGTGGGGTCTTCGCCCTGAAGAATCCAGAGGCACGGACATGTTGAAGAAGAGCGTCAAGATTGGCGAGAGCGAGCTGAGCATTGAAGTGGGTCGTCTGGCGAAGCAGGCCGACGGTTCCGTGGTCGTTCGCTATGGCGACACCATGCTGCTGGTGACGGCGGTGAGCGCCCGGGAGAAGAAGGACATCGACTTCCTCCCCCTGACGGTGGAGTACCAGGAGAAGCTGTATTCGGCCGGCCGCATCCCCGGCAGCTACTTCAAGCGCGAGGGCCGCCTCACGGAGAAGGAGACGCTGGCCAGCCGCCTGATCGACCGCTCCTGCCGCCCGCTGTTCCCGGAAGGCTACGCGTACGAGACGCAGGTCATCGCCAGCGTCATCTCCTCCGACCCGGATAACGAGGGTGACATCCACGGCATCACCGGCGCCTCCGCGGCGCTGTGGGTGTCGGACATCCCGTTCGACGGCCCCATCGCCGGCGTCCGCGTGGGCCGCGTCGGCGGTCAGCTGGTGGCCAACCCCACCGCGAAGCAGCGTGAGCAGAGCGACCTGGACCTGGTCATGGCGGTGAGCCGCAAGGCCATCGTCATGGTGGAAGGTGGCGCGGAGGAGGTCTCCGAGGCCGACATGGTCGCGGCGCTCGACTTCGGCTTCACCGCGGCGCAGCCCGCGCTGGACCTGCAGGACGAGCTGCGGCGCGAGCTGAACAAGCAGGTTCGCGCCTTCGACAAGCCCGCCGCCGTGGACGAGGGCCTGCGCGCCAAGGTGCGTGAGCTGGCCCTGGACGGCATCAAGGCGGGCTACGGCATCAAGGAGAAGGGCGCGCGTTACGAGGCGCTCGGCAAGACGAAGAAGGAGACGCTCGCCAAGCTCAAGGAGCAGTTGGGCGACGGCTACACCCCGCTGGTGGAGAAGCACGCCAAGTCGGTGGTGGAGGACCTGAAGTACGAGCACATGCGTGAGATGACGGTCAACGGTGGCCGCATCGGCGACCGTGGCCACGACGTGGTCCGTCCGATTACGTGCGAAGTGGGCGTGCTCCCGCGCACCCACGGCAGCGCGGTCTTCACGCGCGGCGAGACGCAGGCGCTCGTCGTCACGACGCTGGGCACCAGCGATGACGAGCAGCGCCTGGAGATGCTGGGCGGCATGGCGTTCAAGCGCTTCATGCTGCACTACAACTTCCCGCCGTTCAGCGTGAATGAGACGAAGCCGCTGCGTGGCCCGGGCCGCCGTGAAGTCGGCCACGGCGCGCTGGCGGAGCGCGCGCTGCGCAACATGATTCCGAAGAGCGAGTCCTTCCCGTACACGGTGCGCCTGGTGTCGGACATCCTGGAGTCCAACGGCTCCTCGTCCATGGCCTCCGTCTGCGGCGGCACGCTGGCGCTGATGGACGCGGGTGTTCCGCTCAAGGCTCCGGTGGCCGGTATCGCCATGGGCCTGGTGAAGGAGGGTGACAAGATCGCCATCCTCTCCGACATCCTCGGTGACGAGGACCACCTGGGCGACATGGACTTCAAGGTGTGCGGCACCTCGAAGGGCATCACGTCCATCCAGATGGACATCAAGATCACCGGCCTGACGACGGAAATCATGAGCCGCGCGCTGGAGCAGGCGCGTCAGGGCCGTCTGCACATCCTGGGTGAGATGCTCAAGACGCTGGCCGAGTCCCGCAAGGAGATCAGCCAGTACGCGCCGCGCATCACCACCATCCAGATTCGTCCCGAGTTCATCAAGAACGTCATCGGGCCGGGCGGCAAGGTCATCAAGGACATCATCGCCCGCACGGGTGCCGCGATTAACATCGAGGACTCGGGCCGCGTGGACATCGCCAGCGCGAACGGCGAGGCCGTGAAGGCCGCCATCGCCATGATTCAGGCGCTGACCCGCGAGGCCGAAATCGGGAAGATCTACACGGGCACGGTGCGGAAGATCGCCGAGTTCGGCGCCTTCGTGGAGCTGTTCCCGGGCACCGACGGCCTCATCCACATCTCCGAGCTGTCCGACAAGCGCGTCAAGAGCGTCTCCGACGTGCTGAACGAGGGCGACGAGGTGCTGGTGAAGGTCGTCAGCATCGACAAGACGGGCAAGATCCGCCTGTCGCGCAAGGAGGCCATGGCGGAGCGCGCCGCGCAGCAGGGCGCCGCCGCCGGTGGTGAGGCCGCCGCGCAGCCCGCGGCTCCGGCTCCGGCTCCGGCTCCGACGCAGCCCGACGCCAAGGCCTAGTTCGTGCCCGAAGGCCCGGGCTGCTCCCCGTGAGCGCCCGGTGCTCTTGACGCCCCCTTCCGCCACCGCGCGGGAGGGGGTGTTTTCGTTTCGGGCCAAGGTGGCTTAGACCCTTCCAGGCGGGCCGTGCGTTGAGGTGCGAGCCCCGTCCACACAGGGGGAGCCTGTTTGCCACCTCGACCACCGCCCGCGTCGCCGTCCACGCCCTTCCTGGCGGATGTCTCCCGTTTCCTGGGGGCCTTCCGCTGGGCGTTCATGCCACTGGGCCTGGTCGCGCTGGTGGCGCTGGGGGTGCACTCGGCGGCGGACACGCTGGATGAGCGGCTGCTGGCCCTGGTGGACCGGGTGGACGCGGGCTTCGACGCGCTCGTGGGCCAGCACGCGTTGACGGCGTCCTGGGTGGAGTGGGTGTCACTGGAGCAGCGCACCCGCATCGCGCGCTTCCTGGCGCTCGCGTGGGAGCTGGCCGCGGACGCGGTGCTGGCGCTGCCCGCGCTGGGCTACCGGGAGTCCGCCGCGCCGGTTCCCGCGGAGGCGTGGCGCGCGGTGCTGGAGCCCCGTACCGCTTCGCGTCCGACGTGGCGGCAGCTGTGGCAGCGGTGCCTGCGAAGGCCCACGCCCATGCGCTGGCTGCGGCCCCTGGCGACGGCGGCCGTGGTGCTGGCGGGCGCGTGCGCGGTGGGGAAGCTCATCCAGGGCTCGGTGTACCTCTCCTGGCGCGACCTGTTCGGTGACAGCGCCGCGGACGTGGTGGCGCGGGCGCTGGCGGTGGCCGGAATGGTGGGCGTGCTCGCCTCGCTGGGCTGGCGCGCGGTGCTGCGCAACCTGCAACACGCGGACACGGTGTGCGAGGAGGCCGGGGGCAGGAGGGCCTGGCGGCGAGGGCTGCTGGGCTGCGCGGTGGTGGTGCCGCTGGCCGTGGCGGCGGTGGTGGATGCGACGCCCGTGCTGTCCTTCTTCCGGTAGGTGCCCATGTTCCCGCGACGCGCGAAAGGCTTGCTGGACTTCTGCATGGCGGCGCTGTGCGTGTGGGCGGCGTACCACCACACCCCGGCGGGGGCGCTGGTGCGCAAGGCCACCGCGTGGGCCACGGGGACGCGCAGCAGCGCGCGGCCCTTGCTCGCGTACTACGACGGCGTCAGTGGCACCTCGCTGTCGCCGCCGGTGGTGGCACCCGATGTGCCGCTGTCGCGGGCGCTCACGGACGCGGAGGCCCTGGCCTGGGGCACCCACCTGGCGCTCAAGGGCGCGCAGCAGCGAGCGCGCCAGCCCGCGCTGGAACTGGCCGCGGAGCTGGGCGTCCCCGCCGCGTCGCTGTTGGATTCACACGCTGGTCCGGAGGCCGCGCGAAAGCTGCACACGGCGTTGGCCAATGACTTCCCAGGGGAGGAGGCCCGCTTGACGGCGCTCTTCGCCGGACGCGTACCCGCGCGCTACGCGCTGGAGCGGGTGTCGGCGGAGGGTGGGGCGCCCACGCTGGAGCGCTTGTCGAGCCAGCTCCCCCCGGGTTTCGAGGACGCCTCCGTGGGCGCCGCGCAGGCCTTGGCGTTGGCCACCGCCTTCGGCCTCGCCTGGCCCGTCCATGAAGGGGCCCGGGTGACGAGCCCCTTTGGCGAGCGCTTCCACCCGGTGCTGGGTCGGCGGAAGCTGCACACCGGCGTGGACCTGGGCGTCCCGGTGGGCACGCACGTGGTGGCGGTGGCGGACGGTGTCGTCCGGCGCGCCAGCGAGGACGCGGTGAATGGCCGCGTGCTGGTGGTGGACCACGGGCGGGGCGTGACGACGGCGTACTGTCACAACTCGGAGCTGCTGGTGACGGTGGGGCAGCGCGTGACGCGAGGAGCGCTGGTGGCGCGCTCGGGCAACACGGGCCGCTCCACCGGGCCTCACCTGCACTACCAGTTGGAGCTGGCGGCGCGGCCCATGGACCCGCTGAAGTTCCGCACCGCCTTGCGGGCCGTGGCGAAGGACACCGCGCCCTGAGCGGCTTCACCGGGCGCGCGGGCAGGGGGCGCAAGCGGCACACGCCGTCAACGCGGCGCGCGCGGTTGTCACGTCGCCGTGGCACGAAGCGGGGAGAGCTGTGCTAGTTCCCGGCGTATGTCTTCCCCTCTGACGGTGAAGGTGCGCCGCGTGCGCACCCATGCGGAGCCCCTGCCACTTCCCCGCTACGAAACGGCGCAGGCCGCGGGTCTGGACCTGCGCGCGGACATCGACGGGGAGCGGGTGCTGGGGCCCCTGGAGCGGCTGGCGGTGCCCACCGGGCTCGCGCTGGCGCTACCTGCCGGGTACGAAGCCCAGGTGCGGCCGCGCTCGGGGCTGGCGCTGCGGCATGGCGTCACCCTGCTCAACGCGCCCGGCACGGTGGACGCGGATTACCGGGGGGAGGTGCAGGTGGTCCTCGTCAACCTCTCCAACGAGCCCTTCACCCTGCGCCGGGGCGACCGTGTGGCCCAACTGGTGGTGGCCGCGGTGCCGCCCGTCGTCCTCCAGGAGGTGGAGGTATTGGAGGAAACCTCCCGGGGTGGAAATGGCTTTGGGTCCACGGGGCGCTAGTCACTGACGCCCGTGCTTGGCGTTCCTTGATGACAGGGGAGCGTGCAGAATAAGAGGCTGGGCCTTCCCCCGAGGTGGGCCCCCGACTGCCTCCTGGAGTACGCCAGCTTTGCTCTGCTACCGCTGCGGCAGCCTCGTTCCTGCCTCCCAAGACACCTGTCCCACCTGCGGGCTGAAGCACGATGCCTCGGCGCGTCCACCCGCCGGGGCGGCCCGCCGACGCGGCGCCGACGGCGCACCCTACAAGCCAGGGGACGTCGTCGGGGGCCGCTACGCCATCCAGGAAGTGGTGGGCTCCGGGCCCACGGGCTTCGTCTTCCGGGCCCAGGACGAGGAAATCGACGTCGAGGTGGCGCTCAAGGCCGTGCACCCGCGCCTGGTGCAGCAGCCCGAGGAGCGCACCCAGTTCGCGCTGTCCATGCGCGTGGCCAAGAAGCTCAACCACCCGAACCTCCTGCGCGTGTACGAGGAGGGCCTGGATGGGGAGCGGCCCTTCATCACCATGCAGTTGCTGGAGGGGATGACGCTGCGCCGGATGATGGAGCAGCGCAGCGCGCGGGGGCAGCTCTTCTCGCTGAAGGAAGTGGAGCCGCTGCTGGCGCAGATGGCGTCGGCCCTGGACGCGGCGCACCGCTTCGGGCCGCACTCCAACCTCAAGCCGGAGAACGTCATCGTCCTGCCGGACCTGCTCAAGGTGACGGACTACGGCCTGGGCCTGGCGGTGCCGCAGCTCCCCTTCGTGCAGGCGCAGAAGGGCCAGCGCGCGGACGTCTACATCGCGCCGGAGTACGTGGCCGGGGGCGAGCTCGACACGCGCATCGACGTGTACTCGCTGGCCGTCATCGTGGGGGAGATGCTCACCGGGCTCGTGCCCGAGGACGGCGTCATCCCCGGCCTGACGATGCACCACCCGGACCTGCCGACCTCCATCGAGGCGCTGTACCGGCGCGCGCTCAACTTCAATCCGCTGGTGCGCCCGAAGACGGCGGGCGAGTTCGCCACCGAGTTCACCAGCATCCTCTCGCGCACGCCGGCCGCGGTGTTGTCGCGCGCGCGGAGCCTCCCCTCCGCTCCAGGCTCATCGGCAGCGAATGCGGCGAGGCAGTCAGCCCGGCCGCCGCCTCCGGTGCCCACGGGCATGCTCCCCGCCGTGCTGGAGGAGGACCTGCCGCCACCTCCGGGTGTCGCGGCGCCGAAGCCTCCCGCGCCGCTTCCGGACCTGCCGCCGCCGGTGGATGCCACGCAGCCGCTGGATGCGGCGTCGCTGGCCGCCATCATGGGCCGTGGCAAGCCCGCCGCCCCGCAGCACCTGACGGAGCAGGCACTGCCCTTCATCGCGC
>JBKGHI010000026.1:0-57933 GCA_046520405.1 Myxococcus sp. 1LA
CCGAGCCGGACGCGGGCACCGAGCCGGACGCGGGCACCACTCCGCCGGACGCGGGCTCGGGCACCACCGACCCGCAGCCCGAGCCGGAGTCGGACTCCGGCTGTGGCTGCCAGTCCACCTCGGCCGCCGGCATCTGGCCCTTCGCGCTCGCGGGCCTCGCGGGCCTGACGCGCCGCCGCTCGCTGAAGCGCCGCGAGCAGGCCCCGCGCGACTGACGTCCCATCTCCCTATTTCGCGGGGGCGCGCCCGAAGGCGGCGCGGCCCCGCAACCGCTTCGTCCATTCGGGGGCGCGGCCCATCCGGGTCGCGCCCCCGTTGTCTCTCCTCACCTTTCCGGAAGAACGATGCACCTCAGGAAGCAGTGGCTCACCCATGTCCTGCTGGCGTCATGTCTCGGCACCAGCGCCTCGGCCGCCCCACGGTCGAACTTCGACGCATTCCTCGCGCGGCCCGGCAGCAGCCCCCTCGCCGTGGCCCATGAGCAGGCCATCGCCCGAGCCTGCGTGTCGAGCACACGGAGGCACGGCTCGGCGTCCCCTCCGTCCTCTGGTCCGTGCAGTCCGGCCCGAGCCTGCGGACCGCGGCCCGCGCGGGCACCCGCCCCGAGGACGCGGCGCGCGCCTACCTGGGCCAGGTGGCGGACCTCTACCGGCTGAAGCGAGAGGACGTCTCCGCAGCGCCGTTGCAGGCCGTGCACCAGACGGGCAAGGGCGCTGTCATCGTGAGCTTCCGCCAGGCGGTGGAGGGTGTGGAGGTGTTCCGCAGCGAGGTGAAGGTGGTGATGACGCAGGCGCTCGAGCCCGTGGCCGTCACCGGCTACCTGGCGCCGAGCAAGCTCACCCTCGCGGCCCGGCAGCGCGCCGGCGCGAACGCCTTCCAGCGCTCCGCGGCGGACGCCGTGGCGGCGGCGTACTCGGACCAGAGCGGCACCACGCTGGGGTCGCACGCCTTCGTTCCGGTGGACTCGCGCGACGGCTACACGCTGTTCGACTTCGAGCCCGGTGTGCGCACCGTGATGCCCGGCCAGCTCGTCGTCCCCGCCCGCGCGAAGCAGGTCTTCTTCACCCTGCCCGACGGCCTGCGGCCCGCCTGGTACGTGGAGGTCAACGCCGGCCCCAAGCGCAGCAAGGACTCGGACTACACCGCCTACGTCGTCTCCGCCGTGGACGGCGCGGTGCTCTTCCGCAACGACCTGCGCGCCCATGCCGCGGAGCACACGTACCGCTACACCGTGTGGGCGGAGACGGTCGCACCGTACATCCCGTTCGACGGCCCCCAGGGGTCCGCCGGCTCGCCCTACCCCCGGCAGGCGCTGGACGGCTACGACGCGCCACTGAACGTGGCCCCCAACGTCGTGGAGCTGCAGAACAGCCCCTTCTCGCGAAACGACCCGTGGCTGCCCGCCAACGCCACGCAGACGGTGGGCAACAACGTGGACGCCTACGTGGACCTGGCGGCGCCTGACGGCTTCCAGCCCGGCGTGGACCTGCGCGCGGACATCACCGGCGAGCGCACCTTCGGCCATGTCTACGACCCCCAGCGCGCCCCGGGCTCCAGCGTCGAGCAGATGAAGGCCGCGGTGGTGAACCTCTTCTTCCTCAACAACTTCCTGCACGACTGGTACTACGACGCGGGCTTCGACGAGGCCTCCGGCAACGCACAGATGCAGAACTTCGGCCGGGGCGGCCTCGAGGGTGACCCGCTTCGCGTCGAGGGGCAGGACTACAACGGCCGCAACAACGCCAACATGGCCACGCCGGCGGACGGCACCTCGCCCCGCATGCAGATGTACGTCTTCGACGGCCTGCCGCTCCTCGAGGTGACGGCTCCCGCCGCGTTGGCCCGCAGCTACGTGAATGCGGAGAGCCTCTTCGGCGCCCAGGAGTACACGCTGGACGCTCCGGTGCGGGTACTCGCGCCCACCGGCCGGACCCTCGGCTGCACGCCGTTCGAGGCGGGCACGTTCGATGGCCACGTGGCGCTCCTGGACCGCGGCACCTGCGACTTCACCACCAAGGCCCTGAACGCGCAGAATGCCGGCGCCATCGCGGTCATCGTGGCCAACGTCAACGCCGGTGAGGGGCCTCTCTACATGAGCGGAGACGACGCGCGCATCACCGTGCCCGCGGCCTCCATCTCCCGGGAGACGGCGGACCTCTGGAAGGCGGAGGTGGCCGCCAACGCGAGCACCCTCCAGGTGCACATGCACCGCTCCAAGGACCTGGACCGTGACGGCACGCTCGACAACACCATCATCGCCCACGAGTGGGGCCACTACATCAGCAACCGCCTGATTGGTAACGCCAACGGCCTCACCAACAACCAGGGCCGCTCCATGGGCGAGGGCTGGGCGGACGTGCACGCGCTGCTGATGATGGTGCGTGAAGGGGACGACCCCGCGCGCGGCGCCTACGCCGTCGGCGGCTATGTGTCCGGTGGTGGCGGCGGTGACGGCTACTACTACGGCGTGCGCCGCGCGCCCTACGCCACCGCCCCGTCGCTGGCGCAGAGCCGCAACGCGCTGACCTTCCGGCACATCGCGAACGGCAATCCCCTGCCGACGAGCCACCCGCTCGCCTACGGCCAGTCGGGCCTCGGCAACTCCGCCGTGCACAGCAGCGGCGAGGTGTGGGCCTCCATGCTGTGGGAGTGCTACGTGTCGCTCCTCCAGGCCCACCCGTTCCAGGAGGCCCAGGACCGCATGAAGCGGTACCTGGTCGCCGGCTACAAGGCCACGCCCGTCTCCCCCACCTTCCTCGAGGCGCGCGACGCGCTGCTCGCGGTGACCGCCGCGAGCGACCCGGCCGACTACCTGCGCTTCCTCCAGGCCTTCGCCAAGCGCGGCGCCGGCATGGGCGCGAAGGCGCCAGACCGTGACTCCATGGACCACGTGGGCGTGGTGGAGAGCTTCGATGCGGGCAACCTCCTTGAGGTCACCGCCCTGAAGCTCGACGACTCCCTGGAGGCCTGCGACCGGGATGGCGTGCTCGACGTGGGTGAAACGGGCCTGCTGCGCGTGAGCGTGCGCAACGTGGGCAGCGGCCACCTGGGAAGCTTCTCTGGCACGGTCTCCACCACCAGCGACACGGCGACGCTGGAGTTCCCCTCGGGCAACACCCTGACCTTCAGTTCGATGGGCCGCGGCGGCACGGCCACCGCCACCCTTCCGGTGAGGTTGGCCGCCGCGCAGCCGAACGCGCACGCCGGCCTGCGCATCACCTTCGACGAGCCCTCGCTCCCCGCCAGCGCGAGGAGCACCTCGTATGACCCGCGCGTGAACTACGACGAAGTGCCCGGCGCGGCGGCGGAGGACGACTTCGAGGGCACCCTGTCCTCGTGGACCTCGTCCACCTGGCTCAACCCCTATGGCGAGCCGGACTGGAAGGTGCAGGGCCTGGAGGGTGCGCGGTACATGCACGCGCCCAACCCCGCGGTGCAGGCGGACCTCCTCCTCACCTCTCCGTGGCTGAAGGTGAATGAGACCGGCGCCTTCACGTTCAGCTTCCGCTACCGTCACTCGTTCGAGTCTGAAATCTACACGGGCGGCGCCATCGCCCCGTACTACGACGGCGCCGTCCTCGAGTTCACGTACGACGGTCTGCAGTGGTACGACATCGCCTCGATGGGCGTGAGCTCCATCTACTCCGTCGACCCGCTGACCGGCGCCGTGGGCTACATCGAGCAGGGGCCCAACTCGCTGATGTACCGCAACGCGTGGGTGGGCCAGAACGTCACGGAGGAGAACGGCCAGGCGGTGCGCTTCCCGGAGTGGTCCACCGTCGAGCTGCGGCTGGCGGACCTGCTCGCCGGCAAGAACGTCCAGTTCCGCTTCCGCATCGGCACCGACACCCTGGTGGGCGCGTACGGCTTCGACCTGGACGACGTGCGCTTCACCAACGTGGCGCGCATGCCCTTCGGCGGCCGGGTGGACGAGCAGGGCGACGGCACCACCTGCAACCAGCGGCCGGTGGCCGACGCCGGGCGGGACCTTGGCAGCGCCACGGCCCCGGTGCTGGAGCGCGTGAGGAACGTCTCGACGGGGGCGCTGGAACTCGTGCGCCATACGCTGGACGGCACCGCCAGCTATGACCCGGAGGGACAGCCCCTGACCTACCACTGGACGCAGGTGAGCGGCCCGGCGGTCACCCTGGCGGACGCGGACACGGCCACCCCGTCGTTCACGGCGGATGTGCCCGAGGACTCGATTCTGACGTTCCAACTCGTGGTGCGCGACGGCGTGGAGACAAGCATGGCGCGTCAGGTCCAGGCCTGGGTGCTCAACGTCAACCGCGCGCCCATCGCGGTGGTGACCGCGCCCACGGAGGTGGCGGAGTTCTCCACGGAGCCCGTGACGTTGGACGCCCGCGGCTCGAACGACCCGGACGGGGAGCTCATCACCTACAAGTGGACGCAGACGTCCGGCCCCGCCGTCGTGCTCAAGGCGGGCTTCGGCGCCGCGCCGAGCTTCGTGGCCCCCGAGGTGGCCGCCGACACGCAGCTCACCTTCACCTTGGTGGTGAACGACGGCAGGGCCCAGAGCAATACGGCCACCGCGACGGTGCTGGTGCGTAACGTCGACCGGGCGCCCGAGGCGGGAGCAGGCTCGGAGCAGGTGGTGGACCCGCTAACCACCGCGCGCCTCAGCGCGACGGCGGCGGACCCGGACGGGGATGCGCTCACCTGGACGTGGCGTCAGGTGGAGGGCCCGACGGTGGAACTGCAGGGTGCCGACACGGCCACTCCGTCGTTCACCGCTCCCGAGGTGCGGGCGGAGACGGTGCTGCGCTTCGAGGCCATCGCCAGCGCGAACGGACTGTCCAGCGCCCCGATGACGGCGACGGTGACGGTGCGGCACGCCAACAAGGCGCCGCTGGCCCTTCCGCGGCTGGTGGGTGACGCTCGGTCGGGCAAGGACGTGACGCTCGACGCGTCCGCCTCCAGCGACCCGGATGGTGATGCCCTCACCTTCGCGTGGAAGCAGGTGGACGGCCCGTCCGTCACGCTCTCCGCCTCCGAGGGTGCCCAGGTGACGTTCCGCGCGCCCGACGTGACGCAGGCGGTGACGCTGCACTTCGAGCTCACCGCGACGGACGCCCGCGGTGGCGCCAGCACGACGGTGCTCGGAGTGACCGTGCAGCCGGCCCCGAGCGACTCCTCCGGCGGCTGCTCCAGCACGGGCGGCTCGTCGCCAGCGCTGTTGTTCTCCCTGCTCGGGCTGTTGGCGGGGGCCGTTCGCAACCGGCGCCGCGCGTAGCAGCAGTCCAGCGCCTGTCGCGGTGGAGGGACTCCCCCTCCGCCGCGGCTGGCCGCGGTGACGCAGGCCCGCGTCCTGCGGCACCTCCGTGACATGCGCCACGAAAGAGGCCCGCGTCCCCTGAATGGGAACGCGGCCCTCGCTACTTCAGGGGCTCGCCAGGCGGACTACGGCCGGACCGGGTTCGCCTCACCGAAGTTGGACGTCTCCGCGACGCCCCAGTCCGCCACCGAGTGGGTGTCCGCACCCGAATAACGGAACACGCTCTTGGTGTTCGCATCCACCACGCCCCAGTCCACCGAGACGTCGAGCGCCGTCAGCGGAGCGCTGTCGTAGGTGCACGCCACCGGAGTGGCCGACTCACCGCGGCAATCCACCGGGCTCCAGTGCCCCTCCGCCTGAGCGGCCTGAAGGACGACGGGATAAGCGGCCGGGCGGGTGGTGGTCATGCTCTTGTGGGAGAAGGCCACCATGTCCTGCGTTTCCCCCTGGGGATTCGCAATGCGCAGCAACCGATCATTGAAGGTCGGATGGCTGCTGGTCCCCGTCACGACGTCCCACGCTCCCGGGTAGAACGTCTCGTACGTCTTCTCGTCCTTGGCAAGGACGTCGTTGCCCACAGCAAGCTCGGCCGAGTTCGGACGGAAGTGGATGACGATGAGGTCGCCCGCGGCCACCGTCACGTCCGGCAGGGTCGCCAGCCGGGACACGCTGGAGGCCTCCTCGGTGAGCGTGATGCCCTCGATGGCGCCTGCCGTCACGGCCTTGAGTTCGATGAGGTCGCGGTTGTTCGTCGCGGAGACGCCCGTCGTGATGTTCGGATTCACCTCGTTGATGACGAGCAGCGCCGGCACCCGGTAGCCCTTGAACGTGGCCGTCCCACTCACGCTGACGCCGGTGTAGCTCTTCACGGACGGGTCCACGGTCAGCGTGTACGGCAGGCCGGGCTCCTGCGCGGTCGTGGTGAGCACGAGCGTCTTCCCGTCGAGCGTGGAGGCCGAGGCGGTCAGCCCGCTGTCGCCGAAGGTGAACTGGGTCGCGACGTCCGTGATGGTGCTTGGGTCGATGCCCGGCTCGAAGGACACCCGCAGCTGCGTGGGCGACAGCGAGACCACGGTCTGCACCTTCAGGGTGACAGCCGTCGCCGAGCAGTCCACCGAGAAGTCCGACAGCGAGAAGGCCGTCACCAGGGGCATGGGGTAGTACGGCGTCTGGGGGTTGGGGGTGTTGGTGGCGTCGTCGTAGCGCCACATCACGCCCGCGTCGACGGTGACGAGGCAGTTCAACCCGACGCCGACGAGGTCGGCCAGCTCGGTGGGCATGCGCAGCCGCGGCCCCATGCCGCCCGTGAGCGAGGTCCCGTCGATTGCGAACTGCGCGGCCTTGAACCCGGTGCCCGCCTGCCGCCCGGTGCCCGCCGTGGTGGTCACCTTGCCAGTCACCCGGACGAGGCGGCTCTCGTAGGTGTCGATGTTCACCACCACGTCATCGGTGACGTGCGTCACCAGGCCGCCCTCCTCCGCGGGCTTCCGCACGGGGTGGCCCGAGCTCAGCTTCTGGAAGTCGGAGATGACGCTCGCGGTGTCCAGCTTGGGGTCCGCCGCTGCGTTGCCGGACTGGAGGCTCTTCGTCACGACCTTGAAGGAGACCCGGTCACCCACGGCCACCTGCACCTCGTCGGAGTGGCTGACGAACAACGCCGGGCCTTCCGCCTGGGCCTGCACGAAGAAGCCGCGGGGCTCTGCGGTACTCGGAGTGATGGCGGTGACGAAGGCGCCATGGAGGGGCAGCGGCTCGGGCTGGTCACCCGTGGGGGCCGCATGGAAGACCGCAATCTGGGCGCTCGCCTCGTCGAGTCCCGTCAGCGCCTCGCACCTTCCCGCCGCGTTGCAGCTCTGCTGCGCGGTGCACTGGCTGTTGTCGATGCACTCCACGCACTCGCCCTGACCGTTGTCCCGGGCGGTGTCGCACAGGGGTATCTCACCACCGCACTGGGCGTTCTCGGTGCAGCCACACACGTTGTTGTCGCTGCACACCGGCTGGGCGCCGCTGGCGCAATGGCTGTTCTCCAGGCACTCCACACACACGCCCGGGACCCCGGGCTTGCACTGCGGCGTGCCCTCGGCGCACTCGGCGTTGGTGCTGCAACCCTCGCACACGCCGAGACCGCCGTTGCCGTCGGGGCTGCAGACCTGGCCGGGCAAGCATCCCTGGTCGCTGCCGTCGGTGCCCGCGAGGCACGTCTTGCAGCGCTTGGTGGTGAGGTCACAGACCGGGGTATCACCGCCGCACTGCGCGTCGCTCAAGCACTGGACGCACGCTCCCCGCCCGTTGTCCGCCGTCTCGTCGCACACGGTACCGCTGCCACACCCGGCAGCGCAGGGAGCGTCGTCGGGTACGCACTTCTCCTCGACGCATACGTACGGCGTCTCCCCCTGCGCCGTACAGTCCGATGAGGTCTCGCACTCGGGTGAACAGCCAGTCGCCCCAAGGGCAACGGCCAGAATGCCGAGTGCAGCCAAGGCACTTCGTTGTCTGATCATGTTGGGTATCTCCAGGATGGCTGCGCATTCGTCATACGCTTCGTCCGGGCAAGCGTCCATGCACATGGCCCCTGACGCGGCACATTGGCTTTGCCCACCCTGGAGTTACACCGATCGTGTATCAAAATCCGTCGGCGAGTATCGATGACACATGTCTCACGACGTTCAGGCTCGGCACCCGAAACCGCCAATGAATGCGTTTAGACAGGGAACGATGCCACCCCTGCGACCCATGAAAGGTTGGGCCCACCCCTGGACCGGTGCAACTCATTGGCACAAGTCTGCGAACCAGAACTCGAAGGGATGGGTGGATTCCTGGTATCCTGTTGCAAACGAATTGCCGCACGCAGGAGGCTTCCATGCACCGCCTTTCGCTGTTCGTCGCCGTTCTTCTACTCACGGGAGGGGCGCATGCCGCGGATGACGCCGCGCTGTGGCGGGCCGCGTACACGCTGGACAAGCCTGGCAAGGGCGAGGCGGCGGAGGCCGAGCTGCGCCGAGGTGGCGCCGCCGCGTACGACGTGATGACGAAGCTGGCGAGAGTGAGCGGCGAGGAGCGAGCGCTGGCGCTGGCCGCGGGCCAGCGGATGTGCCCCCTGTTCGTCATGCATCACATGGGCATGCATGCGCTGGCGAGTCAGTCCCGGCTGCCAGAGAAGCTGTCGAAGCTGGCCCTCGACATGCTGGTGAAGTCTCCGGATTTGCGTCAGCGCGCGGAGGTCTCGGCGGAGCCGTTCGACCGGGCCCTCGCGCTGCTGGCCGCGGAGGCCGTGCCCGACGCGCTGCCCGGCGCCGTGGAGCGGATGGGCAAGGAGCAGGAACCGTGGCTCGTCCTCTGGGCCACAGGCTTCGTGGGTTGTGCGATTCAGCAGGACCGCACGAAGGCGGCGACGCTGAGCGAGCTGCTCAAGCCACTGTCCGAGCGGGCCCAGGCGCTGCGCGACACGAAGGAGTGCCAGGAGCCCGCCGAGGTCCCTCCCCGCTGGGTGGAGCTGCTGGCGTCGGGCACCGCGACCGTGAGGGGCTGGTCCCGCACCGGTGGCGAGCTGCGCATTCCCGTGAGCGCCGGGCCGGGCGAGTCGTTGGACGTGCGCCCTGGCTGCGCGGTGGCGCTCTATGAAGCCGTGGCTGAGCGCGGCCGCTACGTGCGCGAGCTGCTGATTCCGGTGGCCACCGAGCAGTGGGTTGCCGCGGGCGCACGGCAGGCGGCCGGCGCGCGGGCGGTGAAGGACCTCGAGCACTATCCCGAGGATCAGCGCAATCAGCTCGCGGCGAAGCTCGTCAACGCGGGCTTCACCGTGCCGGTGAAGGTGACCTTCCAGGCGGACCAGGCCTTCGTGCAGACGGAGCAGTTGGAGGCGGCGGCGCGGCAGGGCGCGCCGGAGGCGAGGGCGGCCATTCTCCAGGTCGCGTTCTGCCGGGACAACGGGAGTGGCTCGCCGGTGAGGCTGCTCGGCTTCGTGAAGGGGCGCGAGGCCGCGGATCTGGCGCACCAGCTCGCGCGCAAGTGCCCCCGCGCCATCCCGGACGCCACGGCGGCGCTGGTGAGGCTGAAGGACCCGCGTGCCCTGGCGCTGCTCGGCCCGGCGCTGGCGGCCCCTGACTCCGGACAGGACTCACTCCGGAAGGCATTGACGGAGTCCCTCACGCCGCAGGTGGCTACGAAGCTGCGCTCCCTGGCTGCGAAGAAGGCCGCGGGTGCCGAGGAGATGGTGCGCGTGCTCACGGCCGCGCAGGTGATGCGCGAGTAGGCACGCGGCGAGGCCCGCTGACGGGTGCCCGGATGGCGGTCGTGAGAGGTCCGCCGCACATGAGCGGAGACATGAATCGATTGACGCGAAGCCCGCGGGACGATCGACGTGCGCTTGCTGACTCCCACATGGGACGCCCCTGAGTCAGCCCCACGCCGTCACGCGCCCATCACGCCCCGCTTGATACCTCCCTTGCACCGGACGCGAGGGGCAGGCATCGAGCGCCACGCTCGCACCGGAGGCAATCCTCATCCCAGGGAGCGCACCGCGTGAGGCGACGCACAAGCAGTCTGCTGGCCGCAGGCATCGTGACACTGACCTTCACCTCCGCACAGGCGGCGAGCCCAGGAGCGGCAGTCCCCACCGCGAAGCTGCGCAAGGTCCGAGAGCCCGTGCGAGGTGAGTACATCGTCGTCTTGCAGAAGGCCGAGGTGAAAGCCGCGGCACTGAAAGGAGGTAAAGACTCGCGGGACGTCGTCGCCCAGTTCTCGAGAGAGTTGAGCGAGCGCCATGGGGCGAAGGCGCAGCGCGTGTACCACGCCGCGCTCCAGGGGTTCTCCGCCACCATGAGCGAAGCGCAGGCCCTGCGCCTCAGCCAGGACCCGCGTGTCGCCTACGTGGAGGAGAACGGAGTCGTCCGCCCGAGCGCGACCCGGTCGACCACGGTGGGGACGCCGCCGGTGACCCATAATGTCTGGGGCCTGGACCGCATCGATCAGCGGGACCTCTCGTTGAACCAGACGTACACCTTTGGCTCCCGGGGCTGGCATGTCCACGCCTATGTCATCGACACGGGTATCACTTTGCATCAGGACTTCGCGGGACGACTCCTACCGGGGTTCAATGCCGTCGGAGATGCAGGCGGCACGGAGGACTGCGGCAACAGGGGCGCCGCTCGTGACCACGGCACGCACGTGGCGGGAACCATCGGCGGACACCAATTCGGCGTGGCCCCTGGCGTGCGACTTTACCCCGTGCGGGTGTTTCCCTGCACGACGGGCGCGTCGTCGGACGTCATCGCCGGCGTGGATTGGGTGGCCGGCAACCGGCTGCTTCCCGCCGTCGCAAACATGAGCCTGGGAAGGCCGGCCAGCCAGGCCATGGATGACGCGGTCCAAGGGCTCATCGACTCCGGCGTGGTGACCATCGTCGCCGCTGGGAATGACGGGGCCAATGCCTGCGACTACTCGCCCGCGCGGCTACCCGCGGCCATTACCGTGGGGGCCAGCGACGCCACGGACGCAGTCGCGGACCTCTCCAACCGCGGGAGCTGCGTGGACATCTTCGCACCGGGCATCGACATCCGCTCCACCGTGGCCAATCCGGCGAATGGGGATGAACTCAAGGAGGGGACGTCGATGGCCGCGCCCCACGTCACTGGCGCCGCGGCCCTCTACCTCCAGCGGCATCCTGCGTCGACTCAGCAGCAGGTCCGCGACTTCCTCGTGAGTGAGGCCACGACGGGCAAGCTCACGGGACTTTCGGCGGGGTCACCGGATCGCCTGCTCTACACGGGCGGCATCAACACCTTCCTGCGCAACGTCGCGAGCGCACATCCGCCGGTGGGCAATGACGGCCATTTCGAGGCGGCGGACTGGAACGGCGACAAGCGGCCAGACCTCTTCTTCATCCAACCGCAGAACCTGTCGGGCTTCACGAGGGTCCACATCCTCTCCGGCGCCACGAGCTACCAGACGTTCCTCGGGCACTGGGTGACGGCGTTGCACCCCACGAACGCGGACTGGGCCTTCGAGGTGGGCGATTGGAACAATGACGGCAGCCAGGACGTGTTCGCCATCCAGCGGGCGGGCGTCAACTCGACGGAGGTCCACATCCTCTCCGGCGCCACGGGCTTCCAGACGTTCCTGACGCACACGGCCACGGCCCTGCACACGACGACGGGCGACTGGGACTTCAAGGTGACGGACTGGAACAAGGACGGCGCACTGGACTTGGTCGCCATCAACTCGCAGGGAGCGGGGGGCAACGTGGAGGTCCACATCCTCTCCGGGGCCACCGGCTTCCAGACGTTCCTGCTGCACACGACCACCGCGCTCCCCAGCGCGGGGAGCTGGGAGTACGAGCTGGCGGAGGTCAACGGCGACTTGACTGTCGACCTGTTGGGCATCCTCCGCTCCGGAGGCAGCAACTCGACCGAGGTCCATGCCGTATCCGGCGCGAGCGGCTTCTCCAGTTACACGTTGCAGACCGGCACCGCGCTGCATCCCACGAACGGGGATTGGACGTTCGAGATGGTCCGATGGGACGATCCGAGCTTCTTGGGCATCGAGTTGCCCGGGAATGGGCCGGACCTGGTTGCCATCAACCGGAATGGGGCACTGGCTGTCGAGGTCCACATCCTCAATCCGTGAGGCCACCGGGGGGCGGCGCCTCGGAGAATTCGGGGCGCCGTTGAGGGCGGCGCATAGGATGCGCCGACATGGACTTCCAGGCGCGACTCGAAGCGCTCACGCACCAACTCCGGCCCTGGTCCCCGCTCTGGTCCCGCTCCATCCTCCAGGACTGGCCCGGGTCTGGTGCAGCCTTCCCCGAGGACTGGCTGGCCTATGCCCGGTCGCTCGATGAAGCGGGCGAGCGGCGGCTGGACCAGGGGGCGCTCGCGGGCGTCCCGCCTCCGGCCCTGGGCGCACTCCTGGGCGCGCTCCAGGAACTGACGGCGCTGCCCTGGCACGAGGGCACTCACGCACTGACTGTCGCGGAGACGCAGGGCCTCAGCGCCAAGAAGACCCACGAGCTCGAGCGGGTGCTCGCCCTGCTCGGGCCGAGAACGCGCTTCATCCACCAGGCGGCCGATATCGGCGGCGGCATGGGACATCTCGCCCGCCTCTGCGCGCGGACGTTCGGCTGGACCTTCCACAGCATCGATCGGGACGCCGCGTTGCAGGACAAGGGCCGGCGGTGGCTGACGAGAACCCAGCCCCCAGGCGGGGACACCCTGCGCTTCATCCAAGACACGGTAGAGGACGGACTCCAACCGCAGCTCGATCCGCTCTTCTCCGGCCGGGACCGGGCCTCGATGGGCCTGCACACCTGCGGGCCGCTCGCCCTCACGCAGATTCGCAAGAGCCAGGAGGCGGGCTTCGTCCTGAACATCGGCTGCTGCTACGACAAGCTGGAGGTCCCGCGGGATTACCCCGTCTCCCGCTTCGGGAGCGAGCATCCCCTGCCCTTCACCCCGCATGCCCTGGCGTTGACGACGCGGGGACGGCATCACAAAACCGAGGAGGAGTTCGCACGGATGAAGCGGGTGTATGCATGGCGCTTCGCGTTCGATCTCCTATCGAGGCGGCACTTTCCCGAGCGCGGCTTCTTGAGAGCAGGGGACGCGCCCCGGGCGCTCTATGCCGGCCCCTTCGCCGTCTACGCGCGCGACCGCATGGAGCGATTGGGCCTTGAGCCCAGCATGACGGACGCCGAGCTGAATGCTTTTGAGGTATCCGTTCGCGCCGAGACGCGGGACCTTTTGCGCTGCCATCTGCTGAGAGACCGCTTCGCGAGGGCGTTGGAGGTCGTGCTCCTGCTTGATCGCGCAATCCTCCTCGAGGAACTGGGCTTCCACGTCGAGCTCCTCCAGCTCTTCGACCCACGCCTGTCTCCGCGCAACCTCGCACTCATCGCGTCGCGGAGTGATTGAGATAGCGCCGCGGTCCATCCATTTCGTACAGGACAGCGCAAAGTCGTGGAGCCAGAGGTCCCTGTCCCGAGTCCTCGTTCCGTTCCAGCATGAGCCCATTTCGCGGACGGCTGCGGCCTGGAGGCGAAACCAGCGAGGAGATTGTCATGCGATGGAGTCTCACGGTGTTCGCCGTACTGTTCGTGGGATGTGGCGCAGGGAACGAAGCGCCCGTGGACGTCGTGCCGGCCCCCACCGTACAGACGCACAGCTTGGATTCCAGTCCTCGGGAACTGTCCGGCGCGACCCGGTGGGCGCAGCGACTCACCGGGCCGAGCGAGGAGGTGGCAGCCGACGTGGCACATGATGGAGACGGGAACTTCTTCATCGCCGCGACCTTCGAGGGCAAGTTGTCGGATGCGAAGGGAACACTGGGGAAGTCCGCGACGCGGGCCTCCGTCCTTGCGAAGTACCGACCCAATGGTCAGCAGGTGTGGGCTCGGACCGTGCCCGCACAGGTGACGGCGCTCGCGACGAACCGAGCGCGGCACGTGCTTGTCACCGGCACCTTCGAAGGGAGCATCGACCTGGGCGGGGGCCCGCTCACCCTTGGTGAGTTCCTGGAGGGCGTGTTCCTGGCCGCGTTCGATGCGAGTGGCCGCCACGTCTGGTCTGTCGCATATCCGCTGGAGTTCTTCAGCTTCTTCGACGCGCGAAAGATGCTCACGGACAGCCATGGCAACATCGCGTCGCGGACAGCGCGCCCGTCCTCCTCCGGTTCTCGCCAACGGGCAGCTACCAGTGGAGCTACGTCGAATCGCCGTACTTCGGGCAGTCAGGCGGCGTCGCAACGGACGAGGACGACAACCTCTACATGGCCGGAACCATCATCACGGACCTGTTTCCGCCAATGGATGTCATTCCCTTCGTGAACAAGTTCTCCCCGGCGGGGACGCGGCTGTGGCAGCGGCGGTTGGACACCCCCCCTTGGCTACGCACAGAGCGTGGGCGTGCACGGAAATCGCGTGGTCCTCACCGGCACCTTCATGTCGCCGCTCTCCTTCAGGGGGCAGACGTTCTTCCCCCAGCACTCGCAGGATGGCTTCGTCGTCGCGCTCACCCGTGCGAACGAGGAGCGCTGGGCGAAGCAGCTCGGTCGTGAGGTGCTGGATATTTCGTTGGACCACCGCGACGACCTGGTGGTCGTGGGGAGGTACGAGGACGGAGATGACCTCGGCCTCGGGCCGCTCTGCGGCGTAGCCGGAAGTGATACCAACCTCTTCGCCGCGAAGTACGACCGGGTCGACGGACATCCCCGCTGGACGCGGGGCTTTCCCATGGCCCACCCGCCGGATGTATCGACCGCCATTGACCGCTATCGCGTGTCGGTTGACGAAGCGGGGGCGTCGGTGTTTCTGGGCGGCCTCATCGCCCCCCTCGACGTTGGGCCCAAGACGCTCGTGCCGTCAGGCGTCCGCGACCTGTTCCTGCTGGGGCTGAAGCCCTGACGGGGCCACTCCCGCCCTGGCGTGTCGTGACACCGGGTGTGGGAAGGGCTGCGGCGAGCATCACAAGGCGATGGAAGTGAGCGCGGCTGGACCTGCTGAAGATTCGCCACCAGGAACCCGGCGCTCCCCCTGGCGCCGGCTCGGCTCCGGACTTATCGCCATCGGGGCTGTCGCCCACACGAGAACGGGGGAAATCATGCGTGCATGGTGGCAAGTGGCATGGGTCTGTCTGGCAACCGCGGGATGCGGTGGGCCTCTTCCAGAAGCATCGGTCTCCGAGGAACACACCTCCGAGGATGTCACCGCGCAGCGGCATGCCCCACTCCCGAAGTTGGGGCCCGCCACGCTGTTGAAGGACATCTACCCGCCTCCCCCGGGGCCATTCCCGGAGCCCCTGGGGGGCCCGTCACCAACGGATCTGGTGTCCTTCCGCGGCAAGCTCTTCTTCTCTGCCTTCGACTTCGAGGCGGACCGGGGCGCGCTGTGGCGGAGCACGGGCACGACGGCGAGCACGGTCCCCGTGAAGCACCTGGACGATTCTCCCGGACGGCTGACCGTCGTCGGCCAGCAGCTCTTCTTCATCGAAGGCTTCATGGAACACGGCGCGGACCTGTGGGTGAGTGATGGCACCACCGCGGGCACGCGTCAGGTGAAGGGCCTCGCCCCGGAGGGTGGCACCGCCTCCCTGGCGAACTTCATTGCGGTCGGCAACACGCTCTATTTCTTCCGGTCGGTCCGGCCCACCCTCGTCGCCGCCGAGAACCTGGAGCTGTGGCGCAGTGATGGCACCTCGGCCGGCACGGTGCGCGTGAAGGACCTGGGGCCGCGGGACACCGTCAACGGGCCCCTGGACCTGGCGAGCGTCGGAAACCGCCTCTTCATGAGCCTCGGGATGCCCGACACCGGCGTGGAGCTCTGGGTGAGTGACGGCAGTGCCTCTGGAACCCGCCTCGTCAAGGACATCAACCCCGGCCCCGCCTCCTCGTTCCCTCGGAACCTGACGCAAGCGGAGGGGGTGCTCTATTTCTCCGCGGACGACTCCGTGCACGGCCGTGAAGTGTGGCGCAGCGATGGCACGGCCAAGGGCACGGAGCTGGTCGAGGACACCGTTCCCGGCCCCCAGGGCTCGGAAGCGCAAGTCTTCGCCCTGTTCAAGGAGCGCCTCTACTTCGCCACCTTCACACCGGGCTTCACGGAGACAGCGATTCGCAAGCTGGACCCGGACCCCACCTGCCACCCGCGCTCGAATCTCGTCGCGAGCATCCCCAACCCCTACGCCGACCTGCCTTTGGAGTTCTTCATCTTCGTCGCAACGTCCACGGCGACCGAGAGCAAGCTCTACTTCACGCTCTTCTACGACATCGGCCGCCCTGCCCCCTTCGACGTCCAGCTGTGGCGGACCGATGCCACCGCCCAAGGAACGAAGCTGCTGTACCAGCCACTCATCGTCTCTCCGGACCTCCGACCTCCCACGCCGGTCCCCACCGATGACGACCGCGTCGTCTTCTACGCCTTCGATGAAGCGCACGGCCATGAGCTCTGGGTGAGCAACGGACAGCCGAGCGGCACCAGGCTCCTGCAGGACATCGTCCCGGGCCCCGCCTCTTCCTATCCGCAGGACCTCTTGCGCGCGGGTGACTTCATCTACTTCACGGCACTGGATGGGCAACTCGGCCGGGAGATCTGGGTATTGCCCGTGCCGAAGCCGCGGGTCGCGAGTCACTGACGCCTCGTCATTCATCGCGAGGGCGGCCTACCGGTTCTCGGAGGCCGCCCCAACCTGGCGAAGCTGCCCGACCGGCACACGGCTCGGGAGGCTCCGGAAATGAGCCCGCCCACCGCGCCGTGAAGCGCGTGGGCGAGCTTCTGGCGGCAGGTGCCCAGACGCCCCTCAGCGGGTAAACGTCCAGCGCTGAGACTCCTCGCCGTCCGCCGTGAGCGTTCCGGTCACCGGCGTACGCTGACCGCCGATGTTCAGCGACAGCGTGAACGTGGCTGGTCGGAGATCGTGTCGAGCTGTTGTTGGGTTGCATCTGGATTTGAGAGGATATTGAGCGTCTTGCGATTCTGGCCGGAGTTGATCACGGCCGCGAGGATGCCTGCTGCCAGCCCCGCGCCTGTGATGATGGCGGTGACGACAAAGATTCCCAGAAGCCCGATTTCGCCACGCTGTGCGTGATTTCTGGCTCGCCGAGTCATAGCGTTTGCATCCCCACCATCTTGCCGTTGGCATAGATGACCATCACACCGGAGGCTCCGCTGTTGATGACGTAGTAGTTCGATTGGAGCTGGACGTTGCCGAGGTTCAGCTGTTGCTCGAGGTCCGTTCCCTGCGTGGTGTACGTCCGCGTTCCGCCAACGACACGCTCGACCGTCTCGAGCGGTTCCGCACACCCGAACGCGCGCGGGTCAATGTTCGGCTCGGGGTAATTCGAGATGTCCTGCTCGGTCACGATGGCCTTGATGATTTCCTCGTTGATCATCGTGAAGACGTCGCTGCGCCCGGCAATCGCGGACGGGTAGAGCCAGAGCTCCGTCCGGACAAAACCAGGTTGCGGCTGCCACACCCCCGTCGCGGCATCGAACGCGTGTCGCTTGCAATCAACGGAGAAAATACGGGGACGCCCGAGGGTGCGGACCAGCTCGGTCGCCGTGGTGAGGACATCGAGTTGTGGGCCTGCCTCTCCTTGTGGCTCGACCTTGGTTGACTGGCACGCGGAAACAGCCGCCGCGGCCACCAGGGCTACGAAGCCTTGGCACATTCTCTTCGGTGATTTCATGCGCCCCCTCCCTTTGACGACGAGCGCAATGTGGGACTCGCACCTATCCTTGGAACCCAACCCTGACTGACAGCGGCGCGCATGGCGCCTCACGTTTCGGATGAACTCCAGGGCCCCCGATGTCAGGGACGTTGCCGCATCTGAGGCTCCCCTCCTCCCGGCGACTCACCGAAGGGAGACCGCGTGCCAGGGGCGCGCCAATCGTCTCGCTCCCCTGAACCACAATCGCGCACAAACGCCGAGACCTACACGGCTCCCCTTGAATCAAACCAAAATCACATGCCATACGGGAAAAGCTTTCACTTCACCCCAACTACCAACGCAGGGGAAGTCCATGACAAGGAACATGAGGTGCTTCTTGACCGGCTCGTTGCTGTCTCTCGCACCGTCAATCGCGCTCGCAGAGCAGACAGCGTTCCAAGAGGCCGACTTCCTCTCCCCACGTAACGAGTACGTCAGCGTCAAGGATGGCGCGATCCAGCTCCCCGTGCGGAAGGGGCCCTCGGAGGCGTCCGTTGATCCTGCCTCGCAGGACTTCTACGTCTACAACCTGACAGGCGCCACCCTCGCCCTTCACATCCAGAGCCTGATGGGAGCGCTCATCGGCATCCGCACGCCCTACCCTGTGCCGCCCCTCAGCTTCGGCGGGTTTCAAATCAGTGCCCCCGCCCCTGCCCCAGTGGTCGTCCAGCAGTACTTCTGGACGGTCGACGCGGCGAATCCCGCCGGCTCGAAAACGTGCGTCTGGCGAGTGGAGGTGAGCGACATCGGCGGTAGCTGCGCGGCACAGGTTCTCTTCGGAACCTATGGTGGCGCCGTCTGCGCCGTTGACAGCAACCTGTCCTTTGTCGACCCGACCACGTGTCAAACGCAGATTGTGACCAATATGCAGTGACATGAACCCACGCTGCTCTCGTCGGGAGACACCGTGCTCGTACGGGAAAGCCCGGATCGGGAGTCCTGGGCACCTGCCCTCAGCGTCCGGTTCTGCGCGGAGTTCCACCACTGGCTCGACAAGCGGCGCACCCTCGCGAAGGCGCGGGTCGCCGCCGTCCCTTCGGGAAATCCGTAGCGGACGCCTCCGCCTCGAAGCGGTGGAATGGAGCGCATCGCAAAGTCAGACTTCGCATGCTTTTCTGCTTTGAGTCTGGGAATGCTCATGGGGAGCGGCACCTCATGTCGTCCTTCGAAAGGGATGTCCCTATGCGTCATCTATCCATGGCGTTGATAGCCGGCGTCGTCCTTGCGGGCTGTGGTGTCGACCCCGAAGCAGAGAACCAGGAGATTGTCTCCAACCTCATCCAAGCCGGGTTTCCGGCCAGCGACATCCTGGTTGTCGATGGGGCCGTCTATGTGGGCCGTGACGCTCACGTGACGCTCGAGGCCTCCCGCGAGATGCTCCAGGCCCCCGAAGAGAGTGAGGAGCAGTACCGCACGACGAACCTCGTCGGTACAGGCGTGACGAAGATTTGCGTCAACCCCACCGCCACCTTCAACGACTACCCGCGGCTGAGCGAGGGGCTCGACCTGACCATCGCCAACTACAATGAACAGGGCCTGCGGCTCACCTTCGCGCGAGGCCCCACCACGGGCTGCACCGCGAACATCACCGCGCAGACCACGTCTGGCGTCGGAGGTTCCGCGGGGTTTCCCGCGAACGGGATGCCTTACGGAATCATCAACATTGGGACGGGCCTGGACAGCTACAGCGCGGACGTGAACGAGCACGTCATCACCCACGAGTTGGGCCACGCCATCGGCTTCCGCCACTCCGACTACTACAACCGCAGCATCAGCTGTGGCATCGGCGGTGATGAGGGTGAGGCGGGCGTTGGCGCCATTCACATCCCCGGAACCCCGACCTCGGCCACCGAGGGCGGCTCCGTCATGAACTCCTGCTTCCGGTCGATCGAAACCGGCGAATGGACGGCCGCTGACGTCACCGCACTGAGGGCCCTCTATGCCACCGGCGGTGGCGTCCAGAGCTGCTCGAGCTACAACTTCACGACCTACCGTGGGCAGAACGGGACGCAAATCACGTGCACCTGCGGCGCGGTGAGCGGCGGAGCCGTCTGGGGCACGGACATCTACACCGATGACTCGAACGCTTGCGCCGCCGCGGTGCACGCCGGTGCGATTCCCTCCACGGGCGGCACGGTGACCGTCACCATCCAACCGGGCCAGAGCAGCTACACCGCATCGACGCGTAACGGCATCACCACGTACGCCTATGGTGCCTGGTCCGGGAGCTTCTCGGTGGGTTTGAGATAGCCGAGGTCCCTCGTCACGCGCCACGTCCCTCCGGAAAGCACCGTCCGGAGGGACGTGTGGCGGAGCATGGACAGCCCCAGTCGGTGATGGCCACTGCGCGTGCCCCGCCCGGCGCGCAATGCCCCCTCAACGGCTCAGTACCCCACGTGCAGTCGCCCGGGAGGCAGCGCCGCCTCCAGCCGCTTCACCTCCGGCTCGGGGACACGGTCCAGCCCCAGCTTGAATTGCTTGAGCCGGGCGAGCGGCGCGAGTCCCCCCGGCAGCGCGGACAGCTCCCCCTGGAAGAAGCCGGCGTGCGTCAGCTTCGGCATCCGCTCGAGCCCGTCCACCAGGACCTGGACGCGGCCCGGTGTCATCTTGAAGAAGCGCCAGAACCAGAGCTTCTTCAGCCGAGGCAGCCGCGTCAGCACCTCGGGGAAGCCCTCCAGCGCCATCGCGTCCAGGTACAGCTCCTCCAGCGACGCCAGCTCGCCGAATGCGTCCGGGAGCCGGTTGAGGTTGTTGCAATAGCGGAGGCTCAACTTCTTCAGCGCGGGGAGGCGGCAGAGCTCCACGGGGAGCGCCGTCAACGGCAGGCTCTCCAGGCTGAGGCTCTTCAGCGCCCGCAGCTCGCCGATGCGCGGGGAAATCTCCGCGATGTCGTTGGTGTCCAGCGTGAGGCTCTCCAGCCCGGTGAGGGAGAAGACTTCCTCGGGGATGGCCTTCAGCTTCTTCTGCGCGAGCCCCAGTCGCGTCGCCTTCTCGCCCCGCGCCGCCTTCTCCTTCACGGCGGCGATGGCCTTCTCCACGGGGCCAAGCCGGGTGTCCGCCAGCAGGGGCTGCCCCGCGCGCAGCTTCGCGAGGAGCCCCTTCCGGTCCACCGTCGAGTCGGTGACGTCGCCCTCGTCCTCGTCCTCCACGGTGAAGGCGCCTGGCAGGAGCGCCTCGTGCGGCTCCAGCTTCTTGCGAGGCTTCTCCGTCGCGGTGAGCTTGTCGCCCACGAGCACGTCCACGTCCAGCGGGCCATACACCCGGAGGTGGTGGTGCTGCTCGACGAGGGCGCGCGCCTTCAGCCCACCGCCGACACAGAAGACGTCATCCCCGTACGAGTCGCCGAAGAGCAGCCCCCGAATCCGGACGTTGCCCGCGATGAACATGGCGGAGAACGTCGCCACGTTCTCCACTTCCATATCGCCCAGCACCACCAGGAGGGTGTGGTCCGCCGCGTGGCCGTCCTCGAGCAGCCCCTTCAGCCGAACGCTGCCGGAGACGACGAGCGGCCGGGGGCCGATGACGAGCGAGTCAGCCTCCAGGTCTCCCTCGTGGAAGAGGACGCCCTTCCCGGAGATTCCCTGCCACCAGGAGGCCAGCTTGTGTCGCCATCCAGGCGTCCCCGCCGCTTCCACGCGGGCCCACACTTCTTGCGCGGGTGCCTCCCGCCCCCAGTCCTGCTTCTCCGCCATGTCCCGGTGCTCCCTTCCGGGAGCCATCACGCCATGGAACCGCCGCGAGGAACAGTCAGCGGACGCTGATGACGAAATCGCCGAAGGGCTCGCAGTCCAGGTGCTCCAGCGCCTTCGGGAACTCGGCGAGCGAGCAAACGGTGCCGATGACCGGATTGAGGGCGAGCGCATCCACCGCGCGCACCAGGTCCTCCAGGCCGCTGGGCGTTGAGGCTCAAGACAGCCAACAGGCCCAGGCCCGTGCCACGCACCTGATGGGAGTGCGGCCTGGGCAGGCGTGTAGCCCAAGGGGCTCAAGCGGCCTGTCCACCGGCCGGGAGCATCGCTCCGGCGGCCCCGTCAGCGGCCCCCCTGCCCCCTCCTCCCCTCCTCAACTGGGCGTCTATCCCGCCCGGTACGCACAGGTCACTGTGGGGGCTTGGAACTCGACATCACGCGCTCTGGGGTGGCCCCTGCGCCGGAGCCACCCGCGCAGGTCGCGAGGGCAATGCCAGATGGTCCATAATGGCATGCATCCCACCTGGGGCCGTCGGATATGCCAGCACCCGCGTGCGGCCTCAGACCGAGAGCAGGCGTAGACGTTCAGCGCGACCGTCCTCCGGAGTGTATGCCGCCGGGGCCGGCGCGGCTTACTTCACCTCGGTGCGTCGGAAGAACACGTCCGTGTTGTCGACCGACAGGTCCTCCAGCCAGCCCACGTAGCCGTTCTTTCCCCCCTTGGATGAGAGGACGCGTGGGGTGGAGGACCGCACGGGGGAGTCGCTCAGGTTCTTGATGGGCTCGAAGGAATCACCGAAGTCACCGCTGGCCCGGTAGAAGATGTCGGTTGGGCCCGGCGTGCTGTCTTCCCATGCGACGCGGAGGAACTCGTCCTCGGCGGAGAGGCTGACGGCCCCGGAGTCACCGGAGCTCTTGCTCAGGTTCCGGGCCTTGGCGAACGAGTCGCCGAGGTCGTCGCTGATACGGAGAAAGATGTCGAAGTTCCCGGGGCCATTGTCCTGCCACGCCACGAAGACGTGTTGGCCCGAGACCTCGAGGTCTGGGTTGAGCGCCAGTCCCACCCCATCGCTCAGGATCACGGCCGGCTCGAAGGTGGCCCCCCGGTTGAGGCTGCGCCGGTAGACAATGTCACAAAGGGTGGGGAAGAAGTCATTACACTCTTCCCAGACCACGTGGACCTTCTGGTCCCTCACCGCGATGCGAGCGCGCTGTGACGGCTGGAGCGGGCCCTGAGTGACGCTGAGGTTGATGAGCGGGTCGAAGGTACGTCCCTCGTTGGTGCTGCGGCGGAATCGCACGTCGGGAATGTCATCCACGCCCGCGTCATCTCCGACCAGGAAGACTCCGTTGCTCGACGCGACGATTTCCGTGACGCCAATCTCCTGGCCGTTGTCGATGGTCAGCGTAGGGCCAAAGCTCTGGCCCCGGTCGTGGCTCGCCCGAAAGAGTTGGTCGACTGACTCCTCTCCGGTCGAGACGCCCCACGTCACGTACACGTCGCTGTTCTCCGCCGCGATTCGGGGAGTGAAGCCGCTGGTGCTGAGAGTCAGGGGCGGCTCGAACGTCCTGCCGTGGTCGTGGCTTGCGCGGAACTGGATGCCCTGCTCACTCCACGCGACGTAGACCTTCTTCCCCTCCGCGAACACGGACGGGATGAAGGCGGGCGTGACGCCACTGCTCAGAAGCTGGGGAGGGCTGAAGCTCCTGCCCCGGTCCGAGCTCCTTCTCAGGAAGACGCTGGCGGTGCCCCCGGCCGGAGTGTCACTCCAGACGACATAGACGTCGTCTCCTGAGACGGCTATCGCGTACTCGAAGTTGAAGGTCGGTGTGTCGCTCAGATTCAACACCGGGCCGAACTTCTCCTCGAACCGTCTCGGAACTTCGTGGGCCACCGTCCCAGAGGACAACAGCAACCCTCCGAAAAACCAGACCCAGGCTCCGCGGCCCACCGCGCTCGTCAGACTCGCCATGTTCGCTTCCCCATCGCTCACGCTTTCTGGGGAGGAGGAGTAGTTTCTGGGGCCAAGTCGTCCCAGTGCTCGCGGGCGCTGCTCGGTTGGGGGTGCCCAACAGTGCGGCCCCATCCGCGCTGCGGTGAGCCAGCTCCTCCTTCCGGCCGGCCCATCTCCTGGCCGCGGCCTTCATCGACGAGCTGAGCGTGCTGGTGGACGGCTCCATCGGGCCCCCGTCGTTCTTCGATGCGCGAGACGGAATGGGCCCTGCTCGCCACAAGCGGGGCTCCTTCGAGAAGCGAAGGGTGACCTGCGCTGGCTGCGCTACAAGCTCAAGCGCTGCCCCTCCGGGCGCACGCGGAGTTGTCCACCGGCCGGGAGCATCTGTGTGGCCCACGCCGTCCCCCGCGCCGCGTTGCCCGGGGGTCGGTCATTCGTCCTACGGACGAACGGCCGATGCTAGCGGCAGGGCATGTCCCCTAATATCAGCCGACATGGACACACACGCTCTGGCTGAACGCCTCACCATCGCGACGCCCTGCGCGATGCGCTGGGAGGACATGAAAGGGGATGCACGCGTCAGGCACTGTGGGGCCTGCAGGCTCTCCGTCCACAACCTCAGTGAGATGACCACGCCCGAGGTGGAAGCGCTGCTCCAGCCCGGTGGAAGTGTCTGTGTCCGGCTCTACCGCCGACCGGATGGGACCATCGTCTCGGGGGACTGCCGTCGCATCTGGAGCCAGCAGCGGGAGGAGGCGGTCACGCTCCTGGGCACTGCGGCGACCGTGGTGGCCGCGCTTTCGTTCATCGTCGTGATTGGATTGCTGACGATCACCCTCTACGGCGACCACATCCGGCGCATGTTCGGCAGTGCCACCACGGGAGCATTGCCGGCCACGGTGCCGCCCGCCGTGAGCGCGCCTTCCCCCCTTGGCGGGGGATTCAGGGCGCCATGACCCGCGAGTTGCCGCGGCGGCCGCCTGTCAGGGGCGTTGACGCGGCACTCCGCACGCGGAATGTCTCGTGGCGATGTCTCATTGCAGTGTTGCGTGTCGAGCGGGTTGGGCAGGTGCCCCGGGCGCACGACGGGGGATGGCGGTCCCGTCCCGTTCTTGACTCAAGACGACCAGCACGCTCCAGTACCCTCATGAATCTGTTGCCGCTGACGCCCGCTCCTGAGCGGCTACCTGCTGGGGCACCACCGCCCTGGCCCCCCCCCGCCCTGCTCAAGCCACCACCCGCGCCCAAGGCGCAGGGCCTGAGGGTCATCTACGTCGCATTGCTGGTGGCGACGGGGCCCCTCTGCGCTGGCATCATGATCTGGGCAGACAGCCGTGACACCGCGGATGTCATCCTTTCCGCGGCGATGACCGTGTGCTCGGTGCTCGTGCTGGGGGGCGCGGTGGCTTTTTCGCTGTGGGACCGGAGCACCCTGCCAGCCAGGCAGCACGCTCACGACGTGCTCCTCGAGCATATGACGACATGCTGGGCGCGGGTACGCACCTGCGCCATCGTCGGCTCCGAGTCCTCTTCGGAAGGGGCGCTCTCGCACTACGTGCTCTCCATCGAGCTCGAGCCGTGGTGTGACGGCCACCCGCCCGTCCAGGACTGGCAGGTGCGTTGGCGGATTGCGGCGGCGGTGACGGCGAACGTCGTGCCGGGTACGTGGTTCTCCGTCGCCTACGACCGGCGAAATCCGAGCGACAGCAACACGCAGTTCATGCAGTGCTTCGTGAGTCCAGCGGGCGTGGTGCTTCCGCTGGAGTGAGCCCATGGAGCGCATCGCCATCGTCGAGGCTTGCACCGCGGTGGCGCGGCAGAGTGCGCGGACCGTGAGTCAGCAGGCCGGCAACGCCTGCCCCAGTGCGCGCGTCACGGCACGAGCTGTTCGACCGACGGCGCGTGCGAAATGCGGATGGCTGGGATGTCCAGGACATCGTCCTGCTTCACGCGGGTCCCCACGGTGACCTGGTAGGGCGGCTCGTCCAGCACGGGGGCACGCCCGTAGACGACGAAGTACTTGTCGTTGGCATAGGCCACGTTGCCGGAGACGAGCTGGCGAGCCGCCGCGCCCCGGGAGATGGAGAAGCCGTGGCGGTCACGGACGTCCCCGTTCAGCTTCACCCGGGCGCCACGGACGCGGCCGGTGTCGGCCGTCAGCGCGCTCCAGGTGACGAGCACCTGGTGGCCCTCGGAGGCGACCTTGGGCGTGATGTCGGTCGTGCCCGAGGTGGCGATGGGGATGCCGCTGGGGTCCAGGACGTTGGCGGTCCCGTCCTTCACGCGGGCGCCGTAGATGTCGGCAGTGCCATTGCGTGCGTCGCTCCAGGCGACGAAGAACCCTTGCTTCGTCGCCGTCACCGCCGAGAAGTTCTGATTGCTCGGCGCGGCGGAAATGACGAAGCCGTCCGGGTCGAGCACCGCGCCCGTGCGCCGGATTCTCGCGGCGAAGATGTCCTGGCCACCGAAGCGAGCGTCCGTCCATGTCGCCAGGTACCGGTCATGGGACCAGGCCACCGCGACGCCATAGGAATTGATGGCGGACAGCTGGTTGGAGATGAAGACCTCCTGGACGTCGAAGCCTGGCTTCGCCGTGTTCAGGGTGATGCCGCGGACCGCGCCAGTGGCGGTTCCGCCGAAGCCAATCCACGCGACCAGGCACTTGCGGTCATGGCAGGCGATGCCCGGGGAACCCGCGGGCTGGTGGTCGGTGGGGGTGAAGAGCGTGACCGGCGGGCCGTCCAATGTCCCATTCCGGTTGACGCGCGTCAGGAAGAGGGAGCTGTCTCCAGTCCAGACGACGAGGAACTGCCGGCCATCGAACGCGGTCGCATGGAAGTAGGCGTCGGGTCGGAGCCCTGGGTTGAGGGAGATGGCATCCGGGTCCAGCAACCGGCCATTCTTCGAGACGCGCGCGGCGTAGAAGCGTCCGGGGCGGCTGTCGGACCAGGCCACGAAGAACTCGTTTCCATCCTCGGCCACCTGGGCATCCGTCGAGAAGGTCGGTGTTGTCCAATTCGGGTAGGGCCCCTGGCTGTCCGGACAATGAAGCCCGGCCTCGACGTCCTCTTTCGAAGGGGAGTTGTCCTCGAACAGCTCCGCTTCACCGCCGCACGCCAGGGTGAGCAGCCCCCCGAGGAGCCACGCGCTCCAGCCACGAGTTTGCTTTGACAGTCCACGCATGTATTGCCCCCTTGCAACATCCGTCCGGATGCAGGGTCCACGGCAGGGCGGTTGGTCGCAACGCGGTATTCAAGCCGAAGCGGGCGAATGGACAGACGCCGGCGAATCCACGCGTGCTTCGTCGCGCCTTGAACGAACGCCTGAAACCGTGGCCCCTGCCATGGCGGCCGGAGAAACCCATACCACGTGACGAAGGCGTTACCTGGGCGACCCTGGGTTGCGATGAAGCCCGCACTGGGGTCTGCTTGCCTCCACAGCCGCGACTGGCTGGGGGGAGTCACATGCACAGCTCATCTCGAAGCGCTCTCGCGAGGCCCCCTGTCCGCGCCATGGGTCACCTTGCTCCTGTTGTCAGGCTGTAGCGTCACGGATGAAGGAGCTACCGGGAGTCCCGCACCTCCTGCCGCGACCTCCGCGGCGCTGCTGACTCCCTGTGGAGGCGCCACGGTGGGGCTCTCCCCAGTGGGCACTGCGATGAGCTCGCTCAACCGCACAGGCATCCAGCAGTCCACCTGCGTGGCCCTATGTGGGCAAGCGAGTGGGCAGCTCCCCGGTGCTCCACGAGCTCAAGCCCATCGTCCGGTTCTACTTCGGAGGTCCCGGCTGGAGCGCCGCGGACATCTACGCGAACGTCACCGCGCAGTTGGTCGCGCTGGCGGGCGCGGACCCGGCGAACTGGAACGTGCGCATCGCGGTGGGCATCAGCGAGACGCAGCTCAACGGCTGGAACCACTCCAAGCTGAGCATCCGGGACCGCATCGAGTCCATTGCCACCAGCTACGAGACGGGTGAGCACGAGATGGCCATCCACCTGGCCGGCGACGCCGCGGACCACGCGGCGGACTGGTTCGACACCATCTGGGACCAGCGCTTCATCCCACGCGTGGAGATGCCTCCCTCTGTGACACGGTGCCAGCGGCTCCCGCCGTGCCCGCGACCACGCCCCATGCGTTCCGGCCCGCCAACGTGCTCGCGCTGTCACGCGGCAATCTGGACAGCGGGCTCAACCTGGACGCGGATGACGCGCTGGTGGCGGGCATGGGGGCGACCCAGAACGCCATGTTCTTCATCAACCCGGGGCTGGTGGGCTTCATCGGCCGCACACGAACGTGATTTCGCCCATCTTCATCGAAGAGGCGGCGGAGGCCATCGTCCGGGACGTGGACGTGAAGTTCGTCTGGGGCGACCCGTTCGAACATGTCTTGACGCCGGGCGTCTGGCAGACGCTGGAGTCCATCCTGGAGACGCGCTTCCAGTCGCATGGGCTGAACCAGGTCCAGCGCGACGTGGCCCACTGCAAGTTCCACCTGGTGAACTATCAGGACGCACGTCCCGGCGCGGTGTCCCCCGTATCCCACGCCAAGTTCTACATGCTCGACCAGGGCTTCTACGTGGGCTCGCAGAACCTGTACCCGTCCGGCTTCATGGGCCGCATCTTCTCGCCCGAGCTCAAGGAGTTCGGCTTCTTCGTCGACGCCGCGCCCGGGGTGAACGAGGACCTGTCGGACGAGGTCGTCTCGCGCGTGGTGGCGCCGGTCTGGGCGAACTCGCGGACGGCGCCCCAGCAGAGCAACTGGGCCAACTGCGCCGCGCTGGCGCATCCCACGCGACTGGCGGGGACCGCCAACACGCCCTTTGGGACCTACACTTGTGGCAGCAACTTCAACCTGACACTGGACTTCCACGACGTGGAGCATGACGAGGTGGCCCGCGTCACGGGACAGACGACGTGCAGCAGCGCGGGCTTCACGGTGCAGGTGCAGGTGCAGGGCCGCATCAACACGGAGCGCGTCTTCACCGGCACCATCTCCGGCAACCTGCCTGGGCTGGCGGCTGACACGGCGCCGCTCATCGGCGTGTTCCAACATGGCGCGCTCGACGCGGCCTTCACCGGCCTGGAGCCCATCCAGGGCGTTCCCTACAGCGGAACGGTCTCCACTCGCATGCCGTGAGCGCGGCGTGAGCGTCACCCGCTTCCGTGGGCACCCTTGATGTAATGGAAGGGTGTTAGGCGGCAACGACGTAGTCAACCTGTCTGCCGAAGCGGGTGATGCTCAGTCCGGACCGGCGCGACACCAGCGTCCAGGAGCTGGTGCGCGCCGACGTCTCGTTTCGGAGGCAGCCCCAGCCGTCACCAGGTGTGATAGCAGGCGTTATTGCAGTTCTCGCCGTTGCAGAACGCGAGGTCGGCGTAGTTGTGACAAGCGGGGATGGTCAGGTCCGTCATGTTGTAGCGGGTGATGACGTCTCCGCAGGCAATCACATGGTCTGCCGTGCCCGAATTGTCGGCCACCGACATGGCGTTGGAGATGTACGTAGGGCCGCTCGTGGGCAGGCCCTCGGTCCACTGGCCCCAGGTGACACGCTTGGCGGCGACGGCCGGAGCGACCGTCGCTCCGTACTTGATGTTCCACATCTCTCCAGGGGAGAGCTGCACGCTGTTGGAAAAGGTGCCCCGGCTGTAGTTGAAGGTCACCGGCCCATTGCCCGCGCAGTTCTGCACGGCGAAGTGCATGGAGTGCCCTGGATGGTTGAATGACACAGGCCCGTTCCAGTCGGTGACGCGCAGACGGACTCGCGTCGCGGTGCCCCGCACCCTGTCACACGCGAGCAACCCAGGGTTGCATTCGTCGCCGTCCTCACTCCCGAGCGGGAAGTCACAGTCTGGGGAGTTGCAGTAATAGTCGCTCGTAGAGGTCGTGTAGACGGTCGCCTGACTGGGGTCCCCGCAGGTGGGGTCCCCATACACGGAGGCAGCCCAGGCGCGGCTCGAGGCCGAGCACTCCCCGGCGAGCGAGCGGGGCTCATCGGAGAAGGAGGCCGGGAAGGAGGCAAGCTCTGCCTCGTTCTGCCTCTGGAGCCGCGCCCTGTCGCCCTCATCCATCGCGACGGCAGCGTGGGCCGCCAGGGCCGGCGGCAGCGCCTGCCCCTTGGGTGCCACGGCCAGGAACACCTCCGCCGCGGAGTGTGTCTGGAAGAAGCGAGGGGCCACGAGTGGACGCTGCGGATACTGGGCGATGACGGCCACGCCAACCTCGCCTTCGGCGCTCTCGAACCAGCGAACCTGGCTGCCGGAAGTGCCGGTGATGCGGGCAATCTCGCGCGGTCCGGTCGACTCGGTGGGCGCGGCCCACACGGGGAATGCCCCCAGGAAGCCAAGGGCACCGGTGCAGGCCAGCGCTCGGAATGAACGGGACAAAGTCATATCGGAAGCTCCGTGATGAAGGACGACGTCGAGTCGCCGTCATCCCCATGAACGGAGCCGAGCCCCGATTTTCCTCACCGAAAAAACGCAGGACCTTGGCCAGCTCCACGCCAAGCGCCAGCGGAATGACCTGTGACGGCCTGGCCAGGGTGGATTGACGATGGATTGCCTTGGATGTCGCCCAGGGCAAGGCGTCACCAGGCGGGGGAAACCGGCCCCAACCCCACGGACAGAGCGCGGCGGGGCGCCCAAACGACGCTTGCTGGCGGACTCGCGCGGCGTCCCCGTCGGCCTCGTGGTCGCTGGCGCCACCACGAACGGCTTCAAGCTGGCGCGAGCTGGCCCAGGAGGATGGCCTCATGATCAAGCGCTGGGCATCATCACCGGGTTCCACTCGCGCCTACCGAAACAAGCGCTTAGCATTGCCGGATGTTCCAAGGACTCCGCTTGCTGATTCCTGCGAAGGGCGACCCTGAGCGGGATGCTGTCGCAGCGGAGTGGGAGGCCGGCGGAGGCACCGTGCTGAGGTTGGACCGGTTCTGGTCCCCGCCCGCGTTGGCGCCCGCGGAGGTTCGGCTTTATGGCAACGACACGTTCTGCCTGGTGCTCGCGCAGATGTTGGGGCTCTCGCTGGTGTCGCCCCCGGACGACCTCCTGCTGAAGGTGGAGCCAGACTGGGTGAAGCGTGAGGTTCATGGCTCCACGCTGGCTCAAGTTGTCGCCGAGCCCTTCCCTCGATTCGTCAAGCCCCTGGTGCCCAAGCGCTTCCGCGCTGACGTCTGGCGCGAAGCGAAGGCTTTGTTGGAGGAGTGCCGGGGGCTCGAAGCGGAGACACCGGTTCTATCCTCGGAGGTGGTGACCCTGCGCGCCGAGGCCCGTGCATGGGCACTCGATGGGCAAATCCTCTCCTGTGCAATGTACGAGGGAGAAGGAGACCTCTCGGAGGCGCGAACGTTTCTTGAAGCGGTGGCCCGCTCGCCCCTGCTGCCTCGAACATGCGTGCTGGATGCGGCGTGGGTCGAGGGCCGGGGCTGGGCGCTGTTGGAGGCCAACGCGGCATGGGGCGCCGGGCTCAATGGCTGCGACGCCGCGGCGGCTGCCCGTTGCCTCGCGGTCGCTACGACACGGTTGGGCACTGCGGGGTGAAGCGCCTCCCCAGCGCCGCAGAATCATGAGGATGCCCCCTCCCCTCTCCGGGCGCTCCCGATGGAACGCGCGCGCCGCATGAACGGAAAACCGAGGAAGGGTCAGAAACCCGAGGGCGAAGCCAGTAGCGTGTCCGGAATCCCGCGAGGCCCCCGCCCCGCACCCCTGGACCGGAGGAACACCCCGTGCGTCGTGATGTCGCCGTGCTGCTGGAGAACGCCCCGCCGCGGCGCCGGGCCCTGTCAGAAGCGGCGTTCGTGTTCCTCGCCGTCCTCGGGCCCTCGTCGACAGGCCCCGCGGGTCGGGTCGTCCTGGCCGTGCTCGCGGTCGTGCTGCTCACCTGGGGACTCTCCCTGCTTCGCCCCTGGGAGGCCACTCGCGCAGGCGCTTGGCTGGGCGTCCTGGGGCTCCTCATGGCGCTGGGCGGCACGGGCGCGGGCGCCTGGGTCGCCACCGCGGCGGAGCAGGAGAAGGGCTTCTCCCTGTCCATGGCGCCCCTGTGCCTCCGCGCCCTGGGGATGATCCTGCTGGTGGCGGTGCTGGTGTGGCGCGACGGCCAGGGGGCCGCGCAGGTGGGACTGGCGCGCGAGGGCTGGGCGAAGGAGTTGCTGCTCGGCGTGCCGGTGCTCGTCGCAACCTACGCGGTGCACCTCGCCGCGTCGGTGCCCATTGCGGCCGTCGCCGTGGCGTTGAAGCTGGCCGGCAAGGAGATGCTGGCGCGCAAGGGCGTGGCCACCGCGCTCATGGACACCGGCCTGGACGTACCCGCCTTCGCGGCCATCATGGTGCTGGTGACAGGCTTCGAGGAGTTCGTCTTCCGGGGCTTCCTCGTGCCCCGCCTGCGCGTGGTGTTGGGCCGCTGGGTGCCCGCGGTGCTGGTCGCGGCCGTGCTGTTCTCCGTGGGCCACCTCTACGAAGGCACGCTCGCCGTCTTCCAGACCTTCGTGCTGGGGGCCTGGTTCGGGTTCGTCTTCTGGTTCCGGGGACGCCTGCTGCCCCTGGTCGTCGCGCACGCGGCCTTCAACACCATCAGCTTCGCGCTGGTGATGTGGCTGTCGAAGTCAGGCTTCCTGGACAAGCAGCCGCCGCTTTGACGGCCTCCCACCGCGAGCCCACGCGGTGTAGGGTGCGCGAGTGCTGCGCAACGACGGCTATGTGTATCGCGAGAAGCTCGGGAGCCGACCGGGCAGCAGCGCGCTCGCCCATCTGACGGCCAAGTATCGTCACTCCTCGGAGGAGGAGTGGCGGGCACGCTTCGCTCGGGGCGAGGTGCGACTCGACGACGTCACCGCCGACGGCTCGGAGCCCCTGAGGCCGGGACAGTGGCTGTGCTGGCACCGCCCGCCGTGGGAAGAGGCGGACACGCCGCAGTCCTTCGAGCGCGTGTACGAGGACACGGAACTGGTCGTCGTGGTGAAGCCGAGCGGACTGCCGACCCTGCCCTCGGGAGGCTTCCTGAAGAACACCCTGCTCTCCTTCGTCCAGGCACGATGGCCCGAGGCAATTCCCATGCACCGCCTGGGACGCGCGACGTCGGGCCTCGTGCTCTTCACCCGCACCCGCGACGCAGCCGCGCGCCTGGCGAGCGATTGGCGCGAGGGCCGCGTGCACAAGCGCTACCGCGCACTCTCCCAGGGACTCGCTGCCCAGGAGGCCTACGACATCCGCGCGCCCATCGGGTTGGTGCCCCATCCGCGGCTGGGCGAAGTCCATGGTGCCAGTGCGCGGGGAAAGCCCTCACACAGCACGGCCCGGGTGCTGGAGCGGCGCACCGAGCACACCCTCTTCGAGGTGGACATCCACACGGGGCGCTCCGAGCAGATCCGCATCCACCTCGCCTACATCGGCCACCCGCTCGTGGGGGATCCGCTCTTCGCCGTGGGCGGCCTGCCGGTGGCGGAGCACCCCGGCCTGCCCGGAGACGGCGGCTATCTGCTGCACGCGGAGTCGCTCACCTTCCTGCATCCGCGCTCGGGAGAGCAGGTTCAGCTTCAGGCGCCGCCCCCGCTCGAGCTCCGCGTCCAGGACTCCCCCCCACTCACCATCGAGGAAGGTAAAGAGAGCGTGTCATGAATGCGAGCGGCGCGATGAAACCCTGGGACGAGAGCTTCGACACCTACCTCATCGAGCTCGAGGACGGCCCCACGTCGTTCCTCCTGGACATGCACGCGGCTCCCCATGCGCCGCTGGCGAGCCATCCCATCCGGCTCGCCGTGCGCGTGACGATGAAGTCGCCCCGGCCGGATGGGCTGCGCTCACGTGAGGAGTCGGAAGCCCTCTTCACTCTGGAGGATGCGCTCGTCGCCGCGCTCGCGACGTTGGGGTTCCTCTTCGTGGGGCGCAGCCTGGGACAAGGGTTCTCGGATGCGTTCTTCTTTGGCCCGCGCGGAGTCGCGGAGCCCGACGTCCAGCGCGTGGTGACGCCCCTTCAGGTGGACTACACGCTGGAGCTGGAGTTCGAGGAGGACCCGGAATGGTCCGCGTACTTCGACTGGCTCTATCCCCCGGAGCTCCACCGCCACCTCATGTCGAACCGGAGTCTCCTCGACCTGCTGACGAGGCAGGGGGACCGGAGCGAGGTGGCGCGAGAGGTGGAGCACCTCGCGTACTTTCCCGCCCCGGACAAGGCGGCTCGCGCCGCGGCTCAGCTCGCGAAACAGGGGTTCAAGGTCGCTCCCCCACGCGAGCCCGAGGCCCCCGAGACGAGGTGGGCCCTGGACTTCACGCGTGAGGACTCCCTGGCGGAAGGGCGCGCGGACGAGGTGACGGTGGAGATTCTCGAGGTCCTGCAGGCCCACGAGGGTGACTACGACGGCTGGGGCTGCGTGGTGACGACGTAGCGCGGCCCCTGCCCTCGCGTCAGGCAGTGAAGCTGTGGCAGTGGCATTCGGCGAGCGGCTGAGCACGACCTGTCTCGGCCAAGCGCCGCCCACGCTAGCGCTGCCAGAGCGGCGCCCGCGCGCGCAACTGACAGCGGCGCGAGTTCATGCTCGGCCAGCACGGTGTGCAAGGTGCCCGCGGCCAATTCTTCGGTCACCTGATACGACAGCACGCGGGCAATGCCCACGCCGGCCAGCGCCGCCGCGATGGAAGAATCGTTGGTCGTGGTCATCATCTGCGGGTGGATCGGCACGGCGAAGACCTTGCCGTTGGCGCGAAAGCGCCATTCAGGCGCACCGGTCGAGCCGGCCATCTGCACGATGGCGCGCGATGTCAGCTCATTCGGCTGCCGCGGCACGCCGTGTCGCTCGAGATAGGCCGGCGAGGCACAGAGCAGGCGCCGCACCTTGCCAACCGCGATGGCCTGCAAGGAGGAATCGGGCAGCTCGCCGATTCGAACGGCCACGTCCGCGCCTTCATCGACCCGATTCACGATGCGGTCCAGGAACCAGCAATTCACATGGACCGACGGAAAACGCGCCAGGTAGTCGTGCACCACCGGCATCACATGCAGGCGGCCAAACAGCGCCGGCGCGGTCACGGTGAGATGACCGCGCGGCGTGCTGTTGGCCCCGCTGGCGGCGAGTTCAGCGGCGGCGATATCCGCCAGGATGCGGCGGCAGCCCCCGAAATAGGCCGCGCCGGCATCGGTCACTTTCACAATGCGCGTGGTGCGCGTCAGCAGCCGCCCCCCAGGTGAGCCTCCAGCTCCGACATCACCCGGCTGAGACGAGGGCGACACCTTGAGTTTGCGCGCCGCGGACGCAAAGCCCGCTGTTTCAACCACCGTGACGTGAGGCGTCAGTCATCCGGAGACGGGTCGAAGCGGTCCACGCGGAAGACCTGGTTCGCGCCGCCATTGCAGGGGTGCTGGACGAGCAGTTCCCCATCGGCGGTGGTCCCATTGCGGACGGTCATGCACATGCCGGTGTGCCGGACGACGATGCGGAAGAAACCCGGGGAGTCCTGCTCGAAGCGCCACTGCTGGCTGTCATACGGGCCATAGGGGTACTGGGCGATGCTGGCGCCCGCGTGGATGCTGCCGCCCGTCACCTCCAGCGTGGAGTACCTGCTGCTCACCTCGGTGCGAAGGGTGTAGTCGACGCCCACCTCGGGGGAGAAGCCAAAGCGCTGCTCGACGACGTCCTGACACGGCAGTTGGATGGCCATGGACCCGGCGCCCGCGCCGCCCCAGGTGGAGATGGCTACGCACTTCGCGCTGTGGCCCGCGATGATTTCGTTGCGGATGAAGGGGAAGGGAATGCTGTGCAGCAGCAGGTTGGGCGAGCCCGTCCCGATGTTGGTCGCATCCGCCCGGGCATGTCCCTTGAGGGCCTCCGCGACAACGGCGGGCGTGACGGTAGGGCTGCGATTCCACCCCAGGTAGATTGCGGCGAGTCCCGCCACGGCCGGCGACGCCATGGACGTGCCATCCAGCGTGCAGGTAGGCGCCGCCGCCGTCCCCGGACTCCCTGCGCAGGCAGGGTTGGCCGGGGACAGCGTGTGCCAGGTGGACTTCACGGCGACGCCCGGGGCGAACAGGTCCACGCAGCTGCCCGTGTTGGCGAACGCGGGGCGGCTCTTGGCGGAGTCGACCGCGCTGACGGTGATGGCCGAAGGGGCGTTCGCGGGACTGAATGCGCACGCGGGCACACCCGTGCCGGCGATGCCATTGCCAGCCGCGACGACGACGGTGAGTCCCGTCGCCACGGCCTCCTCCACGGCGGCGGAGATCATCGGCATGTGGAAGTCGAAGCCCAGGCTCATGTTGGCCACGGCCGGGTTGATGCGGTTCTCAGCCACCCAGTCCACGCCTTCGATGATGCCGGACTCGGAGCCACTGCCATTGCAATCCAGGACGCGCACAGCGTGCAAGGTGACGCCCTTGGCCACGCCGTACGTCGCGCCGCCGAGGATGCCGGCCACGTGGGTGCCATGTCCGGTGCAGTCGATGTTGTCCGCGACTCCATCCGAGTCGTCGTCGATGTTGGAGAAGGCGTAGGACGCGCGCCCCCCGAAGTCGGGGTGGCCGGTGAAGATGCCGCTGTCGAGCACGTACGCGTGCACGCCCGCGCCCGTGTGCGTGTATTGATAGCTGGTGTTGTAGTCGCCCCACAGACCGCCCCGGTCCAGCAGGTCCAGGTGCCAGGGGGCGCTGCTCTGGGTGAACTGGCCGCTGAAGGACTGGACCTCACCATCCTGCGCGATGCCCTTGACGCGAGGGTCCGCGGCCAGCCGCTCCACCTGGGCCTCCGTCAACTGCGCGACGAAGCCGTCCAGGACCATCCTGTAGACGTGGAGGACCTGCCCACCGACGGTGGAGGTCAGCTCCCTCGCCAGGGCGGAGGTTCTCGCCGCCCGGCCCCCCGCCACGCGCCTTGCGGCCTCGTCTCCTTCGAGCTGGACGATGTAGCGCCCTGGGATGGGGCGAGCAGGCCGGAACACCTTGGCCTGCGAGGAAAGGAGAGGAGAAGGCTGCGCGTCGATACTTCGCGCCAATGCCTCACTTCCAGATGAACCAACGAACAGCAGGGCGCCGAGAAGGCACCACTGCCTGGAGCCATGTTGCAACATGTCTGGACAACCTCGTCCTCCGTGGGAGTGCGGCCCCTCCACGTCACGGAAGAAACCCAGACTCCACCGGCGCGAGGCCATGGTCTGTCAATACTCTGTCAAATCCACTGGGGCCGGCGAGCTGCTGAAAAGCCGTGGTGCCGGCCTCCGCCAGTAGGCCCCCACGAACGAAAGACGATTCCACTCCAGCGGCGGCGCGGAAGGCGCCCCCTCGGTCGCTTCCTACGATGACTCGCCCACCACCGCGCGCCGGATGCCCTTCAGCTTGTCGGGATTGCGCGTGACGTAGAGGGCGACGATCCGGCCATCCTCGATGGCGAACGCCGTGGTCTGCAGCATTCCATCCGGGTCCAGCGTGACGTACGCGGGCAGTCCGTCGATGGTGCCCTCGTACACGAGTTGCGCCGAGCCCACGGCTGGAATGCGCCACACCCCTTCGAAGAAGCGCAACAGCTTCTCCCGGCCGTAGATGGGATTGAGGATCGCCTTCGCCTTGCCGCCGCCGTCGGCGTACAGGATGGCGTCCTGGGCCAGCAGTGCCTGGAGCGCCTGCGTGTCACCGCTCCGGGAGGCGGCATGGAACGCCGAGGCCAGCTCGTGGCCCTTCTCTTCCGTCACGGGGAAGCGGGGCCGGGCCTCCTGCACATGGTCCCGCGCCCGGCTGGCGAGCTGGCGGCACGCCGCGGGAGCGCGGTCGATGGCCTTCGCCACCTGCTCGAAGTCCATGCCGAACACGTCGTGCAGGAGGAACGCGGCGCGCTCCAGCGGGGACAGGCGCTCCAGGGCCATCATCAGGGTCAGCGTCAAGTCATCGCCCTCCCCTGTCTCGATGATGGGCTCTGGAAGCCAGGTCCCCACGTACTCCTCGCGCCGGACGCGCGCGGACTTCAGGACGTCCAGGCACAGGCGCGTCACCGTGCGGACGAGCACGGCCTCGGCGTCCCGCACGACGTCGCGGTCCGTCTGGTGCCAACGGAGATACGCCTCCTGCACCACGTCCTCCGCCTCCGCGACGATGCCCAGCATCCGGTACGCGATGCGGAGCAGCCGGGGGCGGAGCGGGTCGAAGACGCCCGCGGGATTTGAATCAGGCGGCTTCACTGCGAGCGGTCACCGGGTGGATGGCCCGGAAGCCGAGGACGAGCCGGTTCGCGGTGTTGATGACGCCAATCATGAGGGACAGCTTTACCATCTCCTCTTCGGTGAAGTGCGGCTTGAGCGCGGCGTAGTCCTCGTCGGGTGCGTGCGTCTGGGAGATGAGCGTCAGGGCTTCGGTCCAGCCCAGGGCCGCGCGCTCGCGCTCGGTATACAGCGGCGACTCACGCCAGCCGTCCAGAAGGTAGATGCGCTCCTCTGTCTCCCCATGTGCGCGGGCGTCGCGGGTGTGCATGTGGATGCAGAAGGCACAGCCGTTTATCTGGGACGCGCGGATCTTGACGAGCTCGCAGAGGCTCGTCTCCAGCCCCAGGGCCTCCACCTTCTTGCTGAAATCCACCATGAGACTGAGGGCGTCCGGCGCGACCGCGAAAGCATTCATCCGGGGCTTCATGTGCAGGTCCTCGTTTTTCAGGGGGGCGAAGTGCCCTTCCATCCCCAGGACGACGCAGCCGGTGCCGCGTGTGACATGGCCATTTTAAATGCTTAAAAGGACCCAGGAGGCGCCCCTGGATGAAGACCGTGAACGATGTGGAGTCGCTCGAACGCCTGTACGGGGTTCCCGGGAAGTCGTCCGGGCTCAAGGAGGTGGACCACCTCCACCCTGCCTACCTGCCCTTCATCGAGCGATCACCGTTCATGGTGCTCGCCACGTCCGGCCCTGGAGGGCTGGATGCCTCGCCGCGAGGAGACCCCGCCGGGTTCGTGGTCATCGAGGACACGCGCACGCTGCTGCTTCCCGACCGCCGAGGCAACAACCGCATGGACTCGCTGCGGAACATCCTGGCGGATCCGCGCGTCGCGCTGCTGTTCTTCGTCCCGGGCGTGAACGAAACCCTGCGTGTCAACGGCCGGGCGAGCATCGTCATTGAGCCGTCCATGCTGGAGCGCTTCACCTTCGATGGGAAGGCGCCGCGCTCCGTGCTGCGCATCACCGTGGAGACGGTCTACTTCCAATGCAGCCGCGCGTTGGTCCGCTCCAGGCTTTGGGACTCGGCCCGGCACGTCACCCGCGCCGAGTTCCCAAGCCCCGGCTCCATCCTCGAGGCGCTGAGCCCGGATGACTTCGACGGCGACGAGTACGACCGCGAGCTGCCGGCCGGGTAAAGGCGACGCTGTACTGAGCATCCAGCACCCGCGGCGAACACCGCCCTCGAGACTTTCGCGCCTCCGACAAAGCCCGTGATGGACCGAGATGCCCGTGCCTGGACCTCGGACAGTCCGAACTTCAGTACGACAGCCCGGAGAGCTCGACGAGGTACTGGCACGCCTCCCGGAAGACGCCGGCGGTTCCCTCCCGAGAGGGTGAGTAATACTCCAGCGCGCGGTAGCGCCTTCCGTGACTGCCCTCGAGAATCCATGCAGCGCCATCGCCGAACACGTAGGAGTGAACGGGGGCCCGGACCGCGGACCAGAACCGGGCTCGCTCCAGGCGACGCCGGAACTCCCACCACTGACTCGGAGCCAGCAACCTGCGCGAGTCCACCCGCAGGGGCGCGTCACGACCGCCGTGTTCCTTCACGGTCAGGGAGTGGATGGGTCCCCAGCGGTCAATCCTGATGACGACGGGCTCAGCGAACGACCGCAACCAGGTGAAGCGATAGCTTTCAACGCCAGGAAGCAACGGCGACAGGCTGCCTTCCATCATCGCGTGCAGAGCGTACGAGCGCATGCAATGCCGGAGCGTGATGCTCGATGCACTCCGGATGGCGGAAACCTCGTCCCCTGGCCCCAGTTCGAAACGCAACGCGTCGGGTGGAAACACATCAGGCCAGGGCGCCTCGCCGTCAAAGCGGCATGTGCGACCGCGCGGCGAATCTTCATGGATGAGCACCGCCCCCCAGTCATGTTGGAGCGTCGTGGTGCAGCCCCCCAGAAGCAGAGCCAGAGCCAGCCCCAGCACCCCCCGACTCCACCCGAGCTTCAATGCCAGGAGTGACTTCCCAGGAGCAGCACGGCTCGCGTCCGCGACCCGCGGGATGATGCCCATGAGTTGCTGGAGGGAGGTGCGTCCATCGGACTCAGGTGCGCTCGCCACCAGCAGCGCAGCGGGCATTGCCACACCTCTTGGGTGGGCCAACCCTCTGACGTATTCGAGCCAGCAGTCCGTCCCAGGGTGAAGCGCTTCATTCTGCATCGGCGTGGACCTCTCAAAGGCGGCTCAGAGTGCCCTCCCATCGCCGATGGCCGGCTCATGTCAGCCACATCGATGCATCATGGATTCATCATCGTTGGAAACGATGGCGCCTTGGTCCGCCGCCAGCTCTGGGCGGTTGCGGCACTCCGCCTCGAGGGGTTGTGGGCGCCCCGAGCACACGCCAGCGGGGCAACGAAGTAGCGACGGGAGTCAGGGCGCGTAGGACATCAGTAAGCCCGGGTCTGGCGAGCCACTCCCGGTAGCGCCGCACGCGAAGCTCGCATTGCACGGCGCGCCCTGCGGCTGGCAGGTCCGCCAGGCGTCGGACGTAGCTGCCATGCACCGACGTACTCGGCGTCTGGCGTCACCCGCTCCACGCGTCACGGTGGCGGTGCCGAGTTCCTTTCAGGTGCGCATCACCCGGATGGCGATCTCGCCACGGTTGGCGACGAGCACCTTGCGGATCCTGGGCATGGGCGTCCGTCTACCGTGGGACGCCCCGATTTGCCTGGGTTGATGCGAGCCTCGCTATTGGCAGGCAGCGCGTCCCGTCGGGCGCCCGGCTATGCTGGTGCCCAGGGGCCGTTCACGGTTCGAGCGGGGTTTCCACGTGCCATCCATTTCCATCGTTTCGTCTCGGCTCTCAGCGCTGGGGGGCGGGGTTCTGCTCGCCGTGTGGCTGAGCCTGGCCGCCTGCCGTCCGTCGGCCCCACCCCCTTCTTCACCGGAGGTGTCGCAGGGCCCCGCCGCCTCCGTGTCTCCGCCCCTGGATGTACAGGGCGTCGTCCGCCGGGCGGAGCGCGCCTTCCGAGTCGCCCAGGAGGGGGGCTTCACGGGAGACCAGGACACCTATGCGCTCCGGGTGGAGCCGGGGGGCACGGTGCGTCTGTCCCCCCGTCACCTGGAGGCGGTGGAGGGTGAGGCGACCAAGCCACGCTCGGGGGCCGTCACGGGCGCACCGTTGTCGGTGCGCACGGTGGCAGTGTCGCGCGGTGGCGGCTCGCTGATGGGGACGCTGGAGGTTTCCGTCCGGGAGGACGGCGCGCTATCGCTTTCGCGAGGGGCGGTGGTGGAGGTGCTGGAGAACGGCGACAGCGGGATGGAGCAGCGCTGGGAGTGGGCGCGCGAGCCCGAGGGCGAAGGCGACCTCGAGGTGCGCGTGGCGGTGGAGGGGTTGACGTACGCGGGGCGGACGGAGCACGGCCATCACTTCGTAGACCCGGTGACGAAGCTGGGCGCGCGCTATGGCCGCGCGACGTGGGTGGACGCGGACGGGCGGAGGACGGCGGTCGAGACGGTGCGCGACGGCGAGGTGCTGGTGATGCGGGTGCCGGCGCGGGTGCTGGAGGACTCGAGCTGGCCGGCGATGCTGGACCCGCTGGTGTCGCCGGAAATCGAGGTGGACGTGCCGGTGCCGGTGCCCAACGCGCTGTCGAACACGCGCGCGGCGGTGGCCTTCGGCGGTGGCCGCTACCTGGTGGCCTGGCAGAACCGGATCTTCACGCAGGATGAGCTGCTGTTCGCGCGCGTGGATGCCGCGGATGGGCGGGTGCTGGACGTGGGCAGCCTGGTGCTGGCGGCGGGCACGGGAGACCAGGTGGACGTCGCCGTCGCGTCCAACGGGCAGGACTTCCTGCTGGCGTGGGAGGACGCGCAGGTCAACTGGACGACGGGGCCCTACTCGGACCTGAAAGGCGCGCGCGTGCGGGGCGCGGATGGCCGGGTGCTCGATGCGGCTCCGCTGAACCTTTCGGTGGCCGCGGGGGACGAGCGCAGGCCGGCCATCGCCTCGGACGGCACGGACTACCTGGTGGTCTGGGAGGATGCGCGGCGCTCGTACAACACCGCTGACGTGTACGGCACGCGGGTGAGGGCCTCGGATGGCGCCATCCTGGACGTGGGCGGGCGACTGCTCGCGGGGGGCTCGGGCTCCACGAATCACTGGATGCCCCAGGTGGGGTATGCGCGGGGGAACTACCTGCTCACCTTCACCAACGGGCGGCTGCTGGGCATGCGGTTGCGCGCCTCGGACCTGGCCTCGCTGGATGGGAGCGGGTTTGTCATCTCCTCGGTCGCGGGCATCCTGGCCAGCGGGCAGGTCGCCTTCGATGGGCACCTGTTCCTGGTGGTCTGGACCGACTTCCGCAATGGCTCCAGCAATCCGGATGTCTTCGGGGCCCGGGTGACGTTGGACGGAGCGGTCCTGGACCCGAGCGGGCTGGCCATCTCCACGGCGGCGCAGCGGCAGGAGGCGGCGAGCGTCGCGTCGAACGGGAACGGCTTCCTGGTGGCGTGGCAGCACACCGTGGCGACCAACGTCACGGACATCCACGCCGCGACGGTGGGGAGCAACGGTACGGTGGGGAGCTCGTTCGCGTTGGGGGTGGCCGCGTCCGCGACTGAGCAGGAGCAGCAGCCCTCGCTGGCCTCGGATGGGACGCGCTACTTCGTCGCGTGGCACGCGCTGCGCGCCTCGAGACACATCCTGGTCTCCGGCGCGCGGGTGGACGCGTCGGGGGCGATGTTGGATTCGGAGCAGGTGCTCTCCGTGGACGTGAGCCGGGAGCTGGTGCCCGCCGTGGCGCACGCCTCGGGTACGTACCTGGTGGTGTGGCAGGACGACCGGGCCCGCGCGAAGACCGCCGACATCCTCGGGGCGCGGGTGCGGGCCTCGGACGGGGTGGTGCTCGACGCGTCTCCGCTGCTCATCGCGACCACGTCGAGCCTGGAGGAGCTGCCGAGCGTCGCATCCGATGGTCACCAGTTCCTGGTGGTATTCCAGCGCCGCACGGATGGCGTTTCGGGGAGCAGCGACATCCTCGGGGTGCGCGTGGGGACGGATGGGGTGGTGCTCGACGCGACGCCGATTCCCATCTCCACGGCGGCGACGGACCAGACGACGCCGTCGGTGGGCTTCAGCGGTGGATACTTTCTGGTCGCGTGGACGGATGTGCGCAACAACTCGCTGCGCAGCGACGTCTTCGGCGCGAGGGTGCGGGCGTCGGATGGCGTGGTGATGGAGCCGCAGGGTTTCGCGGTGGCCCGCGAGCCCCTGGTGGAGCGGCGGCCCGTGGTCGCCTCGGGGGATGGGCAGTTCTTCGTCGCCTGGGAGGACGAGCGCAACTTCCCGTACTCGGGGGATGTCTTCGGCGCGCGAGTGAGGGCGGCGGATGGCGTCGTGCTCGACCCCCAAGGCATCGCGCTGGCCACGGAGACCTATGGCGAGAAGGCCCCTACGGTGGCCTTCGATGGGAGCCACTACCTGGTCGCCTGGGAGGACCAGCGCGTCGTCCTGGGGACGGTGCAGGGGCGGCGGGTGCGCGCGTCGGACGGCGTGGTCATGGACTCCTCCGCGTTGTTGCTCGCCACCGAGGTCGTCTATCAGCGCCAGCCGACGCTGGGCTTCGATGGGACGCGGTATCTGCTGACGTGGCACCGCGGTTCGGTGAACTACAGCCAGCACGAGCTGCATGGGCGCAGGTTCACGCCGCAGGGGACCCCCGTGGACCCGGCCTCGTTCCGCATCACGGACACCACGTCCTCGGGAGCGGGGCGCATCGGAGTGGCCTCGTCTGGGCCCGGCCGGTTCCTGGTGGCGTACAACGACTATCGGCAGTTCGCTCGCATCCGGGCGAGGCTCGTGACGGACCCGCTCGAGAATGGAGCGGGGTGCGTGGCGGGAGAGCAGTGCTCGAGCGGCTTCTGTGTCGATGGTGTGTGTTGCGATGGGGCGTGTGGTGGAGGAGTGGGCACGGACTGTCAGGCGTGCGCGGTGGCGGCGGGTGGCGGCGTGGATGGGACGTGTGGGCCGGTCCGCGCGGATGCTGAGACGGTGTGTCGGCCCGCGGCAGGGCCGTGCGACGCGGCGGAGACGTGTGACGGCGTCGAGGTGGAATGCCCAGTCGATGGCTTCGTCGCCGCGGGAGTGGAGTGTCGTCCCGCGGCCCAGGTCTGTGATGCCATGGAGCTGTGTGGAGGTGACTCCGCCCAGTGTCCCGAGGATGTGCTCGAGGTGGACGGGACGCCGTGTGACGACGCGAGCGCGTGCACGCGCGAGGACACGTGTCAGTCCGGTGTCTGCCTGGGCTCGGACCCGGTGGTGTGCACGGTGGACGACCTGTGCCAGGTGCCCGGGGCGTGCGATGCGGCCACGGGGACCTGCTCGGCGCCGATGAACGTGCCGGATGGTACGGCGTGTGATGACGGCAACGCGTGCACGCAGGCCGACGCGTGTCAGTCAGGCCGGTGCTCGGGGACGGACCCCGTGGTCTGTTCCGCGCCGAATCCCTGCATGCGGCCGGGGACGTGTGATGCGGCGACAGGCACCTGCTCGCCTCCGGTGCCCGTGGCTGACGGGACGTCGTGTGATGACGGTAACGCGTGTACGCAGGTCGATGCGTGCCAGGCGGGGACGTGTACTGGAGCGAACCCCGTGGTGTGCGAGACAGGGAATGCGTGTCAGGTCGCGGGGACGTGTGATGCGTCCACCGGCCAGTGCTCTCCCCCCGTGCCCGTCGTCGACGGCACCTCTTGTGACGATGGCAATGCCTGTACGCGAATCGACTCCTGCCAGGCCGGTGCCTGCATGGGAACTCAGCCGGTGATTTGCGGCGCGATTGATGCCTGCCACGAGGAGGGAGTCTGCGACCCGTTGACCGGGAGCTGCTCGAACCCGGAGCGCGAGGAGGGCGCTGAGTGCTCGGGAGGCGCTTGTCAGTCCGGAGTGTGCGTCCCCACGCCGGATGCGGGTGTGGAGCCGGATGCGGGAACTGAAGCTCCGGATGCCGGTTCGGACGCGGGAGAACCAGACGCGGGCCTCATCACGGATGCAGGCACCGCAACGGACGCCGGTGGTGATGGTCACACCGGTGGCGACGCGGATGCCGGTGGTGATGTGGACGCGGGCTTCGGGGATGGTGGACCACGAGGTCCGACGGTAGTGACGCCCACTGAGCCGCTGGGGTGTGGCTGCGCGGTTCCCTCGGGCGCCTCGGACCTGGGTTTGTTGAAGCTCCTGGCGGGCGCAGTGCTTCTGCGCGCCTTACGCCGTCGACACGTCTGAACGCGCCACGAGTGCACACGCGACAGGAGCCCGAGGGCAACCGCCACCAGGGCTCCGAAACAGGCGCATCCTCCCAGGAAACCTCGGGCGGGAGCACTCTCACAGGAGGGCTCCCGCTGGCGCCAGGGCCAAGAGGTCAACGCCCCTGCCACGCACCTGAGGAGAGCGCGCTCTGGGCAGGCGTGTGCCCCCAAGGGGCTCCGCGGCCCCTTCCCTCCCCTTCAACAGAGCCCCCATCTCCTGCGTAACTTCACGCCCTGCCCCCAGGCAGCGTGTGCGGCGTATCCCCGGTCGACGGGGAGCCACACTGCCGACGAGAAGGGAGAGCGCGGTGCAGCAGCTCGACCAGCCCGCGTGCCCCACGCGTCGCGAGCGGAAGGACCTCACGGGCATTGGCACTCCATGAGCCTGTTTTCACCTGGGCACAAACCAGACTCGGGCGCCGTTTCGGATAGAGCGTCAGGACGTCCGCCCCCCCCCGCGACAGGTGCCGCATGCCTCTCCCCAGACTGACCCTGCTTTCCGCCGTTCTGCTCACGGGCTGTGCGACCAGCCCCGCCGCGAACCACACTGAATCCAAGCCCGCTCCCGCGGCGTCAGCGCCCGCCGAGCCACGCACCGTCCGTGAAGCGCTCGCCCGGGAAATCACCGCGCAGTTGCCGCACAAGCCCGTGGAGGCCGAGGGAGTCCTCTTCCGGGGCAAGGTGCTGGCCGCGGGTACGCCGGAGCTGATGAAGCGCCCCAATGGGGTGACCCTCCTCACCCTCCCGATTGGGACCTCCGAGCCGGTCACCTGTCTCTTCTACACGAGCGCCATCGATGCCGGCGCCGCGGTGAGGAGCCTGCTCGAGTCACTCCTCGATGACGTCACCGTGGAGCGGGTGCGCGCCACGGACGTCAAGTCCTTCACGGGCAGCCCCGCCATGTACCTGGAAGGTGACTACTCGCGAGGCGCCGCTCCGGCCGTGCAGGTGGGTCGCATCAAGGTGATGGTCCACGCGGACCCCGTGCTCCCCAAGACCTGCTTCCACAACGAGCTGGGATACACGAAGACCTTCCTCGACGTCACCGAGTCCATCGCCACGGGCCTCACCTCCACGGCGCCGGAGCAGCCGGTGGCGCCCTACTACAGCGACGTGCAGGTGTTGCGGCTGGGCGACGTACCCCTCGGGTTCCAGTACACGGCGCTCTTCGGCTCCAAGGCGGGCGGGAGCATCCTTGAGGTCAGCACCACGATGGTGCGTCCCGGGCCCGGTCCAGCTCCAGTTCCAGGACACCAACATCACGGAGCAGGCGGACATCTCGGGAGTGCTCGTCGCCAAGAGCTATTCCAAGCGGGTCAACGACACGGTCGCCGCGAATGTGCGCCTGCGCCGGGAACAGAACGGGAGCTACGGCGTCTCGGGTCAGGTGGCCGCCAAGGAGGTGCAGGCTCAGTTCGGGGGCGAACTCATCGGCGAGGTGGGGCTCGCCGCGCGGCTCCGCGAGGGCCTGCTGAAGGGCCAGGGCGACGCACTCGAGGCCCTGCTGTGGTTGCCTCCCGCCGACGCGTCCGCACCGACGAAGATGGTCATCCGCCCCCGCGAGGAAGCGGGAGCCCGCGCCGCCACGATGGAGCTGGGCCCGATGTCCGTGAAGGTGGAGCTCGACGCCCACGGCTTCCCCCAGCGGACGGAAATCCCCGCGGGAAGCGCCACTGTCGTCCAGGAGCGGCTGTCCCAGACTGGCGAGCCGTAGCGGCAGGCGGGCGTCGAACACAAAAGGGGCAGCGTCCAGGTTCGACGCGGCCCTGGACGCGGGCGGTTGTGAATGCACCGTGCGATGCTGTGGGCCGTTCCCACCTCACGCACACTCCCCGGCCATGCGGGTGGAGGCCAGCTACCTCGCGGAGCGCGGCGTGCCGGGCGCGCTGGAGTTGGCGCGCGAAAAAACGACTGTCGCACCCAGAGACTCGTCACGGGACGCATTCACTGGACGCTATCCGGCGCCATGCCGAATCAGGCGACCCGTGAGAACCACTCCCCCGTGGAGAACTGGGCCTCCAGCACCGCGGCCAGGTGCGTGTCCTCCAGCAGCACGCCCACTTCGATGTTCCGTGTCTGTCCTCGGTTCGTAAAGTTCGCGGACGTCACGAAGACCCACCGTGCGTCCACCACGACGCATTTCGCATGCAGGCTGGCGAAGACACCCCTCCTGGGTGAGAAGCCGTGGCACTCCGGAAAGGGCGGACCGAAGGGCCAGTGCTCCCGCAGAAACGCCGAGGCCACCGGTGCGCTCGCAAAGAGCCTGCAACTCACGCCTCGCTGGAGGGCTTCGTGCAGCGGCCCCAACACGTCCGCCGCGTGGTCGAACGTGAACCCGGCCACCAGCACCGTGCTCGTGGCCTTGTGGAACAGGTCCGCCAGCACCACCGCCGTGTCGCGAGCGCCGCTCCAGCGGGTCTCCGGCCCCGTCCAGACCAGCTCTGGCCGCCGGGCACCCGCGCGCCGCTCCACGAGCACCGTGTCCAGCAGCACCAGCGTTCCCTCCCGTCCCAGCGCGTTCAACGCCGCGACCTCCCCCACCAGCCGCTCCAGCCCCTCTCCCTGGAGCGCCAGTCGGGACAACGGAAACCCGAGCCGCCGCGTGCCCACCACCGACTTCAGCCGCTCCAAGTCCAGCGTCGCCACGCCGCTCAGGTCCACGGCGTCTTCAGGAAGGCGACGTCCTCGTGGCCCAGCGTGGGCACGACGAGCGCGCGATCGAGGTACTGGTTGAAGCGCTCGCAGGAGCACTCGGGGAGGAAGAGGCACCCGTGGCACGCGGCGCCCTCCAGGTCGCGGTCGTCACGGCCCGTGGGTTCGTGATGCGCGCAGACGGGGTCGTTGGAGCAGAGGCGCGCGTCCTCCAGCGCCCGGGCAAGGTGCTGCCCCAGTCGCCGGCCCTCCTCCACCAAGCCGCCCAGCGTGCCTTCCGCGCCCGTGGTGCCCGTCATCAACAGGATGCCCGCCATGGGAACTGCGTCGCTGTGCGGCGCGCAGTAGAGCCGCTCGCGGATGGAGCTCGCGGGATAGCCACACTCCAGCGCCACCTCCGTCATCAACAGGTGCGCCAGCGAATGGAGCAGGTAGAGCCGCACGCCCGGGAAGGGAAGCTTCGAACCGGAGCACTGCTTCCAGCGCTCATATCCAGCCCTGAGCACCTCCTCGCGCCGCAGCACGGGCTCGGACATCTCCCAGACATGCACCTGCTGCTCGTCGAGCACCAGCAGCATGCCCTCCCCCTGCATCTCCGTGACGGGGACCCAGTCCCGGTGGAGCGACATCGGCGCGAGCGCCACGTCCAGGTCGTAGCGGCCCTGGAGGTCCTTCGACAGGGGCTCCAGCCGCGTGAAGCCGACCTGGGCCTGGACCTCCCGCAGCCGTCGCGCCAGCACCACGCGTTCGACCAGCGAGGGCAGTCCCTGGGGCCGAGCGATACGCCGGGCCCAGAAGACCTCGGTGCGGTCCCGGGGCATCTCGCCAGGCTTCTCCTGCGGCTGCCCGAGGAACTGGAGCCACTCCGCGGTGCGGATCTCCGGGACGGCTTCGGGCGTGTGCTCGCGCTCCGCCGCGATGGCCGCCAGCACCTCCGCGTTGGAGGCGGAACCGAGCGCCGCCTGCACCTGGGCAATTGTCCGGAAGGCCGGCAGGGTCTCCGCGGTGGCTGACTGGAGGATGCTCCACGCGGACTGCACCTTACGCCGGAGCGACTCCGGTTCAGGGATGGTGATGGCACTGGTGGTCTGCGCGAAGTAGCCGTTGCTGGCGGTGCGGACCAGCAGCCGCTGCTTCTCGCCGCAGCGCTCCCGCGCCTCCAATCCCAGCCAGGGCCGCTCCCCGCCGCAGGGGTCCTGCTGCTCCTTGTGTGTCATGTCGATGAGGCGCCTACGCTTGCCGCACGTCGAGCACACGACCTCGATGTCACTGAAGTCACCGCTCACGCCCTCCTCAAGCTTGAGCTGTGGAGCGTCGCAAGGCTTGCGCTCGTGCATCCACCAGGTCCAGTCGATGTCCGACAGGTGCCCCCGCGGACAGGCCGCGACGAAGCGCACCGGTACGCAGCGCTCGGGCTTCGCGTCCACACCCGCGCAGCGGTGGCGGTACTCCTGGTTCACGCGCTCCAAGCTGTTGGCCCGCACCAGCGTGCGGCAGTGGGGGTTCTGGCAGACAAACCAGCGCGGAAACTCATACACCTGGATGCCGCAGGACTCTGTCGGCTCTCGCTCATCCCCAGCGGGGGGCTTGCGGAAGGGGGCCTCCTTGCTGAGCGGCCACTTGTTGCGGTGGTAGAGGGGTTCGACGATCTCCAGCAGCCGTGGCTCGTTGACCACCTCGCCCTGGCCCTTGAGACGCCAGAAGTCCAGGCCGCCCACGAGGACTGCGTCGTTCAGCAGGTCCAGCATGCTGCCCGGACCGAAGGTGGAGACCACCTGGCTCTGGCGCACGCGCCCATCCGGCGGCCGCGTCGAGCGGGCCCTGGTCCACTTCCTACGGTTCGTCATGCGCTACCTCCTCCGTCGCTGCCTTCGGGGCGCGGTAGCCGCCCAGGGGTTGACGTGAAATCCACAGGTGCACCGAGGACTCCACGTCACGCATGGACGTGGGCGCCTCGAACTTGAGCTCGTCCTGGGTGAGGTTGTCGGTGGGGTCCAGGAAACCGCGCAGCAGGGGCTTGAGCCCTTTTCCCTCCGGGTCGTAGGGCGAGTACGCGCGCTGGGCGGCGTCCCTCTTCGCCTGCTCGATGATGTTGCGCCACGAGTCGAGCAGGCTTCGCGCGCGCTGCATCACGATGCCGCTGGCCCGCTCCGACTCCTCCTTGGGCAGCCCTCGGCCAGCGCGCTTCGACAGGGTTTCGAGCGCCTGCTCCAGCGCGTCCCGGTGCGCCTGCAGGGACTTCCACTCCAGGGGCGCGGTCATGGCGGTGTCCAGCAGCCGGCCCAGCGCCACCACCACGCCCGCGAGCCCCCGGTCGAGCGCCGGTGCCGAGAAGGGTGTCACCGAGGTGGCTTCGACGAAGCGATAGAACGACTCGTGGTACGTCCCGAAGCGCTCGTAGTGGCTGCGGTCGCGGGGCTTGGCCGCGTTGAGGCACGTCACCACGAGGCCGGGCTTGTTCATCTTGCGGCCCACGCGGCTGGACGCCTGGATGTACTCGCTGGTCGTCTTGGGCTGTCCCGCCACGACCATGAGTCCCAACCGGTCGATGTCCACGCCGACGGAGATCATGTTGCTGGCGAGCACGACGTCGATGCTCTGGGGCTGACCGTGCGTGAGTTCCAGGCGGCTCTTCGATGCCTTGATGTCAGCGGTCTTCTCCCGGCTGGTCAGCTCGATGGGCTCGCCGCGGATGGTCCTACCCCGGTACCAGGGATGCTCGGCCTCTCTGTCGAAGTCCTCTGGACGACGGCGGACGCGGTCCATCACGAGTCGGCGCACCTCGTCTTCGACCAGCCGGCGCATACCGCCCAGTTCGCGCAGGCTGTTGAAGTAGCCGACGAGCGTCAGGTACGGGTCCGCGCTCACGGCGCCGTGAAGTTGTTCGCCGCGCGCGGCGGCGGCGAGCAGGCTGACATAGACGCGCAGCAGGATGGCCTTCATGGGCCGCCCGGGTGCCGCCACGCCCACGTATTGGCGCGCGCCCTTCTTCCCCACGGAGGCGAAGAACGTCTCGGAGGCATCCACGCCTGGCGGAGGGAAGAGCGCGACGTCCCGTCCATAGAGGCGACTCACCTGTTGCCGGGAGCGGCGGACGGTGGCGGTGGAGGCCACCAACTTCGCCCGAGGCGCGAGCGTCAGGACGGCGCCTTCGTAGAGGCCCACCATGGAGCCCAGCGGGCCAGAGATGAGGTGCAGCTCGTCCTGCACGATGAGCTCCGGGGGAGGCAGCCCCTTCGGGAGCGTCACGAGCGCCGCCTTCACGTCCGCGGCATCGTTGCACGGGCCGACGAAGCGCTTCCCGGTGCGACCCAGGACGCGACCGAAGAGCAATCCCGTCTCTCCACGCCACGGCAGCATGGCGAACTTGTCCACGGTGGCGACGAGGAAGCACGGCAGCTCGCGGTAGATCTGCTCGTCGACGAAGAGGACGGGGAGCCCTTCCGGGTTGCGGCCCAGGTTGAAGGCGCACGCGATGTTCGCGCAGCCGACGAGCACTTCCTCGGGTTTGGACTTGGAGGGCCGGAGGATGAAGCACTCCCGTTCGAACGGCGTCGTGCACCAGGGGCAGGTGGCGAGCGGGAATGGAGATTGCGCGCGGGCGCTGTTGTCGTTCTTGTACTCGGTGATCTGCGTGGAGGCCTGCTCCAGCGTGTTGGCGGTCGCGGAGCGGCCGACCCACAGTCCGATGGAGAAGCGCACTGCGCCCAGGCGTTTCGGCTCTTGCTGGCGGAGCACCTCGAGCGCGCAGATGAGTGTCGCGGCGCGACCGAGCTGGTCGAGTGTGAGCAGCCGCAGCGTGTAGCGCAGCAGCACGGCCACGCCCAGGCCGCCGTGGAGGTGGGCCTGCCCCCGGAGGCGGCGCAGGAGCAGCGTGAAGGCAATGAGTCCCAGGTAGGCCTGCGTCTTTCCGCCGCCGGTGGGGAAGAAGATGAGCTCCACGAGCTCACGGTCCGCGTGGCCTTCGTGCTCGACGGAGGGAAGGTTGAGCAGGATGAAGGCGAGCTGGAAGAGACGCCATTGGGGCGCTTGTTCCTGCCGTACCTTGCGTTCCGCCTGGGCCATGACGCTGTTCATCCAGCGGAAGGCGTCGAAGGCGAGAGGTTCCCGAGCCAGGAGCTGGATGCCCTCCTCGATGCGGTCCGCCGCGCGTCGAGCCCTGCGAATGAGCTCATCCCGTGTCTCCTCGCGGCGTTCGCTGCCGACGGCGACAGTGGCCTGGGTGGCCACCCATTCACGGTAGGTCCGGACCAGGGGGAGCAGGGCCGCTACGGCCTCCGAGGGTGTCTTGAACGCGGCGAGCTGTTCCATGCCCACCGTGACTTCGTCAATCTGCCGCGCTTCGACAGGGAGGACCTCGACGCGTGGCAGCCAGTCCGTTTCCACGCGGGTGACGGGGAGGGAGGTAGATGGGACGCGCACGGAGATGCCATGGCCCACGGCCCACCGCTGGCGGTCGCGGAACTGGAGGTCGTTGACGCGGTCGTCGTCGTCCTCGCTCCTGGCGTCGCTGGAGTCCTGTCGGCTGACGAAGCCCTGCTCGCATTCCAGTGCGAGGTGGGTCTGGAAGGCATAGGCCTCGTCTCGGTCGACGGCGGTGGTGGTGGGCGCGCGCGCGTTGACGAGGAAGATGGCGACCGCGAGCTCGCCTTCGCGCGTCTTCTCCACGTGGCCTTCCAGGCGCAGGCCCCGGCTGTCCTGGAGGTACATACCTTCCCGCAGAGCCGCGTCGTTCAGGGACAGGGTGACGGTGCGTTGGTGGAAGGTGCGGCGCCACTGCTTGCGCCCCTCTGCTTCGATGCGCTGGTAGTCCGCCCAGCAGACATGGGCGGTGATCTGGGTCGTGCCTACGGGGACGAAGACGGACAGGCCCATGGAGGCAGGCAGGCGGCGCACCTTCTTGGCGCTCGGGTCGGGGCGGGAGGCTTCCTCGTTGTCCTCGTCATTGCCCGCGGCCAGGTCGTCTTCCTCGTCGTCGGGGTCATCCTCGATGACACCCTGGTCGAGCGGGACGAGAAATCCCGTCAGGTACCAGCGGGACGGCGGATTGCGGAGTTCTTCCGGTGCGTCCGAGACAGGAGCACCTGGAGTCCTGTGGAACGGACCGACGAGGTCCGCTTCGAGCGCATCGATGAGGTGGGAGCGGACCGCTCCCGTGTCAGGGGCATTCATGGGAGGGCTCAGGCGGTCTGGGCGCGGGACTTCGAGGGACGGCGGACGGTGGGGTGGGCTTCCTCGTGGGCACGCTGCGCGTTCAGGTCGAAGAGGCGGTCGAGGACTTCGTCCTCGAAGGCTTCGAGCTGTTTGGGAGTGGCGCCGCAGTACGGAGGGGCGTGGATGTCATTCCACCCGTAGGCGTCCAGGACAGCCTGGTCCACGGCCACGTGCAGGTCCCGCAGGCGCTGCGTCGCGGCGTCGGTGACGGATTTGTCCTTGAGCCGGTTATACGTCGTCGTCAGGCCGATGTTGTTGGCCTGCATGTACTGGCTGCGCTCGAAATGGAGCCGCTCGCCGATGCGGTCGAGCGCTGATGCATTCCCGAAGTCAGGAAAGGGGAAGGTTTCGAAGCAGTCGCTCGGCGCGTAACGAAGATCGTTACGCATGGAGGATGACAGCAAACGTGCCCAGACTTCATGCACGCGTGACTGCAGCGCCGTCAACCAGTGGGCTTGCTCGGCGGGAACGACAATAACTTGTTCGCTGAATACAGCAGACGACGGTTGCCACGAGAACATCAAGTGCTTCGAGACTCGAGAAGTCGTGAGGCAACGGCTTAGCGGGCGGAGCGCTTGATAGAGTTCGGGACGCGGTCGGATGAATTGCCACCAGAACTGCTTCGCTCCTCTGTCCTTGACCTTGTCTCGCTCAGGCTTCACCAACTCCCGCACGATGCGAATGAGTTCCGGCCAGCGCTCCGCCTCCTGTAGTTCCATCTGCCCGAAGTTGATGACGTGCCTTTCGAGTTCGGGACTCGGGTCGGAGTTGAGTTCCTCGCCACCCACGTAGCGAAAGATGCGCGCCGCGTTCTTTGATGATTTCGAGATAAGAGTCGTGCGCTGCTCGGGGCTAAGTACAAACCCCATTCCAAGGACGATGCATCCCTGGAAGCTCTTCCCCGTGTTGGCGGTGAGTGCCACGGGATCTGCTCGCTCGGGTTTTCCTCTCAGTCGAGAGTTGAGGTGTTTCACGGGCAGTCGATCGAGGCGGGGCTCCAGTTTCAGGTCGGAGACGTGGCCCTTCGCCAGGTGCACCACGGACACCGAGACGTTGGCGCCAGCCACAGGCCACTTCATGGAGCGCACGGCGTCGTAGAGGTGGCCGCCGTGGTCCACCAGGTACTTCAGTCCCGTGGCCCTCGTGTCCCCCTGCGCGATGGTGTTGGTGGCGATGAATCCGAAGCTGCCGTGTTCACCCAGTAGATGGAACGCACGGCGGAAGAAGTGCGCAGAGAGATCCGCGTTGCCGTGCGCACCCTCATGAACCGCCTGGAGCCAAGGGAGGTAGTTCTCACCGCCCGTCTCGATAATGGCGTTCTTCCCTGCGAACGGTGGGTTCCCCACGAGCCCATCGATCCAGGCCGCCTTGTTGGGTTGCTCGTTGTCGAGCGGATCCGGCCGGTTCCCGTGGAAAACCTCCGGGAACTCCAGCGGCCAGTGGAACGTCCACGGCGGCGCGGAGAACGCCGCGATCTCCGCCGGCATGGGAGGCGGGACGCCATTCTTCGCCTTGGACAGCCACGCACCAATCAGGTTCAACCGGCGGGCACGCTCCTTCTCCCGCTCCCTGTCCGAGCCATGGGCGAAGAACGCCCCGACGCACGCATCGGCGATCCGCTTGATGTCCTCCAACGCCGCGTCCGCGTCGCGGAGAAGCCCCTCCTTCACCCGGCCGGGATCCAGGTCCAGTTGCAGCGGCTTGCGCTCCGGCCCTTCCAGGTCGAGCGCGAGTTGGAGGATCTCCTCACGCTTTTCCAGCGAGCGCATCAGCGCCTTCTTGATGAACACCCAGGACAGTTCCGACTGCGTCTTGCTGGTCGGGTCCCAGTGGAACGCTTGAAGCTGATCCAGGTCGAGCCCGACCAACGAATCCCCGCACTTGAGCGCATGGTCCAGGAATGTGAAGGGCTCTGTCTTCGCCAACGTCACGAGCCACAGCGACAGCTTCGCGAGCTTCACGGCCCATGGATTCTTGTCCACACCGTACAGGCATCGCTGGGCCACCAGACGGCGTGCCCGCATCACCTCGTCCTCGTGCTTGTCGCGCTTCAGTACGCCCTCACGTGTCCAGGCGGCGACAACTTGGTCCGCAAGAAAGCGGCAGGACTCCACCAGGAACGCACCCGACCCCATGGCCGGGTCGCAGATCTTCAGGTTGAGGAGTCTTTCTGAAGACGGCTGCGGCCCCATCGTCTTGAGCAAAGGCTCCAGAGCCCGGCGGACAATGGGCGATGACAGACTTCGAGGCGTGTAGTGGCTGCTGGTCCGTCGCCGCTCGTCGCCAGGCTGGAGTACCAACTGGGATGCTCGCCGTGCCTCGGTCCCCTTCACGCGGTACGGCTCCAGCGCGGTCAGGACCATCTGCTGCGTGGAGGCCTGCTCCAACGCCTTCGACAGGGCTTTCACCGCCTTCGCGTCGAGGCCCGCCTCTTCCAACCATGCAGCGCGCCGCTTCGCGGGCTGGGCCAGCACCTCGTTCCCGGAGACCCATACCTTCGAGGGCTTGAGGCAGATTCCAGCACCGGGCAGGCGCTTCACGTGGAAGCCCATCAGGCCCTCGTACACGGAGCCGATCTGCTCCACGTCGAGCGACTTGAAGCTCAGTCGCTGTCCCTTGAGAAAGATGAGCCGTTCCAGGACCTGGAGGACCGTCTCGTCATCAATGGGAGGCACCCGCGCATCTGTGCCCGCATCGGTGGAACTCGCGCCTCCCAGGAAGGGGAACGTGTCAGGGTCGAAGAGCTGTCCGCGCCGTGCCGGCATTCGCAGCTTGTCGTGCGAGGCTCCCAGGTAGATGCACCGGAAGAGCGCCAGCAACCGTGGCCACGCACCGAAGCGCCGGTTCATCGAATCTGGGTATTGGCTGGAGTCCTCGACGAGTTGCGCGTGAAGTGCCTTCACCGACAGGTCATCGCGGTAGGGCTCCTGGCCAACGGGGAGCAGGCCTTGGTCCTCCGCGTAGAGGATGAAAACGAGCCGCAAGAGCGTGGAGAGGAGCCCGCCGTAGACATGGTCCTCACCTTGTGAGAGCGCCTCGTCCAGGACCCGGGAGCCATCCCGTTCAGCGGCCGTCTCGAAACCCGTGAGGAGAATGCCGAGCGCTTCCAGGACCTGGTCGGCCAGTTCGTCGGTGACATCCGCCTGCCGGCGGCGCGACTGCTCCAGGAGCGCGGGAAGCTGATGTTCGGGCAGCACGCCGAAGAAGCGGCGCGCGTGCAGGAGCATCACCATCGCGTCGAACAGCGGACGACCGCTGGCGGTGACGATGTCCTTGAACCGGAAGGTGATGTGCCCTGACGTCTCTCCGTGGGGCGCATAGACCAGGCGCACGGAGTCCCCGTTGAACAGCAGACCGATGGGGACACGGGCCGAGCGCAGCAGGCGGTCGAACTTGGCGGTCGGCTCGTAGAACCACGCGCCCGTGGTGTCTTCCTTCTTGTCCAGGTCCAACCCGGCCGGCAGCTCCCAGGTCAGGAGCGCGAAGCTTTCCGCGGCGCGACTGATGGGCGTGGAATCATCCGGCAATCCTTCCGGCTTCGCGGGAGGAGGCCCTCGTCGCAACAGCCCCCGCGTGGGCTTGATCGTCTGTTGCCCCTCCGCGATATCGAGCTGGAGGTCCTCCGGAAACACCGTGGTGAAATCATCCTCGGCGTAGCCCAGCACCTCCCGGAGGAAGCGCGGGACATCTGTCACGCGAGGTGACTCCCGGCCCGCCAGCAGGACGAACCGCGACTGCGCGGACACGGGCAGGCGCTGCATGCACTGCGCGTCCTCGAGGACCGGGATGGAGACCACCAGTCCTTCGATGGGCTGCGCCATCCCCATCCAGGTCTGGTGATAGCGACGCTCGACGTCCCCGCCAAGGTTCTGGCCGTTCATCAGCGCGCCCCCGGCCACAGGTAGACCATGCCCACGGGCACCAGGCGGGCGACTCGCACCGCGTAGGTGGCCTTCAAGGATTCAGGTTGTTCGACGAGTTCCCTTCCGAGCGCGGTCAATCGCTGTTCAAGGTGCACCTTGTCCCTCCTCCATTGGTCCTGCTCCGCCCGGGCGTCGAGCTTGAGCTCGAGCTGCGCGCTCAATGCCTCCTGGATGGCCGCCTGCTGTGTCAGGAGAATCTGGGTCAGCGCCTTGGCTTCGGACGCCCCCCGCTCCGCCAGCTTCTTGCGGGCACTCTGCTCTCGCACCGAGGCCTGTTCCTCGATGGCGGGCCAGAGCTTCGAGAAGTCGGACGCGACACTGGCCAGCAGCCGTTTCTGGACGGCCTTGGGTATCGCGGAGAGCGCGGGCGCTTCCGCCAGCGTGGTCTCCAGTTGGTCGATCGCCTTGCGGTCCGCCTCGTCCGCGAAGGGCTTCAGGTGCCCGCGGCCGCCCCCGTCCAGCCACCTTGCTGAAACAGAGACCACCTCGTCATGGAGCCGCGCGGCGCCCTCGCCAAAGAGCGACAACCGGCCGAAGACGATGACGCGCGCCACTGCGTCGCGTTGAGTCTGGACCACCGTGACACGGCTCAGGTCGTTCGCAGAGAACCCCTGCGCCAGGAACCGCTGGAGCACCCGCTGGACGAGCGGATGGGACAGGTGCAGGTGGACGAGCTTGCTGGACACACCCGGAGGTGCCTCGAAGACGACGGGAGACAGGGGGCGCTTGCGCCACTCCCACGCTGCTTCGCCGTGCTCCCGGCGCGGACGAATGGAATCCAAGGTCGTGCTCCACGAAGCGGGGAGAGCGGGGACCTTCCAGGCCTCCAGCGTCCGGCCCTCTTCCGTGATGGCCTCCCGCTCCAACCGGCCCGCGCCGGCCAGCTCGAACCCCACGTCCAGCGCATCGCGCAGCAGGACGGGATTGAAGTCCATCACCTTGCCGCTGCGCTCGCGGAGCTCTCCAATCGCATCCAGTTCCTTACGCAGCGACTGGAGCGTGCGCTGGGACTCCAGTTCCCGCTTCGTCACCTCCGTGCGAGTCGAGGTCGCGGCGCGGGAGAGGCGCTCCAGCGTGCTCTTCGTGATGCCCGAGGCGAGGGCATCGTGCATCTGGTCCATCAGCACGCACCCCAGGCTGCCCAGCTCGCGCGTGATGGTCTCTACCTTGCGCGCGAGGGTGTCGAGCACCGCATCCTCGGCGCGCTGGCCGTAGACGAAGTAGCCACAGCGCACGGCGGGCGCGGGTTGCAAGGCACGGTCGATGCGGCCGTTGCGCTGCTCCATGCGTGAGGGGTTCCACGGAACGTCGAGGTGGAAGAGGTCCGCGCAGTGGCCTTGCAGATTGATGCCTTCGCGCGCGGCGTCGGTCGCGAGGAGGACCCGCACGAGGAACTCCTCCATCGAGCCGTTGAAGGCGGCCTGCACCTCCGCGCGCTTCACGTCATCGATGCCGCCCGTCAGCGTGAGGATGCGCTCATCACCCCGTTGGGTCCCCTCGAAGGCGGCGGTGAGCTGCTCCTTGAGGTAAGGGCTTGATCAGAAATTAATTATCCATCCGGGGCTTGAGGACGTAGTTCCAGTC
>JBKGHI010000270.1:0-11253 GCA_046520405.1 Myxococcus sp. 1LA
CGTGCGCCCCGCGCCACCAGCGCCTCCACGCCGCGCGCGCTGATGTCCGCGTCCGTGCCCCGCCAGCCGGAGTGCACCGCCGCCACGCCGCGCCCATCCGGGTCCACCAGCAGCACCGGCACACAGTCCGCCGTGCCCACCGCCACCCAGCTTCCCGGTGCCCGCGTCCACAGCCCGTCCGCCTCGCCCTCCGTGGGGCGCAGCCCCTGGGCGCCCTCCCCGCTCCGGGCCTCCACCACGACATCGCCATGCACCTGGGACACGCGGCTCAGCGCTTCGAGCGGCGCGCCCGCGGCCTGGGCCAGGCGGCGGTGGTTCTCCTCCACGCGCCCGCGTTCGTCGCCCACGGAGAAGCCCAGGTTGAGTGACGCGTAGGGCCCCTCCGAAACGCCGCCGGCGCGGGTGCTGAAACCGTGTGGCACGGGCAACAGCGAAGAGGTGAGAAACTCGGTCGGCATGGAATCTCCGGGAATCCTCTTGGTTGATGCACCAGGAGGTGATCCAGCGTCAGCGCAATCGTAGGATGATTTCGCTGCTTCGTTTGACAGGTAGCGTCAGCCACCTGACAATTCACGGACCGTCCGAACTCCGTGAAACCAGTCCGAAACCCCGCGCTCGAGAGCCGCGAGCACCCGCATGCCCCTGGGTCCCGACACCGTTGGTCGCAAGCTGCTGTGGAGCATCGCCCTGCCCGGGCTGCTCGTGGCGCTGCTCGGCGTCGGCCACTTCTGGCGTGAGGCGCGGGTCGCGGTCCAGGACGCCACCCAGGTGGAGTCGCTGGCGCTGGCGGAGTTCGTCGCCTCCACCTTCACCCTTCCGCAAGCGCGCGGGGCCCAGGCCCATGCCGCGGTGACGGAGGTGATGCGCTCCGACACCCGGCTGTTCCGCTCGGTGGAGGACGTGCGCGTGCTGACGCTGGACGGGCGCATCCTCTGGTCCCGCCGCACGGGCGAAGAAGGCACGGTGCACCCGGAGGCCGTGCGGCTGACGGCCCCTGGCCCGGAGCGGGCGCGCTCGGTGGCGCAGATGACGGAGGTCATCCGGCCCCTCGGCGGCCCCGAGTGCGCGGATTGCCACACCACGGGAGACGCCCCCGGTGCGAGCATCCTCCAGTTGCGCATGGCGGAGCCGGCGCTGCACCAGCAACTGTCGTCCGTGTTCGGCGCGGCGCTCGGGTCCATGGGCCTGTTCGTGGTGCTGCTGGCCATCATCACCGGCCTGGCGCTGCACTTCATCCTCACCCGCCCGCTGCGCAAGCTGAGCGCGGCCATGGGGCGCGCGGAGGCGGGAGACCTGCTGGTGCGCGCGGACGCGCGGGGCACCGACGAGCTGGCGCAGTTGGGCGCGGCCTTCAACCAGATGCTGGCGCGGCTCACCTCCATGAAGGCGGAGGAGATCGACACCCACCGCGACCTGGAGCTGGTGAAGGAGAAGCTGGCCCTCAAGGACGAACTGGAGGACCGGCTCAAGGAGCTGGCGCTGCTGTTCGACGTGGCGCGCTCGCTCAACGCCACACTGGAGCTGGACGAGCTGCTGGACGCCGTCACCCGGCTGGTGACGGAGCGACTGCACATTCCCGAGTTCTCCATCATGTTGATGAACGCCGACGGCGTGCTGGAGATCAAACACGCCTGGCCGGAGGGCCGAGGGGCGGAGGGCCTCACCTTCGCGCTGGGCGAAGGCGCCTGCGGGCGCGCGGCGGAGACGCGCAAGGCGGTGTACCTGCCGGACACGTCGGACCGCTCCAGCGTGTTCGCCAAGCCGGACCTGGTGAAGGGCGGGCTGAACACCGGCGCGCTGCTGGCGGCGCCCATGGTGCACATGGAGACGCTGCTGGGCGTGATGAACTTCCAGCGCCCCGACGTGGCCAGCTTCTCCGCGGAGGAAATCGAGCTGCTCACCGCGGTGGCGGACGTGGTGGCCACGGCGGTGAAGAACGCCCGGCTGCACGCGGAGACGGTGAAGCTCACCATGACGGATCCGCTCACCGGCGTGCCCAACCGCCGCCACCTCTTCCAGCGCATGGAGCTGGAGCTGGCGCGGGCGAACCGCTTCGGCACGCCGCTGGCGCTGCTCATGGTGGACGTGGACCACTTCAAGCGCATCAACGACCTGGCCGGCCACCGCGTGGGTGACGAGACGCTGCGCCGGGTGTGCGACGTGCTGCGGCTGCGCGTGCGCAAGGTGGACACGCTGGCGCGCTATGGCGGCGAGGAGTTCGTCATCCTGCTGCCGCAGACGAACAAGGCGGAGGCCATGGAGGTGGCGGAGAAGCTGCGCCGCGCCGTGGCGGAGTCGGTGGCGCTGGCCCAGCCGGGCCTGCCGGGCAACCACATCACGGTGTCCATTGGCGTGTCGCACTTCCCGACCGACGCCTCCGCCCAGGAGGAGCTGGTGGACTGCGCGGACGCGGCGCTCTACTTCAGCAAGCGCACCGGCCGCAACCGCACCACCCTGTACGAGGCCGGCATGGAGCTGCACCCCGGCCGCGAGCGCGGTCCCCACACGCCCGCCGCCGAGCCCCCCACCGTCGCCGCCCCCAAGCCTCCGGGCGGCGTGGCCAAGGCGTAGCCGCTCAGCGGCTCACCAGCGTGCGCACGGTGGGCAGCATCAGGTCCGCCCACTCCTCGTAGCCCTCGGCGGAGGGATGGAAGCCGTCCTCCGAGAAGAAGTGCGGGCCCTTGGGAATCATGTCCTTGCTCGCGGTGAAGAGGTCCACGTGGTGCATGCCATGCACGCGGGCCACCTCCGCGATGGCGGCGTTGAAGGGCTCGATGCGGCCTTCGTACAGCGCCGCGGGCACCAACTGCGCCACCGGGGCCAGCGCCAGGTCCGCGAGGTTCACCACCACCAGCGGCGCGCCGGTCTGCTTCAGCCTCCGCGCGATGCGGTCCAGGTCGTCCTGGAAGTCCTCCAGGGGCGTGCCGCGCCAGACGTCATTCGTCCCGATGCCCAGCGTCACCAGCGTGGGATGCGCGGCCACGGCGCGCTTCACCTGCCCCGTGAAGACGTCCCGGATGCGCGCGCCGCTCTGCCCCAGGTTGGTGAGGCCCACGGGCAGGCCGCTGGCCCGCAGCCGGGAGGCGAGCCGCTCGGGGTAGCCGCCTCCCCGCGCCGCCCCCACGCCCACGGCCGTGCTGTCTCCGAGCGAGACGTAGTTGACGCTCATGGGCGCGCCCCCGTTTCCGGGCTCACGGCACCCGTAGGGCGCGCAGGTTGCGGGCCCGCCCGGCGCCGTCACGCGCAGCAGCAAGGTGCTCCCGGACGCGGCCCCCTTGATGATGCGGGCCAGGGCGTCCGCGTTCTCCACCTTCTTGCGGTTGGCCTCGATGACGACCATGCCGGGCTCCAGTTGCGCGCGGTCCGCCGGCGAGCCGGGCACCACGTCGGTGATGAGCGCGCCGCTGCTGTCCGTGAAGCCGGCCTGCTGCGCGGTGCGCGCGTCCAGGTTCTGCAGGCTGACGCCCACGCGGCGGGAGCTCTCCTGCTGGTCGTCCGGCTTCTGCTTCGCCGACGCCACGCCCTCCAGGTCCGGCCGCGTCCCCAGCGCCACCTTCACGTCCTGCTTCTTTCCGTCGCGGAAGAGCGTCAGCGTGGAGGTGCTGCCGGGCCGCTTGAGCGCCACCGTGCGCGTCAGCTCGCCGCTGGAGCGGACGTTCCGCCCGTCAATGGCGATGACCACGTCATCCTGCTTCAGGCCCGCCTTCGACGCCGGCGACGAAGGCATCACCTGCGTGAGGATGGCGCCCTCGTTCACCGGGAGCTTGAGCGCGTTGGCCAGGTCCCGCGTCAAATCCTGGATGCCCACGCCCAGCCACGCGCGCGTGACGGAGCCTTCCTTCTCCAACTGCGGCAGCAGGGAGCCGATGAGGTTGCTGGGCACCGCGAAGCCGATGCCGGAACCGCCGCCGACGATGGCGGTGTTGATGCCCACCACCTCGCCCTTCATGTTGAAGAGCGGGCCGCCCGAGTTGCCCGGGTTGATGGCCGCGTCCGTCTGGAGGAACTCGTCGTACTGGCTGGCGCCAATCTCACGGGCGCGCGCGGAGACGATGCCCAGGCTCACGCTGGAGGCCAGGCCAAAGGGGTTGCCAATGGCCACCACCCAGTCGCCCACGCGCAGCGCGTCCGAGTCGCCCAGCTTCACGGTGGGCAGGCCCTCCACCTTCTCCTTCAACCGCACGAGCGCCACGTCGGTGAGCGGATCCCGCCCCACCACCTCGCCGCTGAAGCTGCGTCCGTCGTCCAGGCGGATGGTGATGCTGACGGCATCCTCCACCACGTGGTTGTTCGTCAGGACCAGCCCCTTCGGGTCGATGATGAAGCCGGAGCCGGCGCCCTGGCGCAGCGGCTCGCGGCGCTGGCTGCCTCCTTCCCGGCCTCCGCCGAAGAAGCGGTCGAAGAGCGGATTGTCCTCCATCCCACGCGGAATGCCGCCACCTCGGGCCTGCACGTCCACGTTGACCACGGCGGACTTCACCGACTCCACCAGCGGCGCCAGGGACGGGAGCGCCTGGGCCTCCCGCGTCGCCGGCTGGAGGACGTTGCCTGCGCCCGGCTGGGTGGCCGCGGGAGGCGGCTTCGGCGCCTGGGCAACGGCGGCGGTGGGCAACGCGACCAGCAGCGCGGCGACGAGCGCCTTCCGGAACGAGACGGTCGAACGGTTCATATGCAGACCAAGCTAAAGCCGAAAACCTGCCCCGCAAGCCAAACCGTCTGTCGTGGCGACAGGAGGACACATCGCCCCACCCTGCTTCCCCCCGGCCTCAGGCAGGCAGATAGAGGCGGTAGTCCAGCTCTGGATAGAGGTTGTCCCGGCTCTCCACCTGGGCGAGCCAGCCCTCGTCCAGACCGCCGCCGCGCAGCTGCTCGTGCAGGCGCTGGAAGCGCAGGATGTGCTCGCGCGTGCGGCGCTGCGCGTACTCCACCATGGTGCCCGTCTTCATGATGAAGGCCCAGTCGGAGGACTGGGCGAGCAGCAGCTCCCGAGCGGCCTGGTTGAGCGCGCGGCGCTGCAACTCACTGGCGTCCGGGAAGTCCCGCGCCAGCTCCACCATCTGCTTCGCGCAGTGGTTGAGGTGGCGGTAGATCCAATCATTGCTCCCGTCGAGCCACATGTTGGCGTAGCCACCCGCGCCCCACGAGGACAACGGCGGCGTGGCCACCTGGTTCTCCGGATGCTCGCGCAGGTCATCCGACGGCGTCACCAGACGGAACGTCTTCTGGTCATACGCGGCCTTGCGGATGAGGAAGTCGAGGAACTGGGGCCCTTCGAACCACCAGTGGCCGAAGAGCTCGGCGTCGTAAGGGGCGACGACCACCGGTGCCCGGCCGCCCAGGCGCGAGGCGAGGTCTTCAATCTGCCGTTGGCGGTTGAACAGGAAGTTGCCCGCATGCACCGCGGCCCGCTCGCGCGCGGCGCGCGGATCGTAGGGGCGCTTCTCGTTCGTCTTCCCGGTGATGCGGAAGTACTTGAAGCCGGTGTTCTTGCGCTCGCCGGTGGGCTGGATGAACGGTCGGATGTACTCCAGGTCCAGGTCCCAACCGATGTCCCGGTAGAACTCGCGGTAGTCCGGGTCGCCCGGATAGCCGTGCTCGGTGCTCCACACCTGCTGACTGCTCTCCGGGTCGCGGGCATACGCGGCCACGCCCGCTTCGGTGAAGACCGGCGCATAGGGCCCGTGCAGGGGCCGGGGCACGGCGTCCGTCAGGCCGTGCGTGTCGACGAAGAAGTAGCGGATGCGCTCGTTGGCCAGCAGGCGCTCCAGGCCCGGGTAGTAGCCGCACTCGGCGAGCCAGATGCCGGCCGGGTCCCTGCCGAAGTGCTGACGGTAGTGGTTCGCCGCCACCGTCACCTGGGCGCGGACGGCCTCCGGCACCTGCTGCATCAACGGCAGGAAGCCGTGCGTCGCGTTGCAGGTGAGGATGTCCAGGTGGCCCGCGTCCTGGAGCCGGCGGAACGCGCCGACGAGGTCCCTCCGGTAGCGGTCGTGGAACGCGCGCCGCAGGGACTCGAAGTGGTCCCGGTAGAAGTGGGCAACGGGACCGAAGGTGGCGTCGTCACGCGTGCGGTGCACCTCGCGCGCGCCCAGCTCACACAGCAGGTCCAGCCGCCGCGCGTAGCGGTTCATCAACAGCTCGTCTCGCAGCATGGAGACGAGCGTCGGGGACAGCGTCATCGCCAGACGGAACGGGACGCCGTCCTCCGCCAGTGCGTCGAAGACCTGGAGCAGCGGGAGGTACGTCTCGGAGATGGCTTCGTAGAGCCAGTCCTCCTCGAGGAAGTCCTCGTGCTCGGGGTGCCGGACGAAGGGAAGGTGCGCGTGGAGGACCAGCGCGAGAGAGCCCAGGCTCATGATCGTTCGATGTCTCCGTGCGGGTTCAGGAGCGGTCGTCGCTCGAAGGCGGCTTCCGGGGCAGCGGCTCGCCCGTGGCCTGGGGGGAGTGGTCTTCGCGTGCCTCGAAGGTGGGCTGTTGCGTCGCGGGGCGGCGCTGAGCCGGGGGCGTTCGCGGCAGCTCGAAGTAGCGGTGGTTCTCCTCCGCTTCGGGGGTGACCTCTGGTTCGGGAGCGGGAGGCGCGCCCCTGGCACCGGACTCGGCTTCAACGGAGCGGTGGTGCGCCTCGGCGGCTGACGTCGGTGGCGCGGACGGACGCCCCTTCGCGGGCACCTCGAAGTAGCGGTGATTCACATCGACATCCGCGGGCGCGGTCGGCGCGCCAGATGCCCCCTGGGCGCTTGCGCTTGCACGTGAGTCGCCGGAGTGAAGGTCCGAGGCTCCCGGCCGCGGTGGAGGCGACTCCAGGTACCGATGTTCTGACGCGCCGTGCGCACAGTCCGGCGTCTCCAGGTAGCGCAGGTCCGATGCGCCCGGGAGGCTCCTCACGTCCAGGTAGCGTGGCTGTGAAGACGGCGCACTCGAACCAGCGCCTTCCGCGTAGCGCAGGTCCGACGCCCCAGGGATGCCCTTCACGTCCAGGTAGCGATACGGAGACGAACCAAGCCCCTCGGGCCGATGCGCTCCACCTTCCGCGTAGCGGAGGTCCGACGCCCCAGGGATGCCCTTCACATCCAGATAGCGATACGGAGGAGCAGCGCCTCCCGTCGGGCGCGTGGCGCCACCACCCTCCGCGTAGCGCAGGTCCGACGCGCCGGGCGCACGGCTCAATGTCTCCAGGTAACGCGGCACATAGGGAATCCCGGCGCCGTGCGCCTCACGCGCGCTTCGCTGCGCGCCGTAACGCTGCTCCGACGCCCCCGCCGCGCGCCCCACCGTGTCCACGTACCGCTGCTCCGAAGCCCCAGGCGCTCGCTCCGAAGCCTCGACGTAACGCTCGTCCGAAGCCCCGGGCGCTCGTGCGGGCCCTTCCAGGTGCGCCTCCGCCTTCCCCGCGCGCTCGCGGTGGACCTCCGGCACGTCCAGCACGCCACCGCTGCCGGGCAACTGGACCCGGCGCCACGACACGTACTCACGCACCTCGTCCGACGGCGCCTCCGCCGAAGCCACTGGCGGCAGCTCCGCCTCAACCGGAGGAACCCGGATGAAGCGCACGGTCAAATCCGTCGAGACACCCGCGGGAGGCAACGTCACGCGGTTGCTCGAAGCGCCGATGCGGCGACTCCGCCCATCGCGACCGACGAAGTGCGCCTCCACGCGGTACGTCCGGCCTGCCCCCAGCCCGTGGATGTAGAAGCCGCGAGCCTCCACCGCGAAGGCCAGCTCCCGGTCCATCTGTTCACCATCGAACACACGCAGCACGGGCCGGGGCGCATCCAGTCCATCCTGGGCGCGCAGCTGCGCCCCCAGGCTGAAATCCCAGGACACGAAGAGCGTGTACGGGTCCCTGGGCAGCAGGAGCACGGAGTCGTCGTGGTACCCCTCCGGCAGCGCCCCCAGGCCCTCGATGTCGACGGGGGGCGGGGGCGTCGCCGCCACGGTCTCCACCAGATGGTGGCTGCGCGCCTCGGCCTCGCCGGCCACGCGCGCCACGAAGAAGCCCTCCACCACCGGCTCGGCGGGCTTGTGCACCGGCGTGGACCGGATGACGGGCGGCGGCGGTGCGACTTCCGGCTCGGGCGTGACGGGCTTGGAGAGGGAGGAGACCACCGGCGTCACCGGCTCGCGCGCTCGCTCCACGCGCGGCTTGGGCGGAAAGGTCACCACCTTGGCGGGCCGGGTCGTCGGCTTGCCGCCGGGCTTCTCGGAGGCCCGCTTGGCCGCCACCCGCTTGGGCGCGGACACCTTCCCCTTCCCGGGCACACCCTCTGCCTTCGTGGCAGCGGCGGACTGTGTCGCCTTGAGCTCCTCCGCGGGCTCGGGCCGAGCCGCCTTGGCCTTCTTGGAAGCCGTGGACCGAGCGGGAGGCGCAGCGGGCTTCGTGGCCGAGCGCTTTCGGGTCACGGGGATGCCCGCCAGCCGGGCGAGCTTCGACAGCGCGGGGACATAGGCGGCCAGGGCGGTGAGCAGCTCCTCCTTCTTCATCCGGCTGTAGCCGCTCCCCAGGTGCTTCCGGGCCAACTCCCTGAGGTAGCTGACCGTTACGCTCTTGAGGTCTTCCATAGGCAAGCAGGCCTTTAGGTCGCGGGTATGGGGGGGTCAACGTGCCAGCATTTCATGTGTTCTTCGCCCGACCCCCATTCTCATCTCATCACCCGATGACACCCAGGTGGCGGCTAGGTATCCTGCCCACGCTTGAGCGACCTGCCCAGACTGCTCCTGTGCAGTTTCGACGTCATCCCCGGTCCGTCGGGCTCATCCCGGCGTGTGACCGAGTACTTGAAGGCGTTGCCGGACCGCTTCTCCGTGGTGGTGCTGTCGGCGAAGACGCCTGACCACTCCCACATCGAGAAGTACCAGGGCGCTCGCCTGCTGCGCGTCCCGGTAGGCTCGGGGGACCTGGCCTCCCGTATCCAGGCCTTCGAGCGGGCCGTGCGCCGGCAGCTCGAGAGCGAGGACTACGCGCTCGCCCACTTCACGGACCCCTTCGGCGGATACGCGTTGTGCGAGCTCAAGGGAGACTACGGGTACCGCCTCATCTATGAGGCGCAGACGTTCCCCTCGCAGGAGCTGCGCTACACCCACCCTCAGACGGAGGGGGACCGGCGCTTCCTATCGAAGATTCGCCGTCAGGAGCTGTTCTGCCTGATGAACGCGGACCTCGTCGTCACCGGCTCGGAGACGACGCGCGCGTACATCCAGTCGCTGGGCGCCAGTGAGGACCAGGTCCGGGTGCTCCCCGCCCCGGTGGACCTGGTCCCCTTCACCCCCGACGTGCTGGGCACGCCCGACGGCGACCCGCTCCGGATGATGTACCTGGGCAGCCAGGTGGGGTGGCAGGGCCTGTCCACGCTGCTGCGCGCGGTGGCGCAGGCGGCCCGGCAGGAAGAGGTGCGCCTCACGGTGGTGGGCGCGCGTCACGCGGACTGGCAGCCCCATCTGGATGACCTGGTGAAGGAGCTGAGCCTGGGCGACCGGGTGGAGTTCCAGCCCCCGGTGAACCACGACGACCTGGCCAAGGTGCTCGCGCTCGCGGACGTGGGCGTGCTCCCTCTGGAGGACGTGGAGCGCAATCGCGTCCAGGGCGGTCCCCTGCGAAGGTGTCGGAGTACTTCGCCGCCGGCCGGCCCGTCATCGCCGCGGACCTGCCGGTGACGCGGGAGCTCATCCCGGAGGCCACGGGCGTCTTCTTCCCGCCGGGCGACAGCCAGGCCCTGGCCAACCGCATCCTCGAGCTGGCGCGCGATGTTCCGCGCCGGCTGGAGCTGGGCCGCGCGGCCCGGGCCCACGCGGAGGAGGCGCTCGATGCGGGGCTCATCCGCGGCAAGCTCCTGGACCTGTATGACTCGCTGCTGGAGAAGCGGTCGGCGCCGGTCTCCACCACGAGCGAGGACGACCTGCCCGCGCCCACCACGGTGACGGGGACGCCCACGAACCGGCTGGCGGCGCTGCTGCCTCCCGAGCCCGCCCCCACGGCGGCTCCGGTGGCGAAGCCCAAGGCGCAGGAGCCTCGGAAGGACAAGGACGCTCCCGCCGCGAAGCCCGCGCGGGAGGACCTGCCGCTGGTCATGGGGCAGGTGCTCGAAGAGGGGCTCGACACGCGGCTGGTCAAGACGGAGCTCGAGACGAATCCCATCGGGCCGCCCGTGGTGATGGGCGCGCCGCTGCGTGAGCGGCCATCGACGGCGGGGACTGAAGCGGCCACGCCTCGGGCGGCGGACGACGCGACGGCGAAGGGCTCCGAGACCGGTGAGGCTGCGGACTCCGTGCAGGCCGAGGTCGGCGAGGACGCCGAGCATTCGCTCCCCATCGTCCAGGCGACGGAGTTCGAAGACGCCGACGAAGCACCGTCACCGACGGCCATCGCCGAGGCGCACACGCCAGACGAGGATGCGAGTGGCCCCTCGGATCCGACGCCCGTCACCAAGGCGCCGCCACCCTCGGGACGGCATCCCTCGTTTGCGAGCGCGGACGGCGATGAGGCAGCGGGGACGACGCCCATCGTCAAGGCGCCCGCCCCTTCGAGCCGGCATGCCGGGTCCACAAGCACGGACAGTGCGGAGGCCGCGGGCGCGACGCCCATCATCAAGGTGCCACCGCCTCCGGGCCGACCGCCGTCCTCCGTGAGCACCGACGGCGCCGAGGCCTCGGCGCCGACCCAGACGTCAAGGTGCCGCCGCCACCGGGCAGGCCCCCGTCGGCCGTGAGCGCGGAAGCCAGCGAGGCGCCGTCGCCGACGCCCATCGTGAAGGCCCCGGCCGCGCTGAACCGGACCGAGGCGAGTGACAGCGAAGGCGCCGGGCCGTCCGACGAAGCCCCCGCGCCGACCCCGGTCGTCCGCAGCCCTGTCCTCGGTGCTCGCTACGAGCCGCCGACGCACACGCCGGTGGTCCGCTCCCCCTTCGAAAGCGAACGGGACGAGCCCCCCGCGCCAACCCCCATCATCCGCGTGCCTACGGAGCTGCTGCGGGAGCTTGTCCCCTCGCGTTCGTCCAGCTCCCGGGGCTCGCACGGCTCGGGCCGCCCGGATGAGCACCCGACGCCCACGCCCATCGTTCCCGCGCCCTCGCCCCTGTCGAGCCGGAGCATCTCGGCCCGAATGGAGACGCCCGTCGGCCGGATGCCTTCGCTCACGGAGCGCTCGCGAACCTCGGAGACCGAGCGTCCGCCCCCGGTCCTCCGCGCAAGCCCTCCGCCCACCGACGGCGAGCGCCTGCCGCCCATCCGAGGAGGAACGGCCGCGTCCACGCCGGAGCG
>JBKGHI010000271.1:0-11216 GCA_046520405.1 Myxococcus sp. 1LA
CGCACGAAGCAAGGCCGCCGCTCGAAGCCCGGGCGGCGGCATCCGCTTCCACCACCACGAAGCCCCGGCGGCGGAGGCGTCGCGGTTCGGCCCGGGCGGCGGCCCTCACGCCCGGCGCGCTGTCAACTGCCCTTCTTCCTCGCGGCCGGCGCCCGGCCCTTGCGCGCCGCCCCCACCTTCACCGTGACGACCTCGGGCATGGGCCCCGTCGTGGGCGCCCCCGTCTCAGCGGTGGGCTTCTGCCGGCGCTTCAAGCGGCGCGGTGGCAGCAGGTCCGGCTCACCGGGCACCTTCTGGGCCAGGAAGATGGCCGCATCCAGCTTGTAGAAGCTCCGCGTCCGGTACCACGTCAGGGCGGACTCGTTGTTCTCCGCCACCTCCAGGACGAGGTGCGTGCAGCCCCGCGTCCGGGCCAGGTGCTGGAGCTGATCCAGCATGAAGCTGCCCACGCCCCGCCCCTGGTAGTCCGGGTGCACCGCCAGCTCCTCCACGAAGAGCGGCCGCATGCCCCGCTTCTCGAACCAGCGGGGGTTCACCCAGTTGTCGTCCCCGGTGGCCTCGAAGGCGCACTCCGAGTAACCGACGATGCTCCCGTCCACCTCATAGAGGAGCTGTTCAATCCACTCCGAGGTGTAGACCTCCAGGAACCGCCGCTTGGAGCGCGGCCGCTGGTACTCCACCGTCTCCCGATTCACGTCCCGGAAGACGAGCTTGAGGAACTCCCAGGTCCGGTTCAGGTCACGCCGGTGGATACGACGCACTCGGACTTCGAGTGAGTCCGGGGGTTTGGGAGTCTTGGCCTTCGGCATACGCCCGCCTCCTTAGCAGGGTGCCGGTGAGACGCCCAGTCTCGTCGCATGCCACGACCCGGCTGGGTGCACTGCGACATCAGGAGGGTTGCCTCCTGGGGGTGTGGGAGGATGGAATGGGCGAAGTTTCCCCGAAATGCCCTGCCTGCGAGCTCCAACCCCATGACGCGACCCGCTGACGGGGACCTCCGTATTGATGAGGTCCTACGGAACACCTACCGGATTGTCTCCCTGCTGGGGCGGGGTGGGATGGGTTCCGTCTACCTGGCGCAACACCTGCGCCTCCCCGGCAAGCAGGTGGCGGTCAAGGTGCTGCGCGGCGGCGACCACCTGACGCCGGAGATTTTCGCGCGCTTCCGCAGGGAGGCGGAGATTGCCTCACGGCTGGGCCACCCCAACATCGTCGAGGTGCTGGACTACGACACCCTGGAGGACGGCAACCCGTTCCTGGTGCTGGAGTTCCTGCGTGGAGAGAGCCTCCAGGCCCGGCTCGAGCGCGGGCGCCTGCCCATGGAGGACGTGGTCTCCTTCACCCGGCAGATGGGCTCCGCCCTCCAGGCGGCGCACGGCGCGGGCGTCATCCACCGCGACCTCAAGCCGGCCAACGTGTTCCTGGTGCCCACCGACTCCGGCGGCGTGGTGGGCGAGCGCGTGAAGCTGCTCGACTTCGGCATCTCCAAGGTCCTCAGCTCCACGACGGTGCAGACGCAGGAGGCGACCATCATCGGGACGCCTCAGTACATGTCGCCCGAGCAGGCCCAGGGGAAGAACAAGGACATCGACGCGCGCACGGACGTGTTCGCGCTGGGGTGCATCGTCTACGAGATGATGGCCGGCAAGCCCGTGTTCGGCGCGGGCAGCCTGGCGCAGATGATCTTCCGCGTCGTCTATGAGCCGCCCGAGCCCTTGGCGCCGCTGTGTCCCGAGGCCACACCGGAGGCCATCGCCGCGGTGATGCGCGCGCTCGCCAAGAGCGTGGACGAGCGCTATCCGGACGTCTCCTCCTTCATCGCGGACCTGACGGGCACGCCGCTGCACTCGCTGTCCACGTCCGCGGGGACGCAGCCCGCGCCGCGCCCCCAGGCTCCGGCGTCCGGCATCGCCCTGCCCTCCGAGGGCCCGGCCTCGCTGTCCGCCACCGTCCCGCCCGGGAGCCTCAAGGTGGCGCCGGACACGGGCCGCGAGGGCTTCGATGCCACGATGGCGCCTGGCACCGGGCAGCAGGGCCTCGGTCCGTCCGCCACCGGTCAGATGGGCGTGGTGCAGCCGCAGGGATTCAGCCCTTCCGCGACGGGCCAGATGGGCGTGGCGCAGTTGTCGGTCGCGTCGCTCGTGGATCCTCCCGGCCTGGAGCCCACGCTCATCTCGAAGCAGCTCCCCGCCGTCCCGGCGCCGGAGCGTCCGGCCCAGCCGCACACGGCCGTGAGCGTTCCCGTGCCCACCCCGGCCGCCGAGGCCCATGCCGCCGCGGCGCTGTTGTCCGCTCCGTCCACGCCGGCGCATTCGCCCCCGGCCGCGAAGGGCCGCGGCACCTTCGTTGGCGCCACCGCGGCGATTCTGCTGGCCTCGGGCGTGGGGCTCGTCTGGTGGCTGAAGGGCGGTACCGCTGGCGAGGGCGTGCCCACGCCTCCCGTAACGAACACGCGCGTGACGCAGGACCCGGCGACGGGCAACGGCACGCAGCAGGCCAACGGTACGCAGCAGCAGGGTAATGGCACGCAGCAAGCCAATGGCACCCAGCAGGCGAACGGCACGCAGCAGGCGAACGGCACGCAGACCGACGCGTCCACCCAGCCCGAGCAGAACAATCCACAGCAGACGGTGGTGGCCAACAACACCACGCCCGACAAGCCCACGCGTCCGGTGACGCGTCCCGAGCCCAAGGAAGTGCTGCCCGAGCAGGTCCGCAAGCTGCTGAAGGACGGTGAGAGCGCGCTGGCCGCGGGTGACGCCAGCCGCGCCATCGCGCTGGCACGCAGCAGCCAGCGCACGCAGCGCTCCACGGCGGCGTATTCGCTGCTCACCCGCGCCTACTGCCAGCAGAAGGACCTGGGCGGTGCGGTCAGCGAGTGGCCCAAGGTCGCGTCAGCGGAGCGTGCCAAGGTCAAGAAGTTCTGCCAGAAGCACGACATCGAACTCTGAAACAGCGGGCCATCCGCGAAGGGGGGCCCTCATGCAACACGAGGTGATGCGCTTGAGAAACATGGTCGCAGTGATTGTCGCGGCGGTCGCGCTGGGGGCGTCGCAGGCCCTGGCCGCCGCGCCGGTGGAAGCTGGCAAGGTGTACTCCGGCTCGGAGGGCGAAGAAGTGGCCGTGGTGCCGCTCACGCCCCGTTCCGACAAGAAGTTCATCCTTCGCGTGAAGGGCACGGGCTCGGAGTTCGACGGCCTGGTGTTCCCCTACGATTTGAACGACTGGAGCACCCGCAGCACCGAGCAGTTCAACTACAGCACCCAGTGGCACGGCCGGAAGTACACGGCCCTGCACGTGCGGGACACGAAGTACGAGCTCTACGTGCCCGGCCGCCAGCGCCCCATCCGCCTGGCCTACGACGAGAAGAAGACCGCCGCGCTGAAGGCCGAGGAGGTCTACGCGCTGCACCAGAAGCAGCTGAAGGACGGCACCCTGACGAAGCTGATGGCCTTCGACCGCAAGGGCGAGGAGTCCGGCCACGACAAGGAGTTCGCCAGCACCCTCCAGGAGATGAACAACGCGTGTGGCACGTCCGTGGCCGCCCGCATCGACTGGAGCAGCATCAACGAGGAGCAGCTCAAGGAGCTGAGCATCTCCAGCTTCTGTGGCACGCCGCTGACCAGCCTCAAGGACCTGTGTACGGCGTCCGCCCTCGCGAAGCAGACCATCCAGGAGAAGGTGAAGCAGGTGAGCTGCCGCTTCGGCAACGGGCTGGAGCCCAGGATTGAAGCGGACCGCGTCATCTGGACGACCCACCGGGACGCGCCCAACCAGGACAAGTTCGCCACCAAGTTCTTCAAGCAGAACCTGTAGTCGGAGCCTTCACGATGCGATTCCAGCGTTTCGCCTTCGCGGCGATGTCGTTCGCGTGTACCGCCGCCATGGCGGCCGAGCCCATCACGCCCCCCTGGGGCAAGGAGTCGAACCTCGGCGAGAAGATGATGATGGAGGCCACGTCGGTGTGCACCGACGGCAAGGGCCACTACGTGGCGCTCACGCCCGACGACGAGGACACCAACGCCGTCCTCTACTACGGCGATGAGAAGCAGTTCGTCCAGGTGCCCCACCCCGGCCCGTACACGTCGGCCACGTCCTTCCTGGACCCGCGCTTCTTCAACAAGGGCGCGAACCCCAACTTCCGCGGCATCGACTGGCGGGTGATGTCGAGCGTGGAGATTGACCGCAAGGAGCGCACCTGCTCCCTGACCTGCGGTGAGAAGAAGATTCCCCTCACCATGTTGGACGTCGAGCCGGCCTCCGAGCTGCTGCGCAAGGCCGCCTTCCAGCCCAACCCGCAGAAGTTCCTGCCCTACGCCCTGCTGCGTGACACCAAGGGCGCCTACTACTTCGTGGACCGGGGCTTCCACGAGGCGGAGAAGAAGAACTACCGCGTCTTCATCGGGCCCCGCGGCAACCTGAAGGCCCAGAAGATGACCAACGTCATCTCCGACTCGGAGGGCGAAATCTTCTCCACCAAGCGTGGCGACCTCCGCCTGCTGCTCGACAAGGCGAAGCCCGCCTTGTGGATTGAAAACACCAAGAAGCGCCTGGAGCTGCGCCAGGTGCCCGTGGATGAGAACCTGCCGCTCATCTACAACGAGCTCGGTGTGTACGAGGGCGCCCGCCTGGGCACGCCCTGCGACGACCAGTAGCCGTCCGTGCGGCTCACGAGGGCCGGGAGCCGACGGCATCCCGGCCCTTCGTGTGTCCGGCGGAGTCTATACTCCCGAGGGGGGATTCCGAGACGCACGCGCGTTGTCAGAACATCGGCCCCCACCTTGGGCCGTGGATGCGGCCATCCGCGTCCTCGCCTGAGGGGGCGACGCGAGGGGGAGACACCGATGCAACCAGCCGTCTGGGTCCTGGGTTTGGTGAGCGTGCTGTCGTCCGGGTTGCTCGTCTTCACCGCTGTCCGGCTGGCTGCCGTGAAGAGGCGCTTCAAGCCCGTGCTCGACGTAGAGGCGGAACGCCAGCGTGTCCTCGCGGAGGTGGCGCGTGCGAAGGCCGAGTCCACGCACACGCTGGCCCTGGAACGGAACCGGGTGGCCGCGGAGCTGACGCGCGAGAAGGACGACACCGCCCACGCCCTTGCCGCGGAGCGCAACCGCGTCACCGCGGAGCTGACACGGGCCCGGGAGGACTCGGACGCCGCCATCCGCAGCGCCAAGGCGGACCTGGAGCGCAGGAAGGCGGAGAGCGACCGCGCCCTCTCCGAGGCGAAGGACCAGGCCCAGGCCGATGCGAGGCGCATCCGGGAACAGGCGGAGACCGCCGCCCGTGAAGCGGAGGTCCGGCGCCAGCAGGCCCAGGTCGAGCGTGCCCAGCTCGAGGACACCCTCTCCCGGCTGACCGCGGAGCTGCGCCCGCTGGAGGAGGAGGCGGTCCTCCGCTCCTACGGGCTCTACAAACCCATCTACAACTTCTCCACATCAGAGAAGTACGAGGGGCGCCTGGAGGACATCCGCGAGCGGCAGAAGGACATGCTCAAGGACAAGAAGGCCGCGTATTGCACCACGGAGTGGGAGGTCAACGGCAGCAAGGCCGAGGGCCGCAAGCAGACGGAGCGCACGCTGAAGCTGATGCTGCGCGCGTTCAACGGCGAAGCGGACGCCTGCGTGGCCAAGGTGACCTACAAGAACGTCAAGGCCATGGAGGCGCGCATCCAGAAGGCGGCCGACGCCATCACCGAGCTCGCCAGGATTCAGCAGTGCTTCATCGACGCCAAATACGTGAGCCTCAAGCTGGACGAGCTGCACCTCGCGCATGAGTACGAGGAGAAGCGCCAGCAGGAGAAGGACGAGCAGCGGCGCATCCGCGAGCAGATGCGCGAGGAAGAGACCGCGCAGCGCGAGCTGGAGCGTGCCCGGCTCGAGGCCGAGCGCGAGGCCCGGCGCGACGAGGAGGCCCTGCGCAAGGCCCGCGTCGAGTTCGAGCAGAGCAGCGGCGCGCAGCAGCAGAAGCTGCAGGAGCGCATCGCGGAGCTGGAGCGCCGGCTGGCCGAGGACCTGGAGCGCCAGCGCGCCATCTCCCAGGCCCAGCTCACCCGCACCGGGCACGTCTACGTCATCTCCAACATCGGCTCGTTCGGTGAAGACGTCTACAAGGTGGGCATGACGCGGCGGCTCGTTCCGCAGGACCGCATCGACGAACTGGGTGACGCCTCCGTCCCCTTCGAGTTCGACGTCCACGCCATCATCCGCACCCAGGACGCGCCCAAGCTGGAGTCCGAGCTTCACCGCACGTTCGCCAACCGGCGCGTCAACCGCATCAACGAGCGCAAGGAGTTCTTCCGGGTGAGCCTGGACGAAATCGCCGAGGCCGTGCGCAACCACCACGGCGACTTCGAGCTGACGCGCGTCGCCGAGGCCGCCGAGTACCGCAAGTCGCTCGCGCTCGCCGAAGAGGAACGAAATGGCGCGGAGGACTCCACGGCGCCCGCGCCACGACGCGCCGTCGCCTGAGCCCACCCCTTTCGACGCGGCGAGCCAGACGCCGCGCGCTCAACGCGCCGCGTCTACCGCGTCACGCGCGCCCCGCGCGGAAGACTCTCGCCTGGAGTGCGCCTGCCCGCGCTCGTTGGACGTGCAAGGACGTTCATCCGTCCACGCGGTGACAGGTGCTTCGGCGGGGGGACACTGGGACGGAAGTGGAAACGTGGCATGTTGCGCTCGCCATGGCCGTCAGCGTCTTCGACCTCTTCAAGATTGGTATCGGACCTTCCAGCTCGCACACCGTGGGCCCCATGCGGGCCGCGCGGACGTTCGCCCAGAAGCTGGCGGACACCGGCGTGCTGGAGCGGCTCACGAAGCTCAAGGTGGAGCTGTTCGGCTCCCTGGGCGCGACGGGCAAGGGCCACGGCAGCGACAAGGCCGTGGTGCTGGGCCTCATGGGCGAGACACCCGAGGCCGTGGACGTGGAGGCCGTCCCCGCCATCATCTCCCGCTGGCGCGCGGAGGGGCGCGTGGCGCTGCTGGGTCAGCGCGAGGTGACGTTCCGCGACGGCGAGCACCTGGTGATGCACCGCCGCCGCTCACTGCCCTTCCATCCCAATGGCATGCGCTTCACCGCCTCCGGCCCGGACGGCGTGGAGCTGGCCTCCGCCGTCTACTACTCCGTGGGCGGAGGCTTCATCGTCGACGAGTCCGCCGCCGCCGCGGGCAAGGACCCGCTGACGAAGGACACCACGCCGCAGCCCTTCCCCTTCCAGTCCGCCGCCGCGCTGCTCGCCCACTGCGAGCGCGAGCGCATGAGCTTCAGCTCCATCATGCTCGCGAACGAGAAGACGTGGCGCGACGAGGCGGAGATTCGCTCCGGGCTGCTGCGCGTCTGGGACGTGATGCAGGCCTGCGTGCGCCGGGGCTGCACCAGCGGGGGCATCCTCCCGGGTGGCCTCCAGGTGGAGCGCCGCGCCGCGGGCATGTACCAGAAGCTCATCAGCCGCCCCGAGGCCGGGCTCACCAACCCGCTCACCGTGCTGGACTGGGTGAACCTCTACGCGCTGGCCGTCAACGAGGAGAACGCGGCGGGAGGCCGCGTCGTCACCGCGCCCACCAACGGCGCGGCGGGCATCATCCCCGCCGTCCTGCACTACTACTGGCGCTTCGTGCCCGGCGCGAACGAGGACGGCGTGGTGCGCTTCCTGCTCACCGCTGGCGCCATCGGCGTGCTCTACAAGGAGAACGCCTCCATCAGCGGCGCGGAGGTGGGCTGCCAGGGCGAGGTCGGCAGCGCCTGCTCCATGGCCGCGGGCGCGCTCACGGAGGTCATGGGTGGCACCCCGCTCCAGGTGGAGAACGCGGCGGAGATCGCCATGGAGCACAACCTGGGCCTCACCTGCGACCCCATTGGCGGCCTGGTGCAGGTACCCTGCATCGAGCGTAACGCCATGGCCTCCGTGAAGGCCATCAACGCCACGCGCATGGCGCTTTCTGGCGACGGGCGCCACTTCGTCAGCCTGGACAAGGTCATCCGGACCATGCGCGACACCGGCCGCGACATGAAGGACAAGTACAAGGAGACGGCGCGAGGCGGCCTGGCCGCCAACGTGCTGGAGGTGGCCAACCTCAGCGTGGGCCTCCCGGAGTGCTGAGCCGCAAGCATCCTCCGTCACAGCCGTTCCGCTGTGCGTGACTTGCGTGGGCCTTTGGACGCGCTCTAAGACGCGGGCCGCCTCCAAAGGACCCACCCCCATGCTCAAGAAGATTCTCGTCGGTCTCGCCGCCGTCATCCTGCTGTTCGTCGGCTTCGTCGCCACCCGTCCGGACACGTTCACCTATCAGCGCAGCGCGGTGCTCCCCGTGTCCTCGGACGTCGCCTTCGCGCTGGTGAACGACTTCCACCGCTGGACCGAGTGGTCCCCCTGGGACGGTCTGGACCCGCAGCAGAAGCGCACGTACTCCGGCCCGGCGTCGGGCACGGGCGCGGACTACACCTGGGTGGGCAATGACCAGGTCGGTGAGGGCCGGATGACCATCACCGACAGCAAGGCCAACGAGCAGGTCACCATCCGGCTGGAGTTCATCAAGCCCTTCGCCGCCACCAACACCACCACGTTCACGTTCAGCCCCACCGAAGGCGGCACCCAGGTCGTCTGGGCCATGTCCGGCGAGAACAACTTCATGAGCAAGGCGATGAGCCTGTTCATGGACATGGACGCGATGATTGGGAAGGACTTCGAGAAGGGCCTGGCGACCATGAAGGACGTCGCCGTGGCTGACGCGAAGAATCGCGCGGCGGCCGAGGCCAAGCTCCTGGCGGAGGCGAAGGCTCGCGCGGAGGCAGAAGCAGCCGCCGCCGCTCCGGCCGGGGAAGCCGCTCCCGCCGTGGCCGCGCCCGCCGTCCCGTGATGCACGCCTGACGCCGCGGGCCCGAGCGCGCAGTGGTGGACACTGCCACGCGCGCCACCGCCGACTCGCCACGAGCAAGTGCCGACTCGCCGACGTCCTCCCGAGCCTTCTGGCCCGATGAGCACCTCTCCAGCGTAGACGGCGCCTTCACCTCTCTCGTTGGCGACAGGCTCTCATGAAATCGCGCAAGCCCTCGGCGAAGTCCCGGCCCACCACGCTCAAGAGCGAAAGCCTCGAACCCCACCGGATGCACGCGGAAGGGAAGGTCCTCACCACGGACCAGGGCATTCCCATCTCGGACACGGACAACTCGCTGAAGGCCGGCATCCGTGGTCCCACGCTCCTGGAGGACTTCCACTTCCGGGAGAAGATGATGCGCTTCGACCACGAGCGCATCCCGGAGCGCGCCGTCCACGCGCGCGGCGCGGGCGCCCACGGCTACTTCCAAGTGTACAAGTCGCTGGAGAAGTACACCCAGGCCCGCTTCCTCACCGACCCGTCCCTGCGCACGCCGGTGTTCGTGCGCTTCTCCACCGTGGGCGGCTCGCGCGGCTCGGCGGACACCGTGCGTGACGTGCGCGGCTTCGCCACCAAGTTCTACACGGAGGAAGGCAACTTCGACCTGGTGGGCAACAACATGCCCGTCTTCTTCATCCAGGACGGCATCAAGTTCCCGGACTTCGTCCACGCCGTCAAACCCGAGCCGCACAACGAAATCCCCCAGGCCTCCTCGGCGCACGACTCGCTCTGGGACTTCGTCTCGCTCGTCCCCGAGACGACGCACATGGTGATGTGGCTGATGTCGGACCGCGCCATTCCGCGCAGCTTCCGGATGATGGAGGGCTTCGGCGTCCACACCTTCCGGCTGGTCAACGCGGAGGGCAAGGCGACCCTGGTGAAGTTCCACTGGAAGCCGCTCCTGGGCAACCACGCGCTCGCCTGGGACGAGGCCCAGAAGCTGTCCGGCAAGGACCCGGACTTCCACCGCCGCGACCTCTGGGAGTCCATTGAGAAGGGCGACTTCCCCGAGTACGAGCTGGGGCTCCAGCTCATTCCCGAGGGCGACGAGCTCAAGTACGGCTTCGACCTGCTGGACGCCACCAAGCTCCTCCCCGAGGAACTCGTGCCAGTGCAGCGCGTGGGCAAGCTGACGCTCAACCGCAACCCGGACAACTTCTTCGCGGAGACGGAGCAGGTCGCCTTCTGCGTGGCCAACGTCGTCCCCGGCATCGACTTCACCAATGACCCGCTGATGCAGGCGCGGCTCTTCTCGTACCTGGACACGCAGCTCACGCGGCTGGGCGGCCCCAACTTCGCCGAGCTGCCCATCAACAAGCCGGTGTGCCCCGTCACCAACCACCAGCAGGACGGCTTCGGGCGGCAGGCCATTCCCACCTCCCGCGCCAACTACCACCCCAACACCCTGGGCGGCGGCTGCCCGGTGCTGGCGAATCCCTCGCAGTCCTTCCGCCACCTCCAGGAGCGCGTGGAGGGCCACAAGATTCGCGCGCGCAGCGGCAGCTTCAGCGACCACTTCAGCCAGGCCACCCTCTTCTACAAGAGCCTGTCGAAGCCGGAGCAGGACCACCTCATCGCCGCGCTGGCGTTCGAGATTGCCAAGGTGGAGCGCGTGGAGATTCGCGAGCGCACGGTGAACCAGATTCTGGTGAACGTGGACCCGGAGCTGGCGGTGCGCGTGGCGCGCGCCGTGGGCGTCACGCCGCCCAAGGTGTCCAAGCCTCCCAAGCCGCCCAAGGCCGCGGGCAAGAAGGGGGCACCCTCGGTGGAGGCGTCCCCTGCCTTGAGCATGGAGAACTCGCCGCATGACTCCATCCGCACGCGCAAGATTGCCGCCCTGGTGTCGGACGGGTTCGCGGGCAAGGAGCTGGACGGCGTGCGCAAGGCGCTGGCGGAGCGCGGCGCGACGCTGGAGCTGGTGGGCCCCACGCTGAGCCCGGTGACGAGCCAGGAGGGCCGGGAGGAGCGCCCCCTCCGGACCTTCTCCTCCGCGTCCTCGGTGATGTACGACGCCGTCTACGTGCCCGGTGGCGCGAAGAGCGTCGAGGCGCTGCGGCGCGCGCCGCTCGCGGTGGACTTCGTGCGTGAGGCCTACGTCCACTGCAAGGCGCTGGCGCTCTCCGCGGACGCCACCAGCCTGCTGGACGCCGCGGGCGTGAGCGACCTGGCGCCGGCGCCCGCCAAGGGCCTGGACGCCACGCGTGGCGTCGTCCGCAGCCCGAAGGTGGAGACCAAGGGCTTCGGCCAGCTCTTCGCCGAGTCCATCGCCCGCCGCCACTGGGAGCGCGAGACGCCGCCGGCCTAGTTGGACTGCGCGAGATGCGCACGCGAGGTGAAGCGTGCGCACTC